>VAZG01000416.1 GCA_005885285.1 Alphaproteobacteria bacterium | reverse complement strand
TGCCCGTCGATGGTGCCCTGCCAGACCACTTCACCCGGCGCCCACGATGAGACCAGTCGATGCGGCTTGCCGCGCACGCCCTCGGCATCGATGAAGCGCACCGCGATGGCGTCGGCCTCGCGCGCGACATCGAGGGCGATCTCCTCGCGTTCCAGCCACACCGCGCGGCGGCCCTCGCGCTGCACCAACCGGCCGCTCATCTGGCCGGAAATCTGCCGCTTGCGTTCGCCAAGCACGTGATCGATCGCAGCGCCCACCGCGGCCAGCCTTCGCGCGACCTCGCCTTGCGGCCGCCGCGCCGCAAACCCCGTTGGAAATTCCTCCGCGATGAAGCCGGTCGAAAGCTTGCCCTCGCGCCAGCGCGGGTGATGCATCAAGGCCGAGAGGAACGGGATGTTGTGACGGATGCCGTCGACATAGAATGCATCGAGCGCGGTCGATTGCGCTTCGATCGCGGCCGCGCGCGACGGCGCGTGGGTGACGAGCTTCGCGATCATCGGATCGTAGAAGATGGAAATCTCGCCGCCTTCCTGCACACCGGTGTCGTTGCGCACGGTGATGCCGTTCTGGTTCGCCTCCGCCGGCGGGCGATATTTCACGAGCCGTCCGACCGAAGGCAGGAAATTGCGGAACGGATCTTCGGCGTAGACGCGCGATTCCACCGCCCATCCGCTCAGGCTAATGTCTTTCTGCGCCAGCGCCAGCTTTTCACCGGCGGCAACCCGGATCATCTGCTCGACCAGATCGATGCCGGTGACCAGCTCGGTCACGGGGTGCTCGACCTGCAGCCGCGTGTTCATCTCGAGAAAGTAGAAGCTCTTGTCTTGCCCAGCGACAAATTCGACGGTTCCCGCGGAATCGTAATGCACGGCCTTTGCCAGTGCGACCGCCTGTTCGCCCATCTTGCGGCGGGTGGTTTCATCGAGCAGCGGCGACGGCGCCTCCTCAATCACCTTCTGATTGCGGCGCTGGATCGAGCATTCGCGCTCACCGAGATGGATGACGTTGCCGTGCTTGTCGCCCAGCACCTGGATCTCGATGTGGCGGGGATTGACGATAAATTTCTCGATGAAGACGCGGTCATCGCCGAACGAGGATTTTGCCTCGGCCTTGGCGCGGATGAAGCCTTCGGCGACTTCCGACTTCGAATGCGCGATCCGCATGCCCTTGCCGCCGCCGCCGGCGGACGCCTTGATCATCACGGGATAGCCGATCTCGTCGGCGATCTTCACGGCCTGCTTTTCACTATCGATGACGCCGAGATGGCCCGGCACCGTTGAGACCTTTGCTTTTGCGGCGGCCTTCTTGGACTCGATCTTGTCGCCCATCGCGGCGATGGCGCCCGCGTTGGGACCGATGAAGACGATCCCGGCCTTTTGCAACGCGCGCGGAAAGGCCTCGCGTTCCGACAGGAATCCGTAGCCGGGATGCACGGCTTGGGCCCCCGTCTTGCGGCAGGCATCGACGATCTTGTCGATTAACAGATAGCTTTCGGCAGCCGCCGGCGGTCCGATCAGGACGGCGGCATCGGCCATTTCGACATGAAGCGCATCGCGGTCGGCTTCGGAATAGACGGCGATCGTCTCAATCCCCATGCGGCGGGCGGTCTTGATGACGCGGCAGGCGATCTCGCCGCGATTTGCGATCAGAATTCGTTTGAACATGTTCTTGTTTGCTTGGGCAGACCTTGGGGGTCGGGCAATCTGGCATGGCGGGCGGGAGGTAACAATTCCGTCGTACAGCAAAACGCGACCGAGGCAACGGTATATGTCCACCCCGCAGGGCCTGCGCCCTCGCCTGCCGAATATTTTCAGCCGGAATAGCTATGAAATCTTCCGCGCGCGTACGCGTGCGAAACCGCCTTCATCAGCTCGCAGACCTCCGATTCCAGATAGTCGTTGGCAACGATCAGCGCGCGGATGGCGGATCGCATGTCGCCCCCGCACGCAGCGATCGCCTGCTCGACCGCTGCCTCCAGCCCGGTGTCCTCTAGCGCGTTCGGCTGTGAACTCGAGGACATCCGAAGGTTCCGGGAATTGAGGCTCTGGGGTGATGTTCTCTTTTTGTTCTAGAAAAGTCAATCGGCCTCTTTGAACTGTCTCAAAGAAAAACGGCCTCAACGCCGAGGGGGACAGCGCCAAAGCCGTTTTAGGAAGGTCATCTGTTCTTGCGAACGGAAAGCCAACGCAGCGCTCGCCGGATCGTTCCGGATTATTTCGCGAGGATGGGGGCCGCATTCGTGTCCTGAAAGACATAGTGATAGATCACGAAATCAACGACGCCGACGGTCAGCGCGCCCGCCAGCAACAGCACGCCGGCAAATATTGCGAAGTCGCGTTTGCTGAAGCCGTCGAGCATTCAGGTACCCCTGCAAGGTCAGCCAACGCCGTGGCGGCCGATGAGAAGTCCATAGCGGACGCAAATGTTCAAATCTGGACGATCCGCCGGGGTGCCAGGTTAGATTCCAACCTTTGGTTCCGCCGACCCGGGCGGTATGAATAGCCAGGGCTTATTAGCCATACGAGTATCGCCTCAGAGATCGCGGGCAAGCCTGGAAGGTTCGAACGACATTTTGCCGCCCCTACCGCACGCCTCCATCCTGTCCGGGAGCATCGTCGCCCTAGCCACCGCCGGGGTGATGATTCGGCCCTTTCGTCTGCCCGAAGCGATCTGGGCCGTGGCCGGAGCCGTCGCACTGGTGGTATGCGGCCTGCTGCCATGGGGCGACGCGCTCAACGGCATGCGCAAAGGCACTGACGTCTATCTCTTCCTGATCGGCATGATGCTGATCGCGGAGCTGGCCCGGCACGAGGGACTGTTCGACTACCTTGCGACGTTTGCGGTCGAGCATGCGCGCGGCTCTCCGCAGCGGCTGTTTCTGCTGGTCTACCTGGTCGGCACGCTGGTCACGACGCTGTTGTCCAACGACGCAACGGCCATTGTGCTCACGCCAGCGGTCTATGCCGCAACCCGCGCGGCGGGCGCGAGCCCCCTGCCCTATCTGTTCGTGTGCGCCTTCATCGCCAACGCAGCAAGCTTCGTGCTGCCGATCTCAAACCCCGCCAATCTTGTCGTGTTCGGCGAACGCATGCCGCATCTTTTGCAGTGGCTGCGCCAATTCGCGCTACCGTCGGTCGCCGCTATCGTCGTGACCTACATCGTCCTGCGCCTCACGCAGCACCGCGCGCTGAACGAGGAGCGAATCGAGATCAACGTCCCCAAGCCAAAATTGAGCCGGGAAGGCAAACTCACCGCCATCGGCATCGGCGCGATCGGGATCGTTCTGCTGGGGGCGTCCGCGCTCGACTTTCAGCTTGGCTTGCCGACTTTCATCTGTGGCGCGGTCACGGCCACCGCCGTACTTGTCCTGAGCCGGCAATCGCCCTGGCCGGTTCTCAAGGACATTTCCTGGGGCGTGTTGCCGCTGGTCGCGGGATTGTTCGCAATGGTGGAAGCGTTGAACCGGACCGGCGCGATCGCGGATTTGAGCGCAATGCTCCATGCCGCGGTTGCGCAATCCGTACCCGGGGCCACCTGGAGCGTCGGCATCGTTACCGCCATCGCCGATAATGTCGCGAACAACCTGCCGATCGGCCTGGTCGCAGGCTCGGTCGTCGCCAGCGATCACCTTCCGACGCCAATCGTCACCGCGATCCTGGTCGGGGTCGACCTCGGGCCAAACCTATCGGTCACGGGATCACTGGCAACGATCCTCTGGCTCGTGGCGTTGCGCCGCGAGGAAGTGCATGTCAGCGCCTGGCGCTTCCTGCAACTCGGTTTGTTGGTGACGCCGCCGGCGCTGCTGGCAGCCTTGGCGGCGGCCATCTGGTGAGCGCGCTTTCGCGAGACACCAGCTTTGCGGACCCGAGTCGGCCGGCGCCCGGCCTTCCGTCTTCAAGCCGCCAATGCGCGGCTGGTTGAACGCAGGCGGTTCGGCTTGCCGCCCGGCGGATGCCGCGGCCCGCCATCGAGCTCGTGAAGCGCCTCCAGGATTTCATCGATGGTGACTGGCGCTCTCAGCCCGGCCGGCGCTCGCAGGGATGGGCAGGAAGCGATCGCCGAAGCGTCCGAAGCCCAGGACGCCAGGATCGCCCTTTTTTCCGATAGGCTGAGCGAAGCATTGGCCACCACATCTTTGGGATGCGCGAACACGGTCCCGGGATGAAGCAGCGCATTGAAGTCGAACACATTGTTGTCGGCGTTGTCGGCGGTCGTCGGCCGCATCGTTTCCTCCAATCCGGTTGACAAATCGACCTAAAGCGCGATGACATTTAAGTTAGATCGTCATCGCGCTTTAGGTTTTTAATTGAGCATGATCTTTTCGGAAAACCGGTGTCCACTTTTCCGGATCATGCTGTAGTTGCCGCGCGCGAAGACGCGGCAACATGATTTGGCTTGCCTCACGAGCGCGGTTCAGGCGGCCCTCGCATCGATCTGGCTGACCGTTTTCGGCGCGGTGGCGCCGATCTCGATCTTGCGTGGCTTCATGGCCTCGGGAATCTCGCGCGCCAGTTCGATCACCAGCAAGCCGTTCTCGAAACTGGCGCTCTTGACCTCGACATGGTCGGCGAGCGTGAATTGCCGCTTGAACGGACGTGCTACCGAAATCCGGAAGCGATCCTGGTCCACGCGTTCGATATTGTAGAGGGGATAGTTGTCTTCGGCTGCCTTCTGAACTTCGTCGAAGGCGTCGAACAGACGATCGAAACCAACGGTCGATCGCCACAGCGGAGTCCAATCATACCTCATAGCCAAATCCTCCAAAGAGCAAGATGGTACGAGCCGGCACCGGACACCATGACCGGCGCCCGTCTCAATCGCGGGGCCCTCGACGGGCGCCCCGGCCGCCTCGCGGCGGCGGAATAAAAATTGGAAAACGGCGAACAGGTTTCAAGGGGACGCCGAAAAATTTTTGGAAATCCCCGAGCTGCGTCCGCACGAGGCCGGCTTCGCTCTTGCAAGTCCTAGCGGACGGCAGAGCCTAGCGGCGCGCGACGACGCGCAGCTTTTCGCTCTTATTGTTCTTCTCGGGCTTGTTCTTCTCGGGCTTGTTCTTCTCGGGCGAGCGATGATTTTCCTTCAGCCGCTCCTGCACGGTCGGCAACCGCTCGCCGCCGCCGGCGGCCTTCCAGTCACCGATCCATGCCACGACCTCCTGACGCATCGCAAAAAGCCGCGCAGCGGATTCCGCGCAGTCCAGATCCTGCTTGATCTGGCCACGGATCGCCGCCTCGACTTCCATCATATCGGCCCGCAAAACACTGATTTTGCGCCGGATTTCATTAATTCTATTGTCCATGGCTTACTAGAACAAATATAGAACATATAGTCAAGACACACTACCGTGCAAGAAAGGCAAAAAATGAACAGGGTTAAAGACCGGCTGACGGACCAAATGACCCGAGCCCAGGCGCTACGACTGAGAAAGCTCAGCCATGAGGCGTACCAGCCCCGGCAGTTTGAAGAGGACCTAACGCGGGCCGAAGCATTGCGCAGGATCGAGGCCTTGGAAAAGGAAATCGAGCTGGCAGATTCGTTCTAGCGGCTGTTCGCGCCGGCGTCCCTTGTCCGAACAATGTTGTTTTCGGTCAACAAGCCGAGCATGCGCTCGGCCACGAATTTTTGGCCTTCGGGTGTCCAATGGCTGCCGGTTGCCGAGCCTGGATAGGCTGCCGCACCGTCGAGCAAGACGAAAGGAATGCCGCTCGACTGCAGATACCGAACGAGCTCTTCGTCGCGGTACTGGATCCCGACCAGGAATTTGGCCCCGTTCGTCTCCACGAACTCACGTATCTTGCCGACCAGCCGCTCGGTCGGATCGGGCACAAACCGCAGCGGATGGTCGAGCTTCACATAGATCGAGGTCACGAGCCGGGCGAGCCACAGATTCCGCACCAGCCAGTTTTCCTTGATGTATTGCAGGCGGGATGTCGGGACCGGCTGTTCGCTTTGGACCAGCGCGCCGTCGGAAGCGGTCTCGAAGTAAGGCTTCTGATAGCCCTCGTAGCGGATGTTGGTGCTGTTGTCCAAGCGGTCGTTTTGCGTGCAGAAGATCAGCACGACGACCGCCGGCTCAACTTTCGGCCACAGGCGTTTGAGCAGCAGATATTCCTGATCGGTGCCGTATCCCGAAACCCCCGCCGCCAAAATCTTGTGGTCGGGGATTTTCAGCTTCAGCAAATCCGTGAAGCGCTCGTCGGCCTCGGCATCGAGACCCCATACAAACGAGTCGCCTAGAAACAGGATGGTCGGTTTGGCATCGAGGCGGAACTCCTCGTCGCGCAATCCGAGGCTATTGTGTTTGGCGTGGATCGAGCGGGCGTTGATCACGACCGAGCTTGAATTGGGTATCGGCGCCCATCCGAGCTCGGCGTCATAGCGATAGCTGAGCGAGCGCTCGCTCACGCCTTCGCGCAGCTCCCGAAAATCGGCGACGCGCAAAACAACTTCCAGTGCCGCCAGGGTCGCCATCGTCATCAAAACGGATACGCCGACCGATCGAAGGATTTCGCGGAGCCTTCCGGTTTTGATGAAGTCCTGCATCTGCTCCCGCGCGCCCCCTCAAATCACGATGTGCCGGGAGATCCAGGCACTCCGAATTGCGCTATTCTATCAGGCAACCATGCGGGCAGAGACCTAATCGAGCTTGGCGGCCGATTGGTTCCAGTCCCGTCCAGGTACTTGCGGAGCCCCAGGAAATCGGGAATAGCCCTCTGCGCATCCGACCGGACTGTAACAAATCCGTCGCATAGCAAAACTAAACAAAGGCACGGCCAAGAGGGCCGCAGAATCGCCGCTTGCAGGGAGATGTTCATGCGCCGCGCAATCGTGCTGCTATCCGCTGGTCTGTTCACGCTGGCCGCGGGCGGGGCGTCCGCGCAAAACAACACGCCGCATAACCTGATCCTGTTCATTCCCGACGGCTTGCGTGCGCTGAAGGTCACCCCCGAAACCGCGCCGGCCATGGCCGAGGTCCGCGACAAGGGCGTCAACTTCAGGAATCCGCATTCGCTGTTTCCGACTTTCACCATGGCCAATGCCTCGGGCATGGCGACCGGGCATTACCTCGGCGATACCGGAACCTTCAGCAACACGATCTTTACCGGCTATATGTCGGCGCCGGCCGATACCGTTGTCCCGTTCATTGAAAACGACGCGGTGCTCGGCGATATCGACGAGCATTTCGGGAGCGACTATCTGAACGAAGAAACCATCCTGAAGATGGCGCGCGCGCAAGGTTTCTCGACCGCGGCAATCGGCAAGGTCGGTCCGGCCCTCGTTTTCGACCATACCGACCGCGCCGATAAACCCGGCCTGCATTCGATCGTGATCGACGACTCCACCGGCGGCAAGAACGGCGTCCCCCTCTCCGATGAGATGAAGGGCGCCCTGACCAAGGCCAATCTACCGCTCGCGACCCCCTCGCGCGGAGAAAACGGCAAGGCCGGCGATGCCAAGACGCCGGGGACCACGGTCGCCAACACCGTGCAGCAGGCCTATATGGCCGACGTCGCCGCCAAGGTGGTGCTTCCGATGTTTAAGGCGCGCGGCAAGCCCTTTGTATTGGTGTTCTGGTCGCGCGATCCTGACGGCAGCCAGCACAACACTGGCGACAGCCTCAATACCGTCACGCCGGGAATCAATGGCCCCACCTCGATGGCCGGCATCAAAAATGCCGACGACAATCTGGCGCAACTGCGAAAAGCCCTCGACGATCTCGGGCTTGCCGCCACCACCGACGTCATGATCGCGGCCGATCACGGCTTCTCGACGATTTCGAAGGAGAGCAAGACGAGCCCTTCCGCGAAATTCAGCTACGACGATACCCCGAAGGATTTTCTGCCCATGGGCTTTGTCGCAATCGACCTCGCGAAGGCGCTGGAGCTGCCACTGTTCGATCCAAACGACAAGAACGCGCGGGTCGCCGATAACGCGCACCCCAAGGCCGGCAACGGCCTGCTCGGCAAGGATCCCGCAAAGCCCGACCTCGTGGTCGCCACCAACGGCGGATCGGACCTGATTTACCTGCCGAACAACGACAAGAACCTCGCCAAGCGGGCGATCGAGGCGTTGCTCGCGCAGGATTACGTCTCCGGGTTATTCGTTGACGACAATCTCGGCCGCTTCCCTGGCGCGCTGGCGATGTCGCAGATCGCGCTCAAGGGCAAAGCGGTGACGCCAAATCCGTCGATCGTGGTCAATTTCCGTTCCTATGTAGCTGGATGCGACGAGCCGACCAACTGCTCGGTCGAGGTCGCCGACACCGTGCTGCGCCAGGGCCAGGGCATGCATGGCAGTTTCGGCCGCGGCGACACCATGAATTTCATGGCGGCCATCGGGCCGGATTTCAAATCGGGCTATGCCGATGCGCTGCCGGTCTCTAACGCCGACATCGGCATGACCGCTGCGAAGGTTCTGGGGCTGACGCCAAAGTCGAAGGGCAATCTCGTCGGCCGCGCGATGACGGAAGCGATGCCCAATGGCACGACGCCAAACGCGACTTCCGGCTCGGTCAAATCCGAGCCGGCCGCCAACGGCCTGCGCACGATATTGAACTTCCAGCGCGTGGGTTCGCAGCGCTACTTTGACGCGGCGGGATTTCCTGGCCGCACGGTCGGGCTCGAGGTCGAAGGCGGCAGACAAAAAGCGGCGGGGAAATAGCCCCGCCGCTCTTGATCCTCGCAAGGCGCGGACTTCTTACATCCCGATATCGAACACGTTGGGCAGCTGTGCCAGCGGCAGCGCGGCTGCGCCGACGATGGTCGCAACCAGCGCCATCAGGGTGCGGTTGCCGCGCCGCTTGCCGCGCATTTGCCTCGCGATCCACTCCAGCACTTCGATATCGACGCCGACCGCTTGCGTGGGCGCCCAGCTCTCGATCGCGGTTTCGGGCGACAGCGCGATCGTGCGCGGCGGCACCGGCAGGCCGGACTCGGAGGCTGCGTGATGCACGACGGCTTTGGCGAGCAGATCGTCAAAACGGCCATCGTCGCTGCGCTCGGTGGCGGCCTCGTTGATCTCGAACAGGGCTTCCGCTTCGGCGCGGCTGACCGGTTGATGCTCGACCGCGCTCGCGGTCAGGATGCGCGCGCACCAGGCGGCGTCGAGGGCATCGAGCGCGCGGGAAAAATGGACACGGCCCTTGGTGGTCGGGCCTTCGCCGGTGATCACGCCATCACGCACGATGGTGAGCGCGTAGGCTGCGGTGTCGCGGCAGGATGGTTCGAGGACGCCGTTGGCTTCGGCGGCATTGTTCGCAGAGGCAGACATATTACAACTTCTCAGTTTCTTGTTCTGATCCAGCATTTCCACGCGGGCGTAAACGAGCGGTTAACGATTCGAAGTTCGGATCGCGAGTTTCTTAGTTGGTTGCCGATTAGTCGCATTTATTCCCGCATCGGTTCGCGAACCAGCGGACCGGGACCGGCGTGATGAGGACCATAAAAGGCGATATCGGGGCAATCGGGGATTTTACCGCCAAGACGGCTTTTGCGATGATTGTGGTTATTTCGTCGCATAGGCACGGGTCAAAAGAAGGTGCTAGGAGTTCCGCGTTTGGTAGAATGATCTACCCTTCTGCCTACAAGCCGTTAACTTAGCGCCCTTGGCCGATTATATTAGCGGCGGCAAATTTCCCTGCAGCTTGAATAAGATGAGGTCGTGACATGGCACTTCAGATTGGCGCTGTCGCCCCGGATTTCGAAGCCGAGACCACCGAAGGTAAAATCAAATTCCACGACTGGATCGGCAATAGCTGGGCACTTTTGTTCTCGCATCCCAAGGATTTCACACCCGTTTGCACCACCGAGCTCGGCGCGCTCGCCAAGCTCAAGCCGGAATTCGACAAACGCGGCGTCAAGCTGATCGGCTTGAGCGTCGATCCCGTCGACCGGCATTCGAAATGGTCGGAAGACATCAAGGAGACGCAGGGTGCCGCGCCGAACTATCCGATGATCGGCGATACCGACTACAACGTCTCGAAGCTTTACGACATGCTGCCGGCTTCCACCTCCGGCGATCCCTTGAAGCGCACGCCCGCCGATAACCAGACGGTGCGCAACGTCTTCGTCATCGGGCCGGACAAGAAGATCAAGCTGGTGATGGTCTATCCCATGACGACGGGACGCAATTTCCAGGAAATCCTGCGCTCGATCGATTCATTGCAGATGACGGCAAAGCATCGCGTCGCAACGCCGGCCGACTGGAAACAGGGCGAAGACGTCATCATCGCCGGCTCCGTCAGCGACGACGAGGCCAAGACGATCTATCCGCAGGGCTGGAAATCGCCAAAACCATATATCCGGATCGTGCCGCAGCCAAAATGACGGCGCTCAGGTTTTGGCACGAACTATCCGGAATCAAAAGTGCCAGGGCACGAACGCGAACGGGTGCGCGTGCCCCGCGCGCGTTCGTAATCACCACTCTTCCGGACAGGGATCGACGATCTTCCAGAGATCTTCGCCGTTCTTGATCTTCTTCATCTCGGTGGTGAGCCCGCCATTCCTGCGGATCCAGTCCTTCACCGCGCCCGGATAATAGGACATCAGGTCGGAGGTGCCCTCGGTGCTCGTGACCTTGATCCCAAAGGTGAACGCCTTGTCGTAATAGGCCTGATGGAAGCCAAGGCTAGCCTTCGGTGTCACGCAGATCTTGTTCATCGGCACAATGCCGAACACCAGCGTGCAGGCCGAATTGCAGATGCCGTCGATGATGACGCGCTCGCCGTGATCGCGGATGCGCTTGTACTTGGCCTTGTATTCCTCGACATAGCCGCCGTGATCGCGCGTGATGTGCAAATCGGCGCGCGCCGGTGTCCCGACGAAAAAGCAAAGGCTCAGCATGGCGAGAGGCGTGATGCGCATGGATCGGTCGAGAGGGCAGCCTTTGTGACGGAGGGGCCGGTCCGTGACTGGAGCCGACCGCAGAACTTTGGCCGTACTGTGTTGGAAATTTGTTAAGCATCCACAAAAGGCCAAAAATGGGCAGGATGAGGGGTTTTTCGGCACTCCTGTCCGATGCTTCGCGCTAGCTTAAGCGCCGAATTGACCTACAATGTCCATCGCTTGGTGGGATTGTCGGAGAAACGAGATGATCAGAATAAAGCTTTTCGCAGCCGCCGTCGTTTTGTCGGCAATTATGATCGCGCCCACGCTCGCGCAGGCCAGGCACCATCATCGCCACCATGCCTATCGGGATTATAATTATGGGCTGCCCTACCCGATTAGTTATCTCCACAATTACGGACCCGGCGTTGAGGCCGGCACGTTCGCCTACTACGACGGCCCCTCGACCAACCACTGCTACCAGGGCTCTGCGACCTATATCGGCCAGGACCACCAGCGGCATCCCTGCTTCTAAGACATGCGCGAACTGTTTCGTGCTGAAAGACAGACGGCGGAGATCGCCGCATCCCGTGCAGCTATTCTTGTAGGCAGCTTTTCACAAAGTCCTTCCTTTGCGGACCGACGATCTTTTGATCGATCGCCTGCTTGAGGCAGTCGAGGCGGGCCTGCGCCATGCAAAGCTGCATTTGGTCCTTTTGCTCCTGGCCTTTCAATCCCTGCGAAGCGGTTTGACAGGCAAACCGTTTACCGCTCGGAACCGGCGCGGCAGCGGCGGGATTGACCGGCGCCGCCGCAGTGGATGTGGTGGATTGCGCATGAGCCGCGACCGCACAGACGAACGGGCCTACCGCGACGAGGGCGCTCCATAGAAGTCTCATAGGCTGCCTCCGATTGAGCGGATTTTCAGGCGCCCAAGCTGAATAGGCTGTGAACGCGCTCCGCCTGAAGGGCCGCCTCGACAGGCTTGAAAAGCAGGCCGCTAAATGCGAATTGGTCGGCCTGACGAGTTGGTTCGCAGCTGCTGCAACCAGAGCCAACAAGGAGGCGGGAAAGTTGGGGTGCCAACCCTTTCGAAATACTTAGGCGCTCGTAGCTCAGCTGGATAGAGCATCGGATTTCGATTCCGAGGGTCGGGAGTTCGAATCTCTCCGAGCGCGCCATTTCGGTACGGTCCGTACCGGACACATGGGTTACGGATTATACCGAAGACATGGGCAACACTTTTGATCCGAAGCGATTTGCAAGGGGTTCGAGCCTGCAAGTCTCGTCGTCGAAGTATCCGAGATCGTAATCGATAAAGCTGACGAGCCAAATCCGCTCGTCGGTTTGCTTGATACCGACGGTCTGGCCGGCGAACACCTGGCTGAGATTGATCTTCTGCCGATAGAAGCAGATGCGGCCGCAAGTCAAAAGCAATCTGCCGACGAAAATCGAAGGCGTCCACCAGGCGACAGTTTCCTCCTGCGACGCTCGCGGTTCAGCACCTTGGCCTTCGGAGCCGCCTTCTGGACCTCATCGGTTGATCTCCATTGCGCGGCTTCCATGATCGTGTGCCAGCCTTCGAGCGAGACCTTTGCTTCCGGGTGCTTGCCCGAGAAGCTGACGAGCACGTTTCGAGCGATGACACGGTTCAACTTAGCCCAAAACGGGAACAAAGGCATGGTCGATATAGCGAAGGCCGGCAAGCGCAGCTTCATAGCGCCGCAGCGAAGCCATAGCGCCCATCTTGATCGGCCGTAGCGCGCCATTGTTGTACCGGGTCCGTTCCGGACAAAAATGAACCGGCCGTCGAACTGCTGCGACAAACATCACGACCAGCATCGGCAGGGGCCCACAGCCATCGTGATCAGGAAAATCCCGAATATTTGGTACGTCTCAATTTGCGTTCCGCACCAAGAAAAGACCGGATACTATTACTCCCGCCACTCCCGAACCTTTGCCAGCGAATCCGAGGCCAAACAGTTTGCTGCAGTCAAGATTGCGGCGGGCGCCGAAGTTACTGCGGGAACACTAAATCCTGTTGTGCCAAAGCGAATCGTTTGCCCATCGGAAATTGAAAAATGGCTTTCGGAGGAGCCAGCCAAGTCCGCGACCGGAGCGTGCAAGCGCGTTTGATCGGGGCCGATGAGGAAAGTAAGTGGCCCGCGTCATCCATGCCACTTGCGAAGGCGCGCTCACATACGCAGTCTAACGAGACTGCTGCCTTCTCCACTGCAAGAACTCCTGAAAGAGTTGCCAGCGGCTCTTAGGCTGCGGCGTTGCCGCGGGTCGCGCCACGATAGGATCGATTGGAAGGCGAAGATCCGCGGCGCTTCCGCCGGATGACATGAGTACCGCGGAAACTGATAAAATCAGGCATCTTCCAGCGTGCTTCAGCACTAGTTTCGAAACCGCTTTGCCCAAGATCATTTCCTCGACGCATGTAGAGTTGGCCGATCAACTCGCTACGCGTCGGTCCTGATCTCAGCCTGACGAATTATGGTAAATTCTTTCTTAATCTCCCCCGCCCCGGTCGCGCGCAAGACTCGATCGACCTGACCTGATTTCGCCCTCAGCGCTGCAATCGTTTTCGAAATGGTCTTACGGCGAAATCGGCCAGGAATGTTGGACGCGACGCGATCGCCGACGATCGCGATGGACGCCGTGACGGTGTCCCCTATTTCCGCTGCGTTGCTTGCCGGCGCGCGCGGCCACGGTTTTGCTTGGCGTGGCATGAGCACGCGCGGCGCGCAATTCGCCGGCGATCGCCGCCATGGCAACAACGCCTACGCCAAGACGGCGTGTGGGAAAGAGCGTGACAAATTGCTGAAGGCCAATCACGAGCACCTGCCGCGGCTGCCAAGGCGATAGGGCAAGCGCTGCGTCGTTTCAAAACCCGAACAACTCGATCCGAGTGATGGACAGCCGCAATTCTCCGTCACGCCGCGCGAGCGCGTCGGTTCAAATCTGGGCGTGAACGCGTGAAAGCCCGCGACAAAACGATTTCGCCAACAAGATCGGTTGGCTAGTCATGAAACTCTAGGCGGCCCGCGCATTCGTCCCGCGTTACGATCCATTCACGGTAAAGAAAAACGGCCAGCGCAACTAAGCTTGGCGTCAGCGCCAGCATTACACCGAACATGATAGCCTGGAATGTCGTCATAGTCGGCCCCTAACCACGCGTGTGCCCACCCCAAAGCCGTCCAACGAACGCCCGGTCATGGCGTCGGTCAATCGTGGTTTGATTATGGCGCCTGTCCTTCAAGGTTGTGGATTTCGCAGTGCGATAATCCGTGAAATTACGGAAGTCCACCTCAAGGAAAGCCGGAAGATTTCACTCCAAGCCTCGCGTGCTGCTAATCGCAGCCCTGACGCTCAACGGCATCTATGGCTGCCAAGCGGCAGCTCACCAAGTATTGCCGAACAGCCCGAAATGCGGCTGCTGGGCGACCAGCATCGTTGGCTGCTGCCAAGCCGGCGGCATCGGCTGTTGCACAGGACGTGTCTTCGCTAGTTTGCGCTTGGGCGGTTTGGCTGCCAGCTTCCTGGCATCGACCGGCGGTATCTGCTCAGACAGCGGCAATTGGGCAAAGGCCTCGCGCACGCGCGCCTTCGGCGAAGCTACGGTAACCGCCGGGGACGCTACGGCAACGGCTGCTGCGGCGATAGGCTCACTCGCCTTTGCAACCGTCAAGGGCGCGATCGTGGGCTGGCTGGTGTCAAATACCACCCGCTCCGGCCACTTCCGATCGGAATGAATCCTGATGACCGGAGGATCAATGCTGGACACCACGCTGTCCGTCGCGGGCACCTCCGGCAGCAGCCCATTGGCTACCAGCAGCAGCGCGAGCAATGCTCCACCGACGAACAGAAAATAACGCAACACGGGCATCTAAGCACTGCTCCATCCGCGCGCGGGCGCGGACCGTCCACCACTCAACTGGAGATATTACGATTGGTTCCTGATGCCACCCATCCGGTTCAACGGGGCGATAACTTTTTCGCTACCGGCTGATGGCAGAGCCAGTCCCGGTGTCGAACACCTCGTTCGGCTTGGTCTGACCCAAAACCGGTGCCATCGCTCGGATCGCAGCCCGAGGGCAAGCTTCCGGGATCGCGCCTAGAGGCGGTTGGCGGCCACCAGCGAACATCTTGCCTGACTTGCATTGATATTCACGTAACCGACATGCATGCGGGCGAAGGTCTTCCGGCTCTTCATGTTGACGGTGTCGGGGATCAGGCGCGTGCGGTCGGTCAAATGGGTGCCGTCCCTGCGGTTGAAGGCGCAGGCGATCTCTATATCCTTGACCGCGTAATCGTTGTTGTTGCGGAGCGTGAAGGTGACAAGCGCTTTCGAACCGAGCCCGCCCCTGCGCCAGGATTGCGACGAGATCTTCAGCCCGTCGAGAGGTGACGCTTCCTCAAGCGGCGATGCGGCGGGCGCCGTTGCCTGATCTGCAGGCGCAGTAGCCTGTGGGGGCATCGCCGGATCTTGCGTGGGTGGCGACACGGCATCGAGCAGTGACGTCTTTTCGGTGACGGCAATCGTCGACGCCGGCGACGACACGGATTGGCTCACCGACAAACTGTTGGCGCTCGTCGCGCCCGAAAGCACGGTCCAGACGGTCAACCCGGCGATCGTCACAACCGGCAGCAGTACGGCCGCCTGCGTTGACAAGTCGGTCTGGCGATAGCTCCGGATTTTCGCGAACCACGACCTCGCATCCACAGTCATAGCCATGTCCTCAAGCCCGTGGCGCGTCGGTCATGCCTGCTGCGCCGCACAGAGAAAAGCCGTACGGGCGGAGCGCCGTACGGCTTGCTTGACGATCGCCGCTGTAGGGTCCGCCACGCCCGGTAACTCTGCCGAGCCTGAAATGGTTGCATCGGAACGCGGCAATTTTCTGATGGCGGGGATGCGATTGCCATTGAGGGGATGGCCATGCGAGAGCGCCGCCACTAGAATCGATCTGGCGCAGCCACCAGCCGCAGCCAGTGCCCGGCGCCGCGACAGGGCGGCGTCCAAAAAAAGAGAGGAGACCAACGATGCCGCTTGTCACTTGGGATCACGTTCACCTGCGCAGCCCCGATCCGGAGGCGACCGCGGCCTGGCTCGAGAACATTCTCGGTGGCGTCATCATCCGCGCCCCCGGGCGAATCGACGTCAAGCTGGGCGGCGCCAATGTGTTCATCGCGCCGGTCACGCCTGGCGATGGCGTCCACACCCCGCCGGCGACGCCGTATCAGGGGCTCGATCATTTCGGGCTGACCGTAAAGGACATCGATGCGGTCGCCGCCGAGATCAAGGCCAAGGGCGTCGAGTTCACGAGGGAGCCGACGACGATCAGGCCCGGCGTGCGTATCTGCTTCATCCGCGGGCCGCAAGGGATCTCGATCGAGCTTTTGGAGCGCGACCAGAAATACGCATGAGCACGACGGCAGCGTCCGCCTCGCTAGGTCATGCTGCCTGGCATGAAGCAGCGGATAGTCACCCCGAGATAACCGCGGATCGGCCACACCATGGTGCGGCCGACGCGATTTGGTTCGGTGATGACAGCCTCGTCAGGAACATCGACCCATTGGCCATCCAGCCTGACACGATAATGTCCGGCCGCGGATTCCCAATCGACGTCGCTGACCGCGGTGCCATCGGCGTCCGAGCAGCAAGGGCCTTTGCCGCTTCGCAAGCCGTCGAACCAGGCCTTCAATTCAGGGTTGGCCTTGGCATAACGTCCGTCGAGATCGCGGGCTTGCCCAAAATGGGAGACCAAGGCTAATAGCAGGACCGCACAACCAGTTTGCAACGGCGCCTTCCAACGTGTCGGGTTCCCTGAAGTTTTCCTTTCATACGCGTTACTGCAAAGATGCGGCGCATAGCCGCCGTAATCGATCCAGTCGCTCACGGTTTTCTTGCTCCAAGCACTCCCCCAGCAAGTGCAACAACGGCCATGCATTTCGCGGGCCAACTTCCCATCCCGGGCGGGTACCACCCGTCATCTCGGCGTCACACAGCGGAGGCGATACTGCGCACTTTAGCATTGACGCGGTGATTCGCGGGCAACTGTCGCGTTGACGTTGCCGCCCGCGCTTTGGCATAAGAGGTTTGCCGGCTTTCCGTAGGGCTACGGAGATGGGCGGCGGGACGCCATGAAAAACGGTCTGTATTCAATTCACGTCACCTTGCAGGATGGGCGCGTCGGCAAGGGCAGCGGAGTGATCATGTTCCGCGACGGCAAAATCCTGGGCGGCGATGCCTATCTGTTTTACACCGGCACCTACACCGTAAAGGACGACACCTTTAAGGGCGAGGTTCTGGTCCAACGTCACACCTCAAGCCCGGATGCCAATCCTTTGTTCGGCGGTCCGAGCCCGGTCGGCATCGGCGTGTCCGGGACCTTCACTGGGACGCGCGCGACCATGAGCGGAACGGCGCTGGTCGGCAAGGCCAGCCAGATTTTTGGCGCGACGCTGCGCAGGCTCGCCGACATCGACTAACTTGCCAAGCTACTCCGCCGCTTGTTCCAGCGGCGCGACGCGCGGCAGGATGATCTGGATTCGCGTGCCAGCGCCGGGCTCCGAATCGAGGTCGAGCCGGCCGCCGAGGCGGTTGGTCACGATATTATAGACGATGTGCAGCCCGAGTCCGGTGCCGCCCTGATCCCGGCGCGTGGTGAAGAACGGATCGAAGGCGCGGCGCCGAACGTCGAGGCTCATGCCGCAGCCATTATCGGAAAAAATGATCTCGACATTGTCCTTGCCGGATTCCCGCGCCTGGATGTCGATCGTTCCGGCTCTGCCGTCGGGGAAAGCGTGTGCCACCGAATTGAGGAACAGATTGGTCAGCACCTGCCCGTAGGGACCGGGATAGCTGTTCATCAGGAGATTGGGCTGGCAATCGACGTTCAGCGTCAGATTGTGTTTCCGCAAGCCCGGCCGCAGGGACAACGCCACCTGCTCGGTGAGGTCGGCAAGGTCGAAGGCGCGTTGGTCGGAATAGTTGCGGTCGGCTGCGACCTGCTTGAACGAGGTGATCAGTTCGGCCGCGCGATTGAGGTTCGCCACGAGCTGCGATGATGCATTGCGGCAGGTGTCCAGGAATTCATTGAGGCTCGATCGCCTGAGATCTCCGCGCGCGACTTCATCGGTGAATAACGCCGTCTTGCGTTCCAGCGCGGAGGCAGCGCCGTCTCGGCGGCGTCCTTGGCTTTGCGCATCTCCAGTTCGCCCCGCTTGCGCTCGCCGATGTCGAGCGCGACCGTGACGATATTCTCGATCTCGCCGTCGGCATCCAGCAGTGGCAGCTTGTTGACCAGCCATTGCCGCATGTTGCCGGAGGAATCCTTGTATTCCTCCTCATAGAAGCCAAGCCCTCTGCGCGCCTTCAGCACCTGCTTGTCGTTCTCGTCGGTCTTCCGCGCGCCGTAGCGTGACATCAGATCGCTCGTGGTGCGGCCGATGGCGTCGGACGGCTCGATCCCGAAAATGCCGGCCATGTAGCGGTTCATCAGGACGTAGCGAAGGTCCCGGTTCTTGACATTGATCACCGCGGGCACGGTATCGATCACCATCTGCAGCATCCGGCGGCCCTCGGCGATCGCGTCCTCGGCGCGCTTCTGGTCGGTAATGTCGCGCACCGTGCCCTCGTAGCGGATCACCTCGCCTCTCTCGTCACGCACCGCCGTGGCGCTGTCGGAGAGCCAGAGGATGCCGCCGTCGCGCCGGCGCACCTGATATTCGAATTCGCGCACCATGCCGTCGCGCTGCATCAGAAACTGGTATTGTTCGCGCGCCGCCGGATGCACATAGACCGTGCTCGCGACGTTGCTGGTGCCGTTGATCAAGGCGTCCGGCGTGTCGTAGCCCATGATCCGCGCCAGTGCCGGATTGGCGTTGAGCAGCGCGCCGGCAGGCGTCGTCACATAGATGCCGTCGATGGAAGCCTCGAACAGTTTGCGGTAGCTCTCTTCGGCGAGCCGCTGCTCGGCGAGCGCGCGCACCGCCGCTTCGCGCGCGGCATCGGCGTAGACCAGGGTGCGCCGGAACACTTCAGCGGCGCGCGCGATGTCGCCGATCTCGCTGTTGACATCGGTGCTGGGGATCGAGGCGTCCTTTTCGCCCGCGGCGAGCGCCCGAATCGAACTCGCGATTGCGGCCAGCGGCCGCACCGTAAGGCTGACCACGACCAGCGCCGCCATAATTCCGATCAGGACGCCGATCGTTCCGAGCACGATGCTCTGCCACGTAGCGTCTGTTAGGGTGCGCGCAAAGTCGTGGGCGAGAATGCGGCCGCGGTGCGTGCTGACCTCGCGCAAGAGCTCCGTGACGCGCTGGATCAGGCGACCCTCTGTGCCCAGCACCTCCCGGTCAATGTCGGCGATCTGTCGTTCCCGGACCGATATAGCAACAATCCGCTCGCCGTAGTCGTTGACCGCCACGCGGAGCTTGTCGTCCGGGATCGTCACCGCACGCATGCTCTCGGCCGCTTGCTCGGCAGCGGACGGGTCATGCGCCAGCAGCGCTGTTGCGATGCGGCTCTGCGTCTGCGACAGCGTCGAGGCCAGCACCGGATCGGAACCATCGGCCACGGCCTGGTCGAATTGCGCGCGTAGCGCCGGCAGCCCGGCAATCAGCTCGGCGCGGCGGCTGATCAACGCCGAGATACGCTCGATGCCGCTGCGGTAGGTTGACAGCCGCTCGGTCACGCCATCGAGCATTTTCTGCTGCTCGGGCGCGAGCTCCAGTCGCGTCTTCTTCAGGAGCGCGCTCAATTCGGAAACCGCCTGCCCGACACGATCGGAATGGTCGGCCGGATCGACGACGAAATCGCGCGCCGCCAGCCGCAATTCGTTCATGCGGCGGTCGATCTGCTCGGCAAGATCGCCGACATCCTGCAGTCGTTGCAGCTCGGCAAAGGTCGAACCGATGTGGCGGATGGCGATCACGCTCGCCACGCTGGTTGCGGTGATGACGGCAAGCAACAGCAGGAAACTGCCAAAGGTCAGCCGGCCGATCGAAAGCGGTAACGATCGAATTCGTTGCAAAATCGCCGCGAGCGCAGGTGGCATGGTTAATGGGACCGCCTTCAAAGCCGCAATATACGATGTATTCCGTGTCAGGGGGAACACGCGGTCAAGGCAATCCGGCCAGCTTTCAGCCCCGGAAACGGCGGATTTCCGGTGCTTCCGCACCTGCGCGCCGGGAGTAGAGCACGAAGGCGAACTCGGCTGAGAAGACGGCGAGGCCGAGCAGCGCCAGCAGTGGCAATCGAGGCGGAATCTATATGGCGGGGCGATCGCGATACTTCACTATACATCGAAGTGTGCTAGCCGAGCGCGCCGACTTCAAAGACGTCGCCGTCATAGCCGGCCTCGCGGGGAATGCGGAGCTGCCGGCCGCCATTGAGCCTGGTCATGACCGGCATCACGGTCACGATGGTCTTGCCCCTGGCGTCCTCGATCGCGGCCCTTACGCTTGCCTGCTTGCCGAGCTTGATCAGGTTGCGCGTGGTCGGGAACGGCAATTTGAACCGCCCGCTGTTGCCGCCCTCCATTGCCTCGCGCGGCGAGACCCAGATCGAGTCGGTGGCCTCCTTGCCGTCATGGGCGCCGAGCTGCTCCGGAGGCGCTGCGGCAAGGAAGAACCAGGTGTCGAACCGTTTTGGCATGCCCTCCGGCGTGATCCAGTGCGCATAGGGCACGAGCTCGTCGAGCGCGAGCAGGAGGCCGTTGTCGATCAGCACCTTGAGAAACGTCGTCTTGCCCTCACAGAGCGAGGCGCGATGCGCCGCCTCGATCTGTTTGGCGCGTTTCGCGTCAACCAAAGCCTTCGATCCCTTCGGTCGCGCCAAGAGGATGCCGCTTTCCTCAAAGGTCTCGCGGATGGCGGCGATGCGGAAGCTTAGGGTGACCTCATCGAGCCCCTCGCCGCCTGAATAGAGCGCGGGATCGGCGATGATCTCCTTGTCGCCCTTGTCGACGCTGCCACCGGGAAACACCAGCGCGCCGGAATTGAAATCGATTTCATAATGGCGGACCATCATGAAGACTTCGATCTCACCAGCAGCGCCGTCGCGCAGCAGCAGGATGGTCGACGCAGGACGCGGCGCGACGATCTCGGCCATTGGATCAGCCCGCGGCACTGGATTGCGGCTGCAGGTTGGCGCGGCGGTCGACCCGCGCCACCCGCGACAGCAAATAATCCACTTCTGCCTTGGCCATCGCGGTGATGCCGGCGCCGGGCTTGCGCTGCGCGCTGGAGGCGATCGCGCCGCGCTTTTGCAGCACATATTTGCGCACCGCCAGCCCTGCCCCCGGCTGCTGCTCGTAGCGGATCAGCGGCAGATGCGCGTCGAACAAATCGTGCGCCGCATCGCGTTTGCCTTGCTTCGACAAACTCACCACGTCGATCAGCAGCTCCGGGAAAGCGTAGCCGGTCATCGCGCCATCGGCGCCGCGCTCCATCTCGAAATCGAGGAACAGCCCGCCATTGCCGGTCAGGATCGAGAGCGGCCGCAGCGAACCGTCCTTCTGGAAGGCGCGCAGCGCTGAAATCTTCTCCAGTCCCGGCCAGTCCTCGTGCTTGAGCATCACGCAGGACGGACTATCCATCACGATCTTGCGGATGACCTGTGGCGTGAACACGACCGCCAAGGTCAGCGGATAATCCTGCAGCACCCAGGGAATATCGCCGATCGCCTCCTGCGCCTGCTTGAAATAGCCGGTGATTTGATCGTCGGTGCGCAAATGCGGCGGCGGCGCGATCATCACGCCGGCAGCGCCCGCATCCATCGAAGCCTTCGCCAGGGAGCGCATCGAGGCAAAGCCCGGCGCCGAGACGCCGACGATGATCTGCATATCCTTGGCGCGCTTGACGAAGCGGATCGCCACTTGTTCCGCCTCTGCGGCATCGAGCTTTGGCGCTTCGCCCAAAATGCCCAGCACTGTGACGCCGTCGCAGCCAACCTCGGCGTAGAAATCGGTCAGCCGGTCGATCGATTTCTCGTCGATACGGCCGTCGTCGTGGAACGGCGTCGGCGCGATCGCAAAGGTGCCTGCGGCATTGGCGGTGAGTTTTGTCATTTGTGCTTCTATCCTCTTTTGTCATTCCGGGGCGATGCGCAGCATCGAACCCGGAATCTCGAGATTCCGGGCCTGGTCCTTCGGACCATCCCGGAATGACGCTTACTCTAAAACCGCCGCGCGCCCATCTTGATCTGTTCTTCTGAGAAGAAGATATCCTTGGCGTGAGCGACGATATCTTGCGCCTTCCATCCCGTGTGCGGCGGCTTCCAGCCTTCCATTTCCATCATCCGCATCTCGCGCACGCCGCGCGGGCCGGAGACGCCGAGCACCTTGCCGGTTTGATCGCCCGACAAATCGCTGACCATGTATAGCACGGCCGGCGCGATGCCGCCCGGCCCCAAGGCGGCGCCGGGGTTTTCCTTATAGCGGGGCAGGTCTGCGGTCATGCGGGTCAGCGCGCCCGGCGCCAGCGTCCAGATCCGGATGTTGTACTTGCGGCCCTCGATCGCGAGCACGTTGGACAAGCCCCAGATACCGCCCTTGGCAGCACCGTAATTGGTCTGGCCGAAATTGCCGATCAGGCCTGATGTCGAGGAGGTGTTGACGATGACGCCGCCGCTATTGTCGCGCATCCACCTGAACACGGGCTGGGTGCAGCAGAACGTGCCTTTGAGATGCACCTGGATCACCTTGTCCCAGTCGGCCTCCTTTGCCTTGGCGAAAGTCTGGTCGAGCAGGATGCCGGCGTTGTTGACAAGGATATCGGCGCGGCCAAAGTTCTTGATGGCGTCGTCGAACACCGACTGCCCGCCGGCTATGGTCGAGATATCGGCGCCGTTGGCGACCGCCCGGCCGCCGTCCGCCAGAATCGCATCGACGACCTTTTGCGCCATCGACTTGTCGGCGCCGGAACCGTCGCGGGGGCCGCCCAGGTCATTGACCACGACGGCAGCGCCCTCGCGCGCAAACAGCTTTGCGTAGGCTTCGCCGAGACCGCCACCCGCGCCGGTGATCAGCGCAACCTTGCCGTCAAGTAATCCCATGACGTTTCTCCTGTTCTAGTTGCCGTCATTCCGGGATGGTGCGCCAGCACCAGACCCGGAATCTCGAGATTCTCAGGTGTGCAATTGCACATCATAGTTCGCTTCGCGCCCGGAATGACGGTGGTATTATCCCAGCACCGTCTTGCCGCTCTTGATCACGGTGACACCCCGCGCCTTCACCTTGGCTTCAAACGAAATCACATTGCCGTCCTTCCACAATTCCATTGTCACGGTCTCGCCGGGGTAGACCGGCGAGGAAAACCGCGCGACGTGCTGCCTGAAGGCGCTGGGATCGTAATCCGCGTAGGTCTGCAACACGCCGCGGCAGGTGATGCCGTAGGTGCACATGCCGTGCAGGATCGGCCTTGGAAAGCCGGCACGCTTGGCGAATTCGGGGTCGGAGTGCAGCGGATTGCGATCGCCGCAGAGCCGGTAGACCAGCGCCTGATCCGGCCGAGTAGAGATATCGACTGACATGTCGGGGCTGCGGGTCGGCACCTGGTGCGGCTCGGGCTGGCCTTCGGATGTCCCGCCAAAGCCTCCGTCGCCGCGCGCGAAGCGCGAGGCCACCAGCGTCGCCAGCTTCTCCCCATCGGCATCTTTCAGGACCGTCTGGTGCCGGATCACCGCACCCTTGTCCTTGCCCTTGTCGAACACCGCGAGCACGGTGGAGTCGGCGGTGATGTGGGCGGCGGTGGCAAACGGCTTGTGGAAGGTAATCTCACGCTCGCCGTCGACCACCATGACGCGGTTGAGGTTCATCTCGCCCGGCCCTGCGCCCCAGGCTGCGACGGACGCAAAGGTCGGCACCACCTTCAGCGCGCGCGGCGTGGCGCAGGCCTCGTTGACAAAGGCGAGCTCCTTCTCGTCCAAGGGATCGGCGCCCAAGCCGATGCCATAGGCATAGAGCATGACTTCGCGGTCGCTGTAGGCGTATTTCTGGCCGAGGTTCTTCAGCGCCATCAGCTCGTCGTAGTTGATCGGCATTTTGAGTGCTTCCCTCTTGCCCTCGTCACCCCCGCGAAAGCGGGCGTCCAGTAATCACCGGCGTTTACTGGATCCCCGCCTGCGCGGGGATGACCACCTCTAGATGGCGCGCAGCGGCGCCACTGCCTACACCGGCGTAAAGAATGGCAGCGGCGCGCCGTCGGTCGGCTTGAATACCACTTTCACCTTCTGGCCAATCTTCAAACTATCGATGTCGCAGTCGACGATGTTGGTTTGCAGCGAGGGACCTTCCCTCAAGGTAACGTAGGCGATCGCGTACGGCCCGCTCGGCGATTTCCGCATCAGGCTGAAAGTATAGATCAAAGCCTCGCCGGAAGCTTCCTCCCACACCGTCTTGTCGGAGAAACAGAACGGGCAGATCGAGCGCGGAAAGTAATGCGGCTCGCCGCATGCGGTGCAGCGCTTGATCATGAACTTGCCTTGGGTTGCCGCATCCCAGAACGGCTTCGTCTCCGGGTTCGTTAGCGGCGCCGGATATTTTCTTGCCTCACTCATCACACGCGCTCCAGAATGCAGGTTGAGGCGGCATGGCGCACGCCCAACAATCCGCCGGTGCCGTGGGCGACCGTGAGATCGCAGTTCTTCACCTGCACCTTCGGATGCGCTTGCCCGCGCAACTGCCGCACGGCTTCGATGATCTTGGTCATGCCGCCGCGGTTGACCGGATGATTGCTGCAGAGCCCGCCGCCGTCGGTGTTGAACGGCAATTTGCCGACGCCGGAAATCAGATTGCCGTCGGCGACGAACTTGCCACCCTCGCCCTTCTTGCAGAAGCCGAGGTCTTCGATTTGCATCAAGACCGTGATGGTGAAGCTGTCATAGATCGAGGCGTATTTGATGTCCTTGGGCGTGACGCCGGCCTCTTCAAACGCGCGCGGGCCCGACCAGACGCCGGCGGAGTAAGTGAGATCGAGATCCTTGCCGCCGCGCGGCCCCTTCATTGCTTCGCCCTGCCCGATCAATCGCACCAGCGGCTTGTTCAGGCTTTTCGCGATCTCGGGCGTGGTCACGACCAGCGCGCCGCCGCCGTCGGTGACGACGCAGCAATCCATCCGATGCAGCGGATCGGAAATCATCGGCGAATTGAGCACGTCCTCGACGGTGACGACCTCCTTCAGCATCGCGTGCGGATTGTATTGGGCGTGATGGGAGGCCGCGACCTTGATCCAGGCGAGCTGCTCGCTGGTTGTGCCGTAGTCGTGCATATGGCGCATGGCACACATGCCATAGGCATTATGGGTGGTAGCGCCGTAAGCGGCCTCGAAATCGGCCTCGGCGCCGGCGGCGCGCGGCGGCATCGGCCCGGTGCGGGGCTTGCCCGCCAGCGTGATCAAGGCGATGGAGCATTTGCCGGCCGCGATCGCTTCCGCCGCGTGGCCGAGATGGATCAGATACGAACAGCCGCCGGTGTCAGTGGAATCGATGTGGCGCACTTTGAGGCCGAGATAATCAACCATCGGCCAGGCGCCGCCCGGGGCGTCGCCGGCGCAGAAATAGCCGTCGATATCCGCCTTGGTGAGGCCTGCGTCCTCGATCGCGCCCTTGGCGACTTCGGCGTGCAATTGTGCGGTGGATTTATCGGGTGCGTGCCGGGTCGGATGCTCGTAAATCCCGGCAATGTAGGCCTTGCCCTTGATGGTCAAATCGTTCTCCGCCGGAGTATCTCATCCCCGGCTTTTTTCTGGCCCGTCAGGGAGAAGTTGGCAAGCGGCGAAATATTCCGCCGGGCGAGACACACCTCATCCTGCGCTCCTCGCCACCATAAGGGATAGGGACCTGGTCCGCGGCGAACTGCTGCCACACTTGCGCATTCCCGCGGCGCGGATCACGCCCGAGTTGTTGCAGGAAACTACCCTCGAAAATAAGAGGGCGCAGGGAAAGCCGGGTGCGCGATGCACCCGCAGCCTCGCACGCAAACAAAAAAGCGCACGAGCGTCGTCGCCACAGGTCACCGAAACAGTCCGGCCTTCCCTGCGCAATGGTTTTAACGGCTTATAGCGCGCTCTCCTCGGCGACGAATTCGTCTTGTCACCGTCATCTGCGGATTAAAGGTTTGTCGAAGCCCGGTTGGGCCGACGCGCCTCCGCAAACTTGACATCAGCAACGGATGCCAGGACCACACGGTTTTGCCGTCCGCATTAGCGCCGTTCGTCTACGCGCCGGCTGATCGCTCACGGAAATCCATATGGATCCGCCCCGCAACTGCCATTGGCGCGCACGACGCTATCGCGTCCACCGCATCCCGCACCCAACGTCCGTGACGATCGCGATACGCCCCTCTGTAGTGAGGCGGGATGGCGGCGATGATGGTGCTGATTTGGGGTATCGGACAATAGCTCCGATCTGCGACAGATTAACACGACGGGCAATTTGCGCATGCCGGGCATGTGCAAACCACCCGTCAGGGCGCCGTTCTATCGGCGGTAGCAGCCGTATCCGTAGAAGAGGCTCCCGTGTCCCGGGCGCGGTGCAGCGCAAGGCGCTGCGTAATTCGTCGTGGGCAGCCTCGAAATGCCAACAAATCTGTGCAGAATGGCCCCAGATGCTCGCTGGGCGGTCTAATATCGCCTCGGTACGAATCAGAGGAGACACGATGGCTACCCAAATGTCCAAGTCGCAGTTGGTTGAAAAAATTGCGACCGCCACTGAGCTTTCCAAGCGCGACGTGAAGAACGTCATGGATACGCTGACCGACGTAGGCCACAAGGAACTGAAAAAAGCCGGGGTATTTCTGGTACCCGGCTTCGCCAAGTTCGTGGTGGTCAAGAAACCAGCGACCAAGGCGAGGAAGGGCACCAACCCGTTCACGGGCGAGGAAATGATGTTCAAGGCCAAGCCGGCACGCAAGATCGTGCGGGCAAGGCCCGTTAAAGCCGCAAAGGACGCCGTTTAAAGAGTAAAGGCCCCCAACTTGGGGGCCTTTGTTCGAGGGTCTTAGTTTCCCGAGGAGGAATCAATCTCGAACAATCGAATTATCCATTTGATCCGTGATGCCCGACAAGCACCTTGTCAAAATATCTCTGTGGACGGGAAGTAGATAGCCTCCGCTCGCCCGCCCGCTATGAACGGGTGCGCGAGGATGGAATCATTGCCAGCCAGGCGGTGATGATCGCGATCGGCGTCGACCGAGAAGGCCGGCGCCAACTGCTTGCGGTTGAGCTGGCCAACCGGGAGAGCCGGTCGAGCTGGAAGGACTGGCTCCTGCAAAGGTGCCCTCGCTCCTATGACTACGATCCTATGAATCCGAGGAGCTCGCTGAGAAAGCGCTCGCGATGAGTTAGTACGAGCGCGTGTGGAGCACCTTCGACCACCACCAATCTGCAATTTGCTATGAGGCGAGCGGTCTTCGCGCCTGTAATTGGCAACGGATTGCTGGCGTCATTGTCTCCCTGGACGATCAGGGTTGGCAGATTTATCTTGCCAACTGCGGAGCGAAGATCGGGAGCAATCAACGTAGCGAGCACAATTGGAAGCGGCACGCTCATCATCATTGATTTGATCCACGATCGCGTTTCCGTGATTGTGTCCGGTGTGAAAAAAGGCGCTTCGTTGTCTGCAATCCATTTGGGGAAATCGTGAGCGATCGCCTTGACCTGCGCTTCTGCGGCCGCTGGAGGAATCCCGTCCGGGTTGTCTTCGGTCTTGAGCAAGAATGGCGTTCCGGGCGCACAGAGGACTAACCGAGAAATTCGAGAGGAGCCGTGGCGTTCCAAGTACTTGACGGCCTCGCTCGCTCCCATCGAATACGCGACCAAGATGACCTGTTGCAAATCCAGTTGCTCGATCGCTGAGGCAACGTCATCAGCAAGCGTGTCCAGATCGTAGCCGCCCGTGGGGACCTCCGAGCGGCCATGACCACGACGATCTGGAGCTACGCAGCGAAAGCCCCGCGCTGTAAGCGCGGCGATGTGAGTTCCCCAAATGTCAGAATTGAGGGTCCACGGTGACAACAGAACAATCGAACGTCCGGATCCCCAGTCTTGCACAAATAACTTGGTGCCATCGCTCGCACTGACGTAATGAGGTCGACGCCGTCCACGTAAGGATTGACGCGAACCCGATTCGGTGGCGGCTGCGGAAGCCGACGGTGCTGCCCCAAGGCCTCCGATCGCGGCTGCTTCGAGAACTGTAGGACGGTGCATGTTCTTTTCCCCTTGATGTTGCATCGAACGATGATCTCACGACGATGCACCGCTTGCCGCCGCAGAGCGATTATGTGCGAGGTAATTTTGGGGAGCGAACCGCGTATCGTATCGATCAGATCAAGATTTTTGTGGCACGCCGCGAGTCTCGAACTGTTACTGAATTGCCGCGTGCATGACCGTGCCGCACCGAGCAAGCACCGGTCGATGATGGGACGGCCACCCCGCCGTCGCTCGCCAGCGCTACACTTTTGGGCAAGCGAGGGACAGCGGCTCCGAGGGGATGGCTCGGCCGGACCCCATGATCGATTTTGCTGAACTTGACGGACTCAGTAGCGATAGAATCGTGAAGCCGCGGCTACGGAGCCCCGCTGGGGACTTGGCTCGCCGGAACGCGAGACCCGGTGGCGGAGGATGACAAATGCCCCACCAACACGCGCCACTCGGCAGTCCGGACAGTCGCCGCAATGTCGCGGATCAACCGATGAGCCATCGCCCGTTGTGGATATCGAACTTCACCAACCCTTCATCGCGCATTCTCAACAGGAGGGTTTGGCAAGCTTCCTCATTCACGACGTTGGCGCGCTTCATGACTTCGTAGACTTTGAGCGGTTTCTCGCGGAGAGCGCTCAGGATATTTTCTCGATCATTCAACACGACCAGACTCCCACCAACTTCGCTAGATCACTGAGAATACGAAAGCTGATCTTCCGTAACCACCCGCTCAATATTCTCTGATTTGCTCTTGATGCGGTATCTAAGACGTCCGTCTGCCTCAATGGGCATCCGTTGAACGATGGTGTAAATCATCGGCGGATCAGCCTCGGCACGACCTTGCGGCCCTTGGGGCCGGTGGTGAACATCTTCATTCAGCTTATAGGCATATGACATGGGTCTACTTCTAAGATTTGCGACTGCTCTAGCGTAGACCGTAGCGCGATGCAATGCACCCCGTTGCTTTACGGCGTGGCTCGTGAATCGGAATTTGGCGCTGGAGCGGTGCTGGGTCGTCTAGTCGATGGCAGAAGCGCGTCAGAGACGTTTACCTAATGCGTTCCAACCGATGCCGGTGCGGCGGCGTGCAGACTTGCTCCTACTCTGCAGCGAGCTGTCTTGGTACCGGTGGCGGGCTGACGAGATCGGCGGCAAGTTGCGCGTAGCGCGCCTTTGCGTCCTGCACCGCCTTCTCCTTCACCGGGCCGTAGCCGCGGATACGGTCGGGCAGCGACAAGAGCTCGACGGCCGTATCGATCGTGGCCGGCGATAACAGTCCGAGCACGGTCGCGACATCCTTCTCGTAGCCTGCGATCAAATCGCGCTCGAGCTTGCGGTCGGGGCTGTGGGCGAAGATGTCAAACGCGGTGCCGCGCAGCACCCGCAGCTTCGCCAGCAGCCGAAATACAGGCAACATCCAGGCGCCGAAGGCGCGCTTGTTCGGCCGGCCCAGCGCGTCGACGCCGCGCGAGAGGATCGGCGGCGCGAGGTTGAAGCTGATCTTGAAGTCGCCCTCGAACTGGTCGCGAAGCTGTTGCTCGAACTTGCCGTCGGTGTAGAGTCGGGCGACCTCGTACTCGTCCTTGTAGGCGAGCAGCTTGGCGTAGTTGACGGCAACCGCGCGCGGCAGCGCCTCGCCGTAGCCGCCCTTGACCGCGGCATCGCGGACCTGGCTGACCAGATTGCGGTAGCGCTCGGCGAGCGTTGCATTCTGATAGTCGGTCAGGAGCCGGCTGCGATGGGCGATGATCTCGTCGAGCGACATCGCTTCAAGCGGCTTCGGCGCTTCTTGCCTATCCTGGCCCTTCATCATGGCTTCCAGCCGCGTGGGGTCGGCCGCGGCGAGACGCCCGAGCCGGAAGGCTTGCGTGTTCATCTTGATCGAGACGCCGTTGACCTCGATCGCCTGCTCGATCGCGGCGGCCGACAGCGGCAGCAATCCCTTCTGATAGGCGTAGCCCATCATCATGATGTTGGTGGCGATGGAATCGCCCAGCAGGGCTTCGGCCGGCTTGGTGAAATCGTAGAAGGACGAATCCTTGCGCAGCGCGGTTTCCAGCACCGCGTTGACGTTGCGGCTCTGGAAATTGAAATCGCGGTTGAGGATGAAATCGGCGGTCGGGATCACGTGGCTGTTGATGATGCCGACGGTACGGCCGGATTCGCAGAGCGTGATGGTGTCCTTGGACACCGCGACCACCTCATCGGCCGCCAGTACGAGATCGGCGGTGCCGGTGACGATGCGCGAACAGGTGACATCGGCGGTGTGCTCGGAGAGCCGGACATGGCTCAGCACCGCGCCGCCCTTTTGCGCCAGGCCGGACATATCGAGGATCATCGAGGCTTTGCCCTCGATATGCGCGGCCATGCCGAGCAGCGCGCCGATCGTCAGCACGCCGGTGCCGCCGACGCCGCCGATCGCGATGTTATAAGGCCGCTCCAGCGCGGGCATTGAGATGGGCTCCGGCAATGCGCCGATATCGCCGAGCTCGGCCGGCGCGCGGCGGCGGGGCTTGCCGCCGTCGATCGTCACGAACGACGGGCAAAAGCCCTTCAGGCAGGAATAATCCTTGTTGCAGGTCGATTGATTGATGGTGCGCTTGCGCCCCAACTCAGTCTCCAGCGGCTCGACCGAGATGCAGTTCGACTGCACCGAGCAATCGCCGCAGCCTTCGCAGACGGCCGGATTGATCATCACGCGGCGCGGTGGATCCTCCATCAGGCCGCGCTTGCGCCGGCGGCGTTTTTCCGCCGCACAGGTCTGCACGAACACGATGGCCGAGGTGCCCTTCAGCTCGCGGCAAGTCCTCATGACGGCGTCGAGCTCGTCGCGGTGCGCGGTCTTGACGCCGGGCGCGATCTCGGAGGCCGGATAGGCGTCGGAGTTTTCCGAGACCAGATAGATCTCGCGGATGCCTTCCGAGTGAAGCTGGAAGGTGATCTGCTGTGGCGACAATTCGCCGTCGACGTGCTGGCCGCCGGTCATCGCGGTCGCATCGTTATAGAGGAGCTTGTAGGTGATGTTGGCGCCCGAGGCGATCGCCTGGCGGATCGCGAGGCTGCCGGAGTGGAAATAGGTACCGTCGCCGAGATTGGCGAAGACGTGCTCTTCCTTGGTGAAGGGCGCAACCCCAACCCACGGCACGCCCTCGCCTCCCATATGGGTGTAGGTCTCGGTGTTGCGGTCCATCCACAATGCCATGAAATGGCAGCCGATGCCGGCGAACGCTCGGCTGCCTTCCGGCACTTTGGTCGAGGTATTGTGCGGACAGCCCGAGCAGAAATACGGCGTGCGGGAGATCGGTGCCACCGCCTGCACCTGGGTTGCTTCGCGGCCGTTGAACCAATCGGCCTTGGCGCGCAGCATATTTGCGATTTCAGGATTGAGATTAAGTCGAAGCAGGCGTTCGGTGAGCGAGCTCGCAAGTGACGCCACACTGAGCTCGGCTGCGAAGGTAAGGAAACGCTTGTCGTGATCGTCCATCTTGCCGACGATGCGCGGGCGGACATCGTCGCGCCAGTTGAACAATTCCTGCTTGACTTGATTTTCGACGATCTCGCGCCGCTCCTCGACGATGAAAATCTCCTCAAGCCCGACCGCAAATTGCCGCACCCCTTCGGGCTCCAGCGGCCAGGGCATGCCGATCTTGTAAAGCCGAAGTCCGATTTGGGCTGCGACCTCAGGCGTGATGCCGAGCTCGCGCAGCGCCTGGCGGATATCCTCATAGCTCTTGCCCGAGGCCATGATGCCGTAACGCGCGTTCGGCGAATCCATGGTGACGCGGTTGATCTTGTTGGCGCGGGAAAAGGCAATGGCGGCATAGCCTTTATAGTCCTGCAGGCGGAGATCCTGCTGGTAACGGTCGTCGGGCCAGCGCAAATTGAGCCCGCCCGGCGGCATCTCGAAATCGGCCGGAATGATGAATGGCGTCATCTCGTCGGTGAGGTCGATCTCGGCCGTGGTCTCCACCGTCTCGGTGATCACCTTCATGCCGACCCAGCAGCCTGAATAACGCGACATCGCGATACCCAGAAGGCCCATCTCGATCATTTCATGGATGCTGGAGGGATAGAGATAAGGCATCAGTGCGGAAATGAAGGCGTGGTCCGACTGGTGCGGGACGGTGGAGGATTTCGCGCCGTGGTCGTCACCGGCAAGGCACAGCACGCCGCCGTTTTTCGCGGAGCCCGCCGTATTGCCGTGGCGGAACACGTCGCCGCAACGGTCGACGCCGGGCCCCTTGCCGTACCAGATGCCGACCACGCCGTCGTATTTGGCGCCCGGCGAGAGATTGAGCTGCTGCGAGCCCCAGATCGCGGTGGCGGCAAGGTCCTCGTTCACGCCGGGCTGGAACTTGATGTTGTATTGCTCGAGATGTTTTCGTGCGGCGAACAGCTGCTGGTCATAGCCGCCGAGCGGCGACCCGCGGTAACCGGAGACGAAGCCTGCGGTGTTGAGACCGGCGGCGCGGTCGCGGCGGATTTGCGCCATCGGCAGGCGGACCAGCGCCTGGATGCCCGTCAGGAACACGTGGCCGGTAGATTGGGTGTATTTTTGGTCGAGACTGATCGGACCCTGGTTGATTCCCATTTAAGCCCTCTTAAGCCTTTGGCTCGCCCGTTGTTTTTAGTTAGTGTCGCCGGCGCCGATTGCTACTCTATGTCGGTTTTTCCGGGCTGCGCACCAGAAATCTGGACGGGTTTGGCCTGCCGTTGAGAATCGCAATTTCGTGCTGGGAATGGCTTGTTCCTTTTTTGATTTGTGTCGCCCCCAAGCGCTGTCGCGAAACGACGTAACGCCCCTATAATGCGGGCCAGGGGTGACAAGGGTGATTTGAGGCAGGGAAGGCATTTACTGATGCGGACGATTTTTGCGTGTCTTTTTTTGTGCAGTGCGTTCGCTTTTGGCGCCGCGGCGGCCGAGCCGTCCGAGGAGACGATCGCCCGCGGCAAGGCGCTGGTCGAAGCCGGCGATTGTGCGAGCTGCCATACGGCCGACCCGGCCAAGCCGTTCGCCGGGGGAAAGCGGATCGACACCCAGTTTGGTGGGGTCTACTCTGCGAATCTCACCCCGGATCGCGATACCGGCATTGGCGATTGGAGCGATGCCGATTTCTATGGCGCCTTGCGGCTGGGCGCCGACCCCGATGGCTCGCACTATTACCCGGCCTTCCCCTACCCGTATTTCACAAGGCTGACGCGGCCGGACATCGCCGCGATCCGGGCCTACCTCGCGACGCTGACGGCGTTCCGCAGCGAAACGCCGCCTCCCGAGCTGCGTTTTCCCGCAAATTTCCGCGTGCTGATGATCGCCTGGAATTACCTGTTCTTCCGGCCCGGCATTTTCGAGCCGGATCAATCGAAAGGTACGGATTGGAATCGCGGCCGCTATCTGGTCGATGGCCTCGGCCATTGCGGCGCCTGCCACACGCCCAAGAACATTTTTGGCGCCGACAAGCGTGGCTACGCTTTTGCCGGCGCCCCTGTGGCGGGTTGGTTCGCGCCGCGGCTCGATAGCGCCGAGCGTAGCGGGTTGAAATCATGGAGCGCCGATGACATCGCCGAATATCTGAAAAGCGGCCGCAACGGCAAAAGCCACGCCGACGGGCTGATGGCCGAAGTCGTCGTCAACTCGACCTCGAAAATGAGCGACGCCGATGTCCGCGCCATGGCCGTCTATCTGAAGTCCCTGCCGGCGGGCCCGCCGGAGCCGGCCGTGAGCCCTCCGCCGGAAGCCAGCATGAAGGTGGGAGCCGCGATCTATGGCCGCTTTTGCGTCGCCTGCCATGAAGCCGACGGCTCGGGCGCACCGCGCATCTATCCGCCGCTACCCGGTAACGCGCTGTTACAATCGGCCGACCCATCGAGCACGTTGCGCGTGACGCTGGACGGCGCGCAGACCGTGACGACGCCGCGCGCACCCAACACCGGATCGATGCCGGCTTACGCCAGGGACTTGTCGGATCAAGAGATCGCCGATGTGACCAACTACATCCGAAATTCCTGGGGCAATGCCGCGCCGCTGGTGACGGCGGAACAGGTCAAGAAAGCCCGCGCGCCCTGATCTGACCGACACGCGTCCAAAAGCGTGATGGTTTTTGGTTGAATCGGCTGAGGGTTAGATATCACCTCGCCCCGCCTTGCGCGGAGAGGTCGATCGCGAAGCGAGTGAGGGGGACTCTCCAAGGGGTTCCATTG
>VAZG01000415.1 GCA_005885285.1 Alphaproteobacteria bacterium | reverse complement strand
GATTATCCCTGGTGCCTGCAGGGCAGGAATGAGGGCATTCCCGGCGACTGCTCGTACCAGACTTATGCGCAGTGCCTTGCGTCGGCGTCGGGCAGGTTTGCCTACTGCAACATCAATCCGCGGGTCGCGTTTGGCCGGGTGCCGAACCGGCGGCAGCCATATCCTTATCATTACAACGACTGAAGTTTTGAACTGAAGCTGCCTGGCGGCTTGACTTTCTTTCGGGGGCGCATATACTAAAGTCAGCGAGCTGGCGCACCCGTTTGCGATGTCGCTGCCAGCGATCATGAAGCATCTCGATGTGCTGTCGGATGCGGGCCTGATCGCGCGCGAAAAGACCGGTCGCACCGTGGCGTGTCGGCTGACGGCCAAGCCGATGGAGCAGGCGATGGACTGGCTGAACCGCTATCAGCGCTTCTGGTCCGACACGCTCGATCGACTTGCCGCTTTTGTGGAGGAAGAACAATGGCAACCAAATCAAGCGCCGCCGCCGACGTCACCAGGCCGAGCCTCAGCTTCACGCGTCGTCTCAAGGCCCCGCCCGCGAAAGTCTACGCCGCGTGGACCGACCCGCAAAAAATAATCCACTGGTTCGGACGCTCCGACGCCAAGCCCAATTCGTTCCGCGCCGAGATCGATGCGCGGATCGGCGGCCGTTTTCGCGTCAGTTTCTCCACCACCGAGGAGTACTACGAAGTCGACGGCGTCTACCGCGAGGTCGTGCCCAACGAAAGGCTGGTGTTCTCCTGGGCGTGGCACTCGACGCCGGAGCGGCAATCGCAGGTGACGGTGGCGCTGAAGCCTGACGGCGATGGCACGCTGCTCACGGTTTTGCACGAGCAGCTGTTCGATCAGGCCGCGCGCGATGGCCATGAGCGCGGTTGGATCGGAGCACTCGACAAGCTGGAAAATTATCTCGCCTGATAGCGGAGAGTTCATCATGCAACAACATTAGATCGTCTTGCGCGAAGAATGGATCGAGGCGCGCAAAACCCATATGGCGCATGAGAAGGAATACACCCGCGCGCGACCGGCTGAGCGCGGAGCGCCGGGCGCTGCCATGGGTCAAGGTCGACAAGAATTATGTGTTCGACGGCCGTGACGGCGTCTCGTCAACACGACTTTCGAAGCGTCGAGGGATAGCGTTTTACTACGCATGCTCACTTGTATTTAGCGCTCTTCCGTTGAGCTTCGAGGTCGGCGCGATTTCTCCGTCGAGCCAATCTTGCTCATGGGCGAGCGCGCGCCAGGCGGCCTCCATTCTTTTGTAGCGAAAATATGTCGGTTTATCGGCTGCTTGCTCGGCGAGATGGGCGCAGTTTTCGGCATTCTCCAGAAACCGCTCCGACTGTTTCATAACAGCCTCCTTTGAAGATGGCCCGGTTTAACCTTCCACGGATTCTCAAGGTTCCTATCAAGTCACACTCAAATTGGTGGCAACCAGTCCGGTAGATGAACAGCTGTTCAGGAAACGAAGGACGGCATCGGCGGATCGAGCCCGATCACGGGCCCGAGCGAGCTTCGACAATCCTTTGATCCACGGATGACGGCGCCCCTCGCCAAGGCTGTCGCTTCACTTCTTGGCGTCGGTCTGTTCGGTCGCGGCGCAGGAGATCAACAGCGTATAGGCCCGCGCGTTTCCTGCGATCTCGGCGGTCTTCAGCTCGCCTTTGGGTTCGGCGGTTTGGTAAGGGACCACGCTGTTGTCCAGGAAGTCGCGGATCGCGCCGGTCTTGATGGCGAAGTTGATATTCTCGGGAATGTTGCCGGTCGCCCTGACGAATTTCAGCGCGTTGATTTTGGCGGCGACCATCCCGACGATTTGACCGCTGGTATCGATCAGGGGTCCGCCGCTATTGCCGGGTTGTACTGCCGCGCTGATTTGCAGGAAGCGGGTATCGTTCAACAGCCCGCTGAGCGAACTCACGATGCCGGTCGTGACGGTGAAATCCGAAGTTAGCAGGCCGTGATAGGGATAGCCGATCGCGACCACGGAATCGCCGGAGCGGATCGCGCGGTCGCGTATTTTGGCGAACTCCTTGAACGAGGCTGCCGGTCCCTGCAGCAAGGCCAGGTCATTGGATTCGTCGCTGGAAACCACGCGCAACGTGGTCACCGGCTCGCCGCTCAGATTGCCGTGAATATCGCCGGTGCAGCCGTCGACGACGTGATGATTGGTGATGATGTGGCCGCCGGCGCTGATCACGAAACCAGTGCCGGTTTTGCCGACAGTCCGCGAAGGCTTTGGCGTGGCGGGTGCGGGGCCGGCGGTCGCGCCGTTTGGCGCATCCGACTTGGCCGCGACGGCCTTGGGCGCGGCGAAATCGCCGGCGTTGTTGACACCGTCTGCCTTGACCCTGGTGACGCAATTAGCGAGCGCCGCGATTAGCGGCCCGGTCGAACTGAGGTTGAATTGCATGGGCGTGCCGCGAGCGACCGCCACCATCAGGCTCGACTTCTGAAACGTCCGCGCGACGTTCGGCGGCAGAATGGCCGAAATCAGGATCGTCGAATTGGCGGTCGCAAACAGTTTCGCCTGGGATTGTCCATCGAAGGTGACGTCGATCGGCAGCGTGTCGCCCTTGGTGAAGTGGAAGGCGGTGCTGCCAAAGCCGAGCAGCCACGCATTGCTGGCGGTCTGGCTGACGACCAGCGAAACGCCGCTGGCGTATTCGGACCCCGCCGCGCAGTGCGAGAAGTTGCCCGTATTGTCGTCGGTATAGGCGCCCCCATTCCATGCCCCGACATGGATCGTGCCAAAGGGCCCTGCGGCGTGGGCAATCGAGATATGGGCAATCGAGATCAAGGCTGCTTGAAAGAGGCACGCGACAAAGAAGGATTTCAACATAGCAGCCTCAACGCCATACGACGGCCGCATCTTACGGGTCTGTTGGATCGGAACGCAACCGGCAACGGCGAATGCGTGAAGTACGGCCGGCCCCAGTCGACCGCAGCTCTTGCATTTGAGCTGCGAGCCGGTATACTTTGTAATACAAAGTGAATTGGGTCCTCCGGAATGCGCGATCTCGATAAGGCGCTGGCCGACATCATCGCCATTCGCAGCCAGCTCGCCGCGGGAACCGCGTTTCGCGGCTATGGACCGGCGGCGATCGCCGCGACCGGCGTCGTGGCGCTCGTCACTGCGTTCCTGCAATTCCATTGGCTCGACGATCCCACCCACAATCCGATCGCCTTTTTCGCCGGCTGGGCCGCGGCCGCGATGCTGTCGGCGGTGATGATCTGGGTCGAGATGCGGGCGCGCTTGCGCCGGCACCATTCGGGTCTTGCTGACGCCATGATTTACCAGGCGATCGAGCAGTTCCTGCCGGCCGGCATTGCCGGCGTCCTGCTCGCGGCGATGCTCTGGAAATTTGCGCCGGAGACACTGTGGATGCTGCCGGGGCTGTGGCAGATCCTCGTCAGCCTCGGCGTATTTGCATCCGTCCGCTCGCTGCCGCGCAGCGTCGCCTTCGCGGGCGCCTGGTATTTCGTTGCCGGTTTCGCGGTATTGATACTGGCGAGCCAAAGCCATGCGCTGTCGCCCTGGACCATGGGGTTGCCGTTTGCCGCGGGCCAGTCGCTGATGGCGGCGATCCTGTACTTTGCCTCGGGAGAGGTCGATGGCGAAGACTGACAGCGCACCGTTCTCCTACGACGGTCTCGACCGCGTCATCCACGAGAAGGCGCGGCTTGGGCTCTTGACTTCGCTGATGGCGCATCCGAAAGGATTGGCGTTCGCCGATCTCAAGCTGCTCTGCGGATTGACCGACGGCAATCTCAGCCGTCATCTGCAGGTGTTGCAAGAGGCGGGCCTCGTCGAAGTCACCAAAGGCTACGAAGGCAACCGGCCGCATACGAGTTGCCGCCTGACCAAATCCGGCCGCCGCCGCTTCCTGGAATATCTCGCCGTGCTCGAGCGGCTGGTGCGCGACGCCGCCAAGGCCGCCGGCAAGGAGCACAGGGTGCTGGCGCGGCTCGGCATCCTGCCAACCTGATTACCTTTTTTTGAACAGGAACTTTGCAATGCAAAGTAGTCTCTCGGCCAAACTCCAATCCGCCAAACTTCACATCGGTATCATTATGGACGGCAACGGCCGCTGGGCCACCCGCCGCGGCCTGTCGCGCGTGCGCGGGCACGAGGCCGGCGTCGAGGCGATCCGGCGCATCGTCGAAGCGGCGCCGGAGCAGGGCGTGGGAACGCTGACGCTCTATGCGTTTTCGACCGACAATTGGCGCCGCCCGAAGGCCGAGGTCGCGGCGCTGATGACCCTGTTGCGATTTTACCTCGCCAACGAGGTCGAGAGCCTGGTCCGCAACGGCGTTCGTCTCACCGTGATCGGGCGCCGCGATCGTTTACCTGACGGCATCGCGGCTGCGATCGGACGCGCGGAAAAGGCGACGGCAAGCGGCGACGTACTGCATCTGCGCATCGCGGTAGATTACTCCGCGCGCGACGCCATCCTCAATGCGGCCGCTCGGATCGCGGGAATTGCAAATCTCACCCGCGAGATGTTCGCCGATCTCATCACCGGCGAGAGGGGGCTTCGCGACGTCGATCTCATCATCCGCACCAGCGGCGAGAAGCGTCTGTCCGATTTTCTGCTCTGGGAAGGCGCTTACGCCGAACTGCACTTCACCGAGCGGATGTGGCCCGAATTCGAGGCCGAGGATCTCGCCGAAGCGCTGGCCTCGTTCCATCGGCGCGAGCGTCGTTTCGGCGGCCTGCCGTCGTTGCCCCTTGAGCCCGTTCCGAGCCTGTGAGCGTTTCGGAGCAGCCTCATGCCGAGGCGGCATGCGGCTAGTTCGGCCGCAATGCGACGTTCAGTTCGTGGAACCGCCGCGTCAGTTCGGCAACGCTCTTCCATCCGGTTTTCTCGCGCGTTCGCCGAAGATGCGTATAGACGGTGGTGACGCTGATGCAGCGGCTGCGTGCATAGGCGACCGCGGTCATGCCGGTGCCGAGTGCCTGCACCAGATGGGCCTCGGCATTGGTGAGCCCATAAAGCTCCTGCAGCATGCGGCAGATCGCCGAATTCTTAAGGAGCGGGTCGTGAATCAGCAGCATCGCCACGGCATCAGGGTTATGGGTTTCCTCCATTCGCGCCCGCGTCAACGGCCGCACCGACACTGTATAGGGCGGCAGGCCCTGGTCCCGCGGTACCGCGAAGTCGGTCAGGCCGAATGCAACCGACGGATCCTCGACCCGCTGCACGGCGTTCAAAGCCGCGGCGAAGCGGTTGCGCAGGTCTATTGTCGAAAATTCAACGGCTTTCCGATCAACGCGGAAATCGTTGCCGCGCGCGGCGAGAATCCGTAGCGCCTCATTGGCGTAGACTATTTGGCCATCGCGCCGAAGCAGTGCGACACCGTCGGCCAGCAGATCGAGCGCGTCTTCCAGCGCGTTGGCATGACCGGGGACGGCGGTGAGGCGGGCTCTCATCTGGTATGCTCTTTGAAAATGCGGACACAGGCGCTGCATCAGCTTGATTTCGCGGTCGCCGGCGTGCCCCTGTCGGCGGGTGCGCTGAACGGAGACGGCGGCGATCCGGTCCGGCCTCTGTGCGAGCACGACGGAAATGAAATAGCGCAGATCACTTTTTGGCAGGAATTCGGAATAGAAGGGATCCCGCTTCATGGCGGGCTCATCGAGGAGCTTGTAGTCCCAGCTCACTTCGCCGGGCTTCTGCAAGAGAATAGGCGGGGTGCGCGGACTGAGCGCCGCGAACTGTTCGGAATATTGCGAACATGCAATCGGGGGCAGGCCGGCTGAATGGAATTCGACGGGCCGCTGCGTCGCCTTGTCGATCACTTCAAGCGTTGCGCCGCTCGCGCCGAGTAACTGGCTAGTCGCGGCCAGCGCCTGCGGCGTGAGTTCGCTGTCGAGGCCGCTTGCATAGATCGCTTCGACGGCTTGCACATAAAGATTGGTCGTCAACGTGGCGTCTCCCGCAAGCTGCAAGCCGCGCTTTCGCGCCGCGCGATTTGTAGTTTCATGAACCCCAATCGTATGACGGAATTCCCCGTCATTAGTCGTGGCAGCGCCGCCGAGGTTCAAATAAGCACGACGCCGCGGCAAACTCTGTGTGGCAGGTCACACGTCGTCGCTTTAGCCAGAACGAATGACGGCTGCGTCCAAGCGCGCTCGCGCAAAGTGCGCTACGACCTTGCAAGCAACGTAACGAGCCTTGCAATGTCCAAAATCGATTTGGTTTACGCACCAGCGTCAAGTGTCGGGCGGTGGAGTGGTTTGTGGCTGTTACGCATCGCAGCGCGCGCGTTGTTGATCGCGTTGCGGAATTCCCGCGAACGCGCAGCGCGGAACATCATTCGCGATCATCGCCATTTGCTGGCCGATCAAGCCGGCACGAATTCTTTTCAAGACGGTCGCAAGGGAATAGCAAGAGAATCTCAAGAAGATCTCAAGACAATCTCAAGAGAATAGCATGCAGCACTTGTTGCGGCCGACAGAAATTGTTGCAAGTGCAGCAAGCCCGGTGTGGATACGAACCGCGGCCGTGAGCGACCTCGAAGGACTCTCCGAACATTTCGAGAATCTATCGCAGTCCTCGCGACATAACCGCTTCATGGGTGCGGTCAGCAATGTTTCGAAAATTGCATTCGATTGCCTGAAGCGGAGCTGGAAATCGGACCACTTCACGCTGGTCGCGGAGTGGCGCGCGCAGGGGCGCGATGCCATTATCGGCGAGGCCACTTACGGCTTCGACCGCGAAAAGGGATGCGGCGAGTTCGCGATCTCTGTCGCCGACCGCTGGCAGCATCGCGGGCTCGGCTCGGCCCTGTTGGGCGCTTTGCAGCTTCGCGCCGTCAGCCTCGGTCATTTCGAGTTGTTCGGCGAGGCCCTGAAAACCAATCATGAAATGACGAACCTGGCCCGCAAGGCCGGCTTTGCGTTCACGCGTTCGTTGGACTGGCGCGCGGTGCGATTCGACAAAAGATTGTCGGGCTAGATCGGTTGGGACGACGGCCCGGAGCGCAGGGCCGCCGTTGATGTTAGCCGCTCACTCTGCGACCATCTCTCCCGACCCGCCGAATTCGCTTGGGAAATCCTTCAATTTGGGCAGTCCGTCGCGCATCTGCAGCACCGTCTCCGCGTAGTTGACATGCACGCCCGGCTTGAAAGCAAGATCTGGAATGGTCGCCGCGAACACGTCCACCAGACCGAGCGGGGGATAGTTGGTCATCAGATGGCCGCCGCATTTGGCGCAGTACTGCCGCTGGCTCAATTTCGATTTCTGGAACATCGCGACATGTTCGGCGCCGACGGCGATCTGCACCGCTTCCGGCTTCCAGAGGCTGAAAGCGTTGACGGGGCCGCCGGACCAGGAGCGGCAGGAACTGCAGTGGCAATACCCCATCGCCTCCGGCGATCCCGAAACCTCGATTTCAACCGCGCCGCAAAAGCATTTACCTGTCAATTTCATCTTTGAATCCTGCGCTCTGCAAAAAGGACGGCAGAGAAATCATCGCCGCGGCCTTCCGTCTTGGACTTGTGCGACCAACCGTGGGTGGCGGGCGACATAGCGGGGCTGGACAAGAAGCGCCCGGCCTCCTCTGATCGGGGGATGCCGGACCGCGCATAAAGGCGCTAACAGGTGGCCGGGCGGGAGGAATGCGGTACGCGGGGGCGGAATGGCTTCAATTGATTGGCGTGACGCGCATGACCGATTTAGACAATTGCATTGTTGAGTTTTCTACCAATCATATCCCTGAAAAGGACCGTATTGCCTTCTGGCGCGAACATTATGGCCACGTCATGCTCCACGTCGACCTTGAGCCGGCGCGAGACGCGGCTTTCGAAGCTCGGATAGCGTCGCTGGCGCTCCCGGGGCTGCAGCTCATGGAAGCTTCATCGTCGCCCGTGAAAATCTCGCGCAACGGCCGCTATCTCGCCGACGGCAACGACGACGTCCTGGTTGCCGTCAACCGGACTGGATCCGTCAATATCGCATCCGGCGGACGTGAGCAGAGCTTGCGCGAGGGCGAGGCGATCGTATTGAGCGGCGGTGAGGCGGCCTCGTTCCACCGCACCAGCGTCGGGCGATCCATCACGCTGCGGGTGCCGCGCGCGATGTTCGAGCAGACGGTTGTCAGCCTCGATGACGCCTTGATGCGTCCGATTCCCGCTGACAGAGGCGCGCTGAGGCTCCTGGTGGATTACGCAGGCTGGCTATTGAACGCGGGTTCGTCGATCGATCAGCAATTGCGCAACGTTTCGGTTCGTCACGTTCAGGACCTCCTGGCGCTAGCCGTCGGCCCGGCGGCGGATTTTGCCGATACCGCGAGGACCCGCGGCTTGCGTGCTGCGCGCCTGAAGCTCGCGAAATCCTACGTCGTCGCGCATAGCAACCGCCGCGACATCTCGGTCGGGACTCTTGCCGCCAGCCTCAACGTCACGCCGCGGTACGTGCAGCGCCTGTTCGAGGCCGACGGCACGACGTTCTCGGAGTTTTTGATCGGCCGACGCCTGGCGCGGGCCCACCGACTGCTGTGCGAGCCGAGCGCGAGCCAAATCGCGATCAGCACCATCGCCTACGATGTCGGATTTGGCGACCTGTCCTACTTCAACCGGCGCTTCCGCCAGCAATACGGGCTCACGCCGCGCGAAGTGCGGGGCGACAGAACGTGATTGAACATGTTCTCTCACGTCCTAGAGGATGTCGTGTCGGGCCAAGACACGCCACCGTCTTCGCATTAGCTCCCACGCAAGTCTGATGGTCATTGTGTGCCGTCAATTTGAATGGAGCTATTCATGAACGATTTCTATCTGGCGACAATTATCGCGGCCGTCGTCACCATCGTGATTGCCTTGCATGTGCTCGTCGCGGGAACGCGTGGGTCTGCCACGCCGGAATTGCTCGCCCCCTTGCGCTCGCGAGGCGCCCGAATTGCCGATCGCGTCAAGCGCGCTCTCGATCATTGGGTCGCTGCGATGCTCGCACGCCGCGAGCGTCAGGCTGTGATGTCCATACTCAACCGTTGCTTCGATCGAGAGCTAAGGGACATCGGTCTCCGTCGCGGCGACATCGCCTATGGCGTCGGTCTTGCCGAAGGGACGTACGGCGCAAGCCGCACGGCCTCGAAGCTGTATTCAGCTGGTTGGAGGCCGTGATGACGTCAAAAAGGATCGTCTTAAGAGCCCTCGACGGAATCTTCGTCACCTTCACCGCGATGCTGATCCTGTGGATCGGAGGTCTTCCGTTCGATTGGCTCTCGGACCTCGTCGACATGTCGCCCGGCGAGTTCCATCTGTTTGCGATGTTCGTCGTGTTTGCCGCGTTGTGGCTCATGCACGCCATCGCGACCTCGGACTCGGCGCCGTAAGACCCGCGCTAGAGCGGGATGACTTTTCTTCGAGTCGTCATCCCGCTCTATGTTTTTGTTTGAGCATGATCTCCGCGCAAACGCGTTACGCGTTTGTCGCGAGGAAAACCGGTGCCCACTTTTCCGGGTCATGCTCTAGTCACCGGAGGCAAGCTGGACGAGCTTGGCGATGGTGTTGATGTTCCGGGCCGTCCCCCTTGCGGCGGCCGGAATCCTCAATTTCGAACGTCCCATGCCGCTGCCATAGGCGACGAAAATCTCGCGCTTGCCGAGCCGTACCTCCTCGTCCTGCTGGCCGCGGATATCATTCAAGGCGTCCAACGGCGGAGGATCGTCCAGAAAGATCGCGACGGTCCAGTTCGGAGGCGATTTGGGAAATGGATTCGATTTCAGGACCGCCGCCATCTCCTGCGCCGTACGGAGAATCACGCCGACCGGCTTGCCGGCATAGGTCCGCAGGCGCTTCTCCAGCGCCGCCTTGACGGTGGCAGTGGATTGATTGGTGCTGAACACCACATTGCCGCTGGCGATGTAGGTTCGCACTTTGGCAAATCCTTGAGCGACGCACATCGCCTTCAGCTCGGTCATCGGCAGCTTGCCGGTGCCGCCAACATTCACCGCACGCAATAATGCAATATAGTTCGGCATGCCGGCTCGCCCACTCCGGTGGCTGGAAACGATCATATGCTTGCATCGGCCCGGACTCCAAGTCGGCCATTTGCACGTCGGTGCGCCCGACGCCAGAGGTCAGGCCTGGTTCGGAAGCGGCTTGCCTAGCAAGCGCAGGCAGCGCGCGAGCGTCTCGGCTGGCGTTCCCGCAGCCTCGATCCGTGGCCAGTCGAGATCGCCTTCAGTCATGGCTTCCTGCGCGATCGCGATCGCCGCGGTCGCATCAGAGGCATCGCTCGTTCGCGCATTAATACGCGCCAATCGCGTCGCCCGGTCGGCTTCCAAAAACAGGCCGATGTGGCGGACCGCCGCCGGCGCCGTTGCGGCAAATGCCGCGCGTTCTTCGCTTCGCAAGAACGCCGCATCGAGCACGACCGAGGAGCCTTGTTGGGCGGCACGGCGTGCAGCTTCCATCAAGATGTCGTAGACCTTCTCGGTGACGGCCGGTTCATACGCTGACGATGATAGGCGCGTCGTTTCCGGAACATCAAAGAGCGCTTTGCGGATCACGTCGGAACGAACAATGCGTGCGCCGGGCGGCGGCCCAAGCAGGGGCGCGATCGCGCGGCCAAGCGCGCTTTTCCCGGTGCCGGACAAGCCCCCTATCGCCACCATGCAAGGCGGCTCGCGCTCGATCAGGCGAATGGCAAGATCGAAATAGCGTTTGGCGTCGCTCTGTGCCGAAGGGTTGCCTTCGCCTTGCTCGCTTTTCATGAAGAGCACATGCGCGCGGATCGCCGCGCGCATCGAAAGAAACAGCGGGAACAGCACCAGCGCGTTGCGGGCGGCTTCGCCGGCCGCGTCCAGATAAGTGTTGAAGAGGGCGTTTGCCGCCGCCCGCTGGTCGAAATGGATCAAATCCATCAGCGGAAACGCCAGATCATAGAGGATGTCAGTCGTGGCAATAATCGGGTCGAATTCGATGGCATCGAACATGACCGGCTTGCCGTCGATGAGGACGATGTTGCCGAGATGGAGATCGCCGTGGCAACGCCTTACGCAGCCTGCGGCCGCCCGTGCCTCGAGGAGGGTGGTCTGCTCGACCAGTGCCGCATGGTTAAAAGCGTCGAGCCGGTCGATCGCTGCGCCAGGCAGTCCGTTCACCGCGCGAAACTTTGCCGTATTCCGGTCGATGATCCCCCCGATCGAGTCCAGCCATGGGCCGCCTGGCGCGGGGGCGGATCGGTCATGGGCGCGACGGATCGTGTCCGCCAGTGCGACGGCGAGGGCCGGCTGCACTTCTGAAGTCGCCGCCACGCGATCCAGGCCCAGCGTTTCATCAAATCTCGCCATCTCGACCGCCCATTCCACCGGCGTCCCGCTGCCATCGACGGCAAGGCCCGCTTCCCCCAGCGTGATCGGGACCACGCGGCGGTAGAGGTCAGGTGCGAACAGCGTATTGACCCTCAGTTCTTCATCGCAGGCCTGCTTGCGTTTTTCGCGGGTCGAGTAATCGAGAAACGGCAGGCGAACCGCGCGTTTGACCTTGAGCACGCGGTCCTTGCCGAGAAAGACGATGGAGGCATGGGTATCGACCCGCCGCATATCGGGCTCAACGCCGGCGAGAAAGGAGAGCACCGCCCCTTGGTCCGTCTCATGCGACGTCGTCGTGGCGCCACGGGTCATGGTTGCAGTACCGCTGCGCCGATCAATGCGCCGCTCCTGAGCGCGGCAAGGGCGGCGTTGGCTTCGCGAAGCGGATACACCGTCGTATGCGTCTTGACCCCTGCCTTGAATACGATGGCAAGAAACGCCTCGCCGTCCGCGCGTGTCAGGTTCGCGACCGAGACGATTTGCCGTTCTTCCCAGAGCAAGCGGTAAGGAAAGGCCGGAATATCCGACATGTGAATTCCGGCGCAGACCACGCGTCCACCTTTTCGCACGGCGCGCAACGCGGCCGGAACCAGCGCGCCGACGGGCGCGTAGAGAATGGCCGCATCGAGCGGCACCGGCGGCGCATCGTCCGAGGCGCCAGCCCAGGCGGCGCCGAGCGAAAGGGCAAGCTGCTGCGCGGCGCTATCGCCAGCGCGCGTGAACGCGTAGATGGTACGTCCCTGCCAATTTGCGACCTGTGCAACGATATGCGCGGCGGCGCCGAACCCGTACAGCCCGAGATGTTTCGCATCTCCAGCCATGGTGAGCGAGCGCCAGCCGATCAAGCCTGCGCAAAGAAGCGGCGCGAGCGCCGTGTCCTCACCCGCCTCGCCGAGCGGAAAACAGTAGCGCGCGTCGGCCAGAAGATGCGAGGCAAAGCCGCCGTCGCGCGTATAGCCGGTAAATACGGGATGGTCGCAGAGATTTTCGCGGTCCTCGCGGCAATAGCGGCAAATGCCGCAGGTCGCTCCAAGCCAGGGGATGCCGACGCGTTCGCCAAGGCGCAGCGACGTCACGCCCGGTCCTAATGTATCGACCCGTCCGACAACCTCGTGACCCGGCACAATTGGATAGCGAATATCGGGCAATTCCCCGTCGACCACATGGAGATCGGTGCGGCACACGCCACAGGCGCCAACGCGGATGCGGACCATGCCGGGACCAGGCTCGGGTTCGCCCCGCTCACGGAACGCCAGCGCCTTGCCCGGCGCCTCCAATACCATGGCCTGCATTCGTAATGTCCTCTGGCTGAAACAGAAACTTAGGTATGTCAGCCGAGTTCCCGTTTGATCTCCATCAAGCCAGCAGACGCTGGATTGGACCGCGTCCGGCGATACGCTCCAATTGGCAAGTCTGGGATGCTCTGCGATCCAGCACTACGCCTCTTGGATCCCCGATATTGCTGGGTGGTTCGCTTAACCCCTCAATAGCGGAAATCCCGAGTAGCTCCCCGGGGACGGTAAGGGCCAAATGCGGGCCTAGCGGTCGCGCGTTAGCTTGAGGATCATTCGTGATGAATTGGAGCGACGGAGGATTGCTCGCGGACCGTCAGCGTCCAGGGTCCGTGATCGTACATCTCGGGCTCATCGCTCTTGCCGTTGTGCAGTCGCGCGCCTGCTTCTAGTCGAGTGCGAATCCGCACCACGAGCGGCTCTTGAGGCTCGACGCCATGGGCGGCTAGAGCCGCCCGCAGTTGCCGCCACTGTTTCTCGGTGAAGGCGCCGGTATGGCACAGTTCTTCGCAGCAGCAATACGTTCGACCGGCGCGAAACGTGAGGCAGAGTTCGAACGTCTCGCCGTGACCCACGATGTTCTCGGTGCTCAGGGCATAATGCTGGTCGGGACGTCCTTCGGCACCTCTGTTCCGTCGGAGCAAGTCATTCCAAGCAGCGAGGACGCGGACTTGAAGGTCGCGTGTTCGTCCATGAGAAAGCGGTGATTGCGGCTTGGTTGGTAGTGATTGAATAGTGGTCGCACATTGCCCGGCCTTATCTGAGCTGGGATTGCGCGATCGAAGAACGAAGGCAGAGGGAATTCATGCGCCGTGCCCAGTGATATGCAGCTGCCCAGTGAAATGGAGCCACAGGACGTACAGCAGGACCCCGGTCAAAAGCCAAAGGATATAATAGAAGATCAGTCTAAAAAGGTCGTTGTCATTACGCCGGTAAAAAGAACGATCCGGGTTGGATATCTGCTTCTCCTCGTGGATCAACTTGCGGACAGCCCACATAAGGGGCAGGATTCCGACCGAAATCCAAATCTGCAACAGAATCATCGTTCACCCTTGATCGTTCTTAGGCTGCGGATCGCAGACCGCCCCCCGCGATCGAACACCCATTGGCCGTAGCAACGCTGCACAGCTTACGCAGCCAACCATAGTAGCTTGACGCTCGGTTGAATAATGCAAACATATCTACTTTAAGCGCCGTCAAAAGCTCAACTTTGAATTAAAAGGCGGCGCGAGGTCGGCTGTGGGTCAATCTGTCGATTTTGCGGGCGGCCGCGTGATGCTGATGCACTGCGGTCACCTCAAGGCTCGGCCAAGTCAAAGTAGATTTCGGTGACAGATTTCGGTGACAGTGCACAAAACTATTGTGAGTCACGGCTCGACGACGAGCCGCCGCTCACCAGCACTTGCCGGAGGCGGCCGCCAACGCGGCTCGCAGGAAGAGACTTTCACTTGGTGGCCGCGTTCGACTTCCATCGACAGATCGTGTTGCGAAACATGATCGCATCGATGCATCGAAGCCGTCACAATGCAGCGTCCGATATAGGTGAGGCCGTTTCGCCCGACGTCACGCCGAGCAAGGCGCCCTTGCGCGCCCGCGGTCGTTTATTGGATTATGCGATGATGAAGCAGTGCTGCTGATTTGCCCGACGTGTCAAGTGTCGGCTCAAAGCGTTGGCGCCGCCGACCGCGTGCTACTTTGCATGGGGTTGTTTTCGATATTTTTGGCGGGGCTGCGGCAACCGGCGTGACTGCGAGACATCCTGCCTGAAGGGCATATGCTGGCGAGGCCTGCGTTTGCTGCCCTTCCTGAGAGAAGGGTGACAGTTCATTCCGGAGACATGGGTTACACAATTGGGCCTTTTGCAAGGAGAGCAAAATGCCCTGGCAGGAGTGTAATCTCATGGATGAACGGCTGAAGTTCATTGCCGGGTTGCTGGACGGAGAGAAGATGGCAGTTCTTTGCCGTCGGTTCGGCGTCTCGCGGAAGACCGGCTACAAGATCCTCGATCGCTATAACAGTTGTGGTCTGGAAGGGCTGACCGATCGCTCGCGGCGACCCTACCGGCATGCCAACCAGCTCCCCGTTCAGATCGAGACGCTGATCGTGCGCAGCAAGCAGGAGCGCCCTCACTGGGGAGCGCCCAAGATACGGGAGCGATTGGCACGGCTTTATCCGGATATCCATACCCCGGCGATCAGCACGGTGCATGCGGTTCTGGACCGCCATGGGCTTGTCAAGCGCAGGGGTCGTCGTCGTAACAAAGCCACCGGCACACCGTTATCGACCAGCGATCAGCCCAATGATCTGTGGTGCGCCGACTACAAGGGCGAGTTCATGCTGGCCGATCGCCGATACTGTTATCCGCTGACCATCACCGACTTCGCCAGCCGTTACCTCATTGCCTGCGAAGCCTTGCAGAGCACTAAGGAAGCCTACGCCTTCACTGTTTTCGAGAATGTCTTCAAGGAGTTCGGTCTGCCAAACGCTATCCGCACCGACAACGGCGTCCCCTTCGCAAGCCCCAATGCACTCTTCAACTTGTCCAAACTCTCGGTCTGGTGGCTCAGGCTCGGGATTGCGATCGAACGCATCAAACCCGGCAACCCGCAGCAGAACGGCCGCCACGAGCGCATGCATCTGACCTTAAAACTGGAGACCACCAAACCGGCCGCCAAAAACTTCCTGCAGCAGCAGGCCAAGTTCGATGACTTCATCGAATGCTACAACAATGAACGGCCGCACCAGGCGCTCGACATGCAATATCCCGCGCAACGATATCGGCCTTCGCCACGGTCCTATCGAGGCCTGCCCGACATCGAATATCCCTTCCACGACAGGGCAGCCACCGTCACGACCTGCGGGCGCATCTGCTTCAATCGGCAGAAGATCAATCTCAGCCAGGTGTTCGCCGGCCAGACCGTCGGTATCAAGCAAACCGACGAGCGGATTTGGCTCGTCAGTTTTATGGATTACGATCTCGGATACTTCGACGACGAGACTTGCAGGCTCGAACCCCTTGCAAATCCCTTCGGACCAAAAGTGTTACCTATGTCCTCGGTATAATCCGTAACCCATGTGTCCGGTACGGACCCGCAACGAAGTGGCGCACCCGACACGATTCGAACGTGTGACCTTTGCCTTCGGAGGGCAACGCTCTATCCAGCTGAGCTACGGGTGCGTTAGGTGCCTCGTTTAGCCGATTGGCCTGATATCGGCAACGGCCTTGCTCCGGGTTGTCCAGGCCGGTTCAATACGTCGACGGCGCTTCAGGGAACGCGCAACCGAACCCAGGAGCAATGTCCATGGGCACGCTGGAATGTGACGGTATCAGGCAGGCACGATGACCTTGCCGATTGGCCATAGCGCGATGCCGGCGAGCTTCAGATGCGCCCATGCGAAGGGGATGCCGATGATCGTCGCGGCCAGGATGATCGCGGTGACAAGGTGGCCGAGCGCGAGCCACCAGCCGGCAAGCACGAGCCAGATCAGATTGCCGATCACGCCGAGCGGGCCGGTCCCGATATCCGGCTGGCCGGTGACTTCGTCGCGGCGCAGCGCCTTCGAGCCGAATGGCAGCAAGGTATAGACGGCGATATTGAACGCCGCGCGCGCCCACGGCAGGCCGATAATCGTGATGGCCATGACGATGGCGGCGATTAGCCAACCAAAGGCCATCCAGGCACCGCCGATCAAAATCCAGAAGATGTTGAGGAGGATGGACACAGGCTGCATGCGAGGACCCGTCGCGCGAGGGTTGGTAGCCGGCTGCTTATAGACCCGCGGCGGCAACGGCGGTAGTTGCACTTCTTGCCGGCAGCAATAACGTCG
>VAZG01000377.1 GCA_005885285.1 Alphaproteobacteria bacterium | reverse complement strand
CGCACCAGTCGTCCCCGATCCTCGGGGTTCTCTGAAATGTTAATCCCGGCCGAATGCTCATGTCGGAACTCGCCTCCGACCGCGAGCCGGATCGCACCCGCGCGCCAGTTAAAGAGTGGACCATCGGCAATCACGTTGGCCGATGCGACGGTAAACACATTCAAATCATTGGTGGTGACGTTCTGTGCGCGCAGCGCAGCCAGGGCTGTCGGGTTCGTATGCGAGCCATCCCCGAAGATATTGAGCGCGGTCGCCGGGTCGGAGCTCGCAAGCGCTGCATCGATGGCCGGGTAGTTGAGGGTGTAGTTGCGCTCGACAAAATCGGCCGAGGCCTTTGAATAGGCACCGGCGAGATTGATTTGCCACCCTTTCGGCAGCACGCCCTTGACGGCCGCCGAGATGAAGGAGATCTCAGTCGGCCCACTGTCGACCACGGGGCCGAAGTCGCGGGACAAATCGTAGGCCACGAGCACCGGAGCCCCGAGGTGGTTGAATGCGTTGGTCGAGGGCACCAGTAAGTCATTCGGAAGCACCGGGTATGTGAACCTGAAATCCCGCGAGGAGTAACGGCCGTCAGCGGATATCTCCCATTGTTCCGTCACCTTGTAGGAGGCACTCACAAAGGTGCTGCGCATGGTCTGCTTGGGCAGGATATCGTTATCGGTTACGTTGTCCGCATAGTTGGCAGTTCCCGGGATGAGCTGTGCGGCGGTTAGCTGCGTTCCATCCTGGCCGTGCGGGATAGCGGCGATGGGTGCCAGGGTTTTCGGATCAAGGATGGTGCCGGGATTGCTGGCGAAGCCGCGCAAGTCAGTGCCACCGAAGCCCCTGTAGTCAGCGTTGGCGGCGCAATACGCGCGTGCACTGCACCGCAGGGCATCGCTGTCGTTAAACTGGAAGCCGACGAGCACGTTGCCACGCGGTCCCGCATGGCCCAGTAGCAGCGCCGCCGACCGCTCCGTCGTGTCGCCGTCAGTCGCGCTGCCGCGGACACGCGCTTCGATTCCCTCGAAGTTCCTGCGCAAGATGATATTCACGACGCCGCCAATGGCATCAGAACCGTAGAGCGCGGCGGTACCCTCGGGCAAGATCTCGATGCGCTCGATGGCCGATACCGGAATGGTCGATACGTCCGTGAATGTCCCCTGATAGCCACTGGCTCCCTGGCGTTGGCCATTCACGAGCGTCAACGTCGTACCGAAACCCAGTCCCCGCAATTGCACCTCAGCCCCGTGATTGAGGTTGAAGAACGCGTGCTCGGGCTCGCTAACTGCTGCATTGGCCCGATTGAAGTTCTGCGTCACGGTCGCGAGTACGTCCTCGACCCGTCCATAACCACTCGCGTCTATTTGCTCACGACTGATGAGAATGACCTTCGAGCCTGCGACCTCCGCGCCACGAATGTGACTGCCGGTGACGACGACTTCCTCCAAATCGCTGACGTCCTTAGTTTTGGACCGAGACCATTCGGCAGGCTCGGATTGCGCGAGCGTCAGTCCGGATTGCTGCATGAGAAGCCCGAGGGCGGCGGCGCGGAAGCGCATTGCGACTTTTCCCACCGACCGCGCCGCTCTTTCTCAGCGCGAAGCGGTTGGAAGGCCACGCCGCGGAACCAGGCCGTTTCCCCGCAGCGCTTCAAGTTCGCCGCGCTGCGCATCAATGTACCTCCGCACGTCCGCTTTGATGGCCTGGAACCGCGGGTCATTGTGCAGCGGCAACCACAAGGGATCATACTCAATGGTGTACCACCAATTCGCGTAGATCCCTGAACGGAATGCATCCGCCAGCTCGGAGAGCGCCGCGTCTTGCTTTCCGTCGAGTAGCAGAAATCTGGCCCGCAGGTGCCCAGCGCCCGTAAAATACTTGGCCGCGTTCGCATCGAGCCACAATGACGCGGCACGCCGCAGCGCCAGTGCCTGCTCGGCTTGACCGGCAGCGGCCATTAACTGTGAAAGATAGACGACCGCGTGGAAATTACATACTTCCAAGTGTGCCGCTGGATCGTTGCCCAAATAGTACTTCAGTTTGATGAACGCGATTGCCCGACTCAATTCTCGGGTTTTGAACGCATAGTCGCGAATCGCAGCACTCGCCAGCAAGTTCTTGCAGGTGTCGTCGTCGCTTGTCCAGCTCGCCTCATCGTATGCAGCGAGTCCCGCACGTCGCCAGTCGCCTTCGTGCATCGAGAGCAGCCCTGTCGTGCGCGCGCTTTGCGGCGTGCCGGCGGCGACATCGCGCGCTGCATTCACCTCGCCGAGGTCGAGATACACCTCCACGGCCGTATAACGCAGCCATGGATTGTTCGGATCGAGCGCGATGGCATGCTCAATGATCTGGATGGCTTCGGCCAGCTTGCCGTCAAACATCCAACGGAATGCTCCATAGCGCTGCAGCGCCGGAACGAAGTTCGGATCGAGTTCAAATGCCTGCAGTGTCTTTTGCTCGGAGGCCTTGACGCCGCTTGCCTCGAGAGTGAACACGGCATCCACGTAACGCGCACTGGGTGATATCGGATCGACCCACAAGGCACGCTTGAGCACGCTCCTGCCTTCCTCGCGTCGTTCTAGGATCCAATAGAGAAACTCGGCGTAAGCCGCGAGACCGCGCCCGTTGCTGGGATCGAGTGCGGCTCCTTGACGAAAATCGCGCTCCTGCGCAGCGATCAACGGGTTAGTCGGTCTCGCGCTCGCATCATGCGGCTGGTCTCCCCACATCGCACGCGCAAAGTATGCGGCGCCCAACTTGGGATCCAGTTCAAGCGACCGATCGATTAAATGACGGTAGCGCCGCCTGGCCAGCGTCATATCCTCCTGGCGTCGATCGGCCGCTTGCATCCTCGCGTCGTACAGTGAAGCGTAGGCGGACGCGAAATTGGGATCCAAGGCAATGGCCCTTTCAAAATAGGGCACTGCAGCCTCCGACTCGGCGACCGTGCCGCGACCCAGCAACGTCCGACCCCGCAGGAAGGCGAGATAAGCCTCCAAATTCGCGCTGCGGGCACCAGGTGGGGGTTTGGGCTCAAGCTCCCCAAGGCGCACCGACAGCGCACCAGCGAGTTGGTCGGCGATCTCATCCTCGATACTGAAGATGTCGTGCAAACCGCGATCAAAATGTGCGGACCAAATCAGGGTGCCCGCGGCGCTATCCACGAGTTGCACCGCCACCCGCAACCGATCCGCCTCGCGTTGCACGCTGCCGCCGATCAGATATCCGCAATTGAGGCGCCGGCCGATCTCGCGCGAATCGATGCTCTTGGTGGCCAGCGCGAACGAGGAATTGCGCGCGATGACCGAAAGCCCACTGACGCGAGACAAGCGGTTGAGAATCATCTCCGGAAGGCCCTGCGCCAGATAGGCGTCGGCAGGATCGGCGCTGATGCTGTCGAAGGGCAGTACGGCGACCGTCCGCGAGAGTGCTCCAATGGCTGCGGCGGTCGAGGCGGGTGCTACGGGAGCCGGAATGGCCCCTGCAACCTGATGCCGTGCGGCCCATCGAACACCAAGCGTGGCGGCGATGAGCAATCCCGCCGTGAGAACGGACAACGCGGCCCAGCGCCCCAATGGCAACCGTGACTTCGGCGCATCAGTTTGAGGCGCCTCGATGGGGACGACGGGAATCGGCGAGTCGGCGGCGCGTGCGGAACCCTCCGGTATTGGCGTCGGCAGATTCGGTAGCGGCGCCCCCTCGGTGGCCGGAGAGACCGAGGCGATCAGCCGATAGCCCCGGCTGCGTACGCCCGTAATGTACCGGGGCTCGCGGGAGTCATCGCCGAGCGCCTCGCGGAGCAGATTGACGCGCTTGTTTACCGTCTCCGGGCTGACAACAAGGCCGGGCCAAACCTGCGTCATCAAAGACTCGTTGCTGAGCACATTCGGCGCAGCGCGAACTAATGCCACGAGAAGTTGGAACGACAGATTGGGCAAGGCGATGTCGCTTCCCGCGCGAGTGACGCGTTGCTGCCCGACATCAAGGTACAGGTCGCCGACAATGAATGCGGCTGCAGTGGTTTCGAGCGAATGGTCTGGGACTGGATTCATCGTGAGGAGCAGAATTTCATAGAATTGTCGTAGCGGGCGGGCAACGTCTCCGCGTGGCAGCCGCGTCATGCATAGCCTTCGCCGCCACGGTCCCGGCCTTCCGGCGCCATGGCCACCCTGCGGGGCGCGGAACCGGGTTCCGGCCTCGAAATAGGCTGGAAGATTGCGCTTTGCTAGACAACATTGTAAAGAATGTCTCGAAGCATGGTTGTGCAGAATCGATAGGATTTTGCAGGGATTCCAGCGAGGAGGAATATGGCGAAGGCACTGAATGTGCGGGAGTGGGGCTCCCTTGGTTAGGCAGTTCGGTGGGACCCCAAAGTGGCCGTCAAACGCCACCAGTTGCTTGACGTGATTCAGAAGGCGTCGGACACCGGAATCCGTCGGATTCTTCAGCGACGATCGTCCGAGTGTCGGTAACGGTCTCCAAGGGCACCACAATTTCGGCGAGAGGGGGCCTCGCTGTGGACGTTGCCTGGGAGTGGATCTTCTTACGATCGTAACCGGCTGGCCAACTCACCTTCCACCTTCCCGGCGTGCTTGGTGTTGGTGCGGTAGGCCCCAATGGGCGCCCTGAAGGCTGAGGATCAAAGGATCGGAGGCGGCTGCTACGCCCGTAGAAGGAGCCGCCGCGGTCCCCGCTCTTGGCGGAGATTTCGCCGACGACATGAGTCTCAGGGGTCTGCTCGTGGCGCTTCGGCCCGCGTCATCGGGCGAGAGTGAGTAGAATCGTCCTGTGTGATTGGTCTGACTCAAGCGTCAGAACTACCCGTCCGAAGAACGAATTCGCTACCAATAAACGACTTTATGAATGTACTGTAAATACTTGATTAGACTGCCTTGGAGAGGACTCGAACCTCGCTACAAGAATCCTCTCGAAGCAAATCCTTATCGCGGTGGGATTTTTTGAGTTACCCAGAAAGTTACCCACGGCAATGGCGCGCTGGGGTGGGACCGCTTGGTATCTGTTGGGCTCGCATGAGCCGGCACCGTGGTCACCCGCTCCCAGCGTCAATTGACGCATCGGGCCGGTGTTGGCTGCCCCAACCTGTTACTCGTTCGAAAGCAAAGCCACCGTCGAAGAACGCTACAGCGGTCTCGCGAATGGCCGCTGTCAGCGAGCGGGGCGGCACCGCGGAGTTCGCCTCACGCCTCATCAGGCGGCGCGAGATCCTCCGCCGCCAAGTGTCGCAGAGCAGCCGCTCCATCGGCTCCACACTCGGCGTTCTTGCGCTCGCTCGATCCGCTGCTGATCCGGGCGATGGCGGGACGTATAGTAACCCCATAGCCAAACATCAACCGCTGTCGCGTACAATCCGTTTCTTCGCAGCCAGCAACTGCCCTCAAATTCCAAACGGGAGACTGCACAGATGCGCACCGCTTACGCGCTGCTCGCCGCGATCGCTCTGTTCCCCTTCTCGGTTTCCGCTGCACCTCCCGGGGACCTTCGCACACTGGCTCACCATGCCTATGAGTGGTACGACGAGGCCTATCCCGTCGCGGCCAGCAGTCTGGGAGATCACCGCTTCCACGCGCGCCTCACCGACTACCGAATGAGCGAGGTGGTTCGGCGCCGCCAGCACGTCAGCAACCTGCTCGCGCAAGTCCGCGAACTCGCAACCGACGGGTGGAGCAAGGACGACCGCATCGATCGCGTACTCTTTGAATCGCAACTCGCCTCGATGGACTTCTTCGGCCGGAGGCTCAATCCCGAGGCCTCGAATCCGCAGCTGTACGTCGACGAGTGTTCGATCTCGATCTTCACTCTGTTGCAGAAAGAGTATGCGCCTCATCGCACACGCGCGCTCGCGGCGATGAGCCGCCTCGAGCAGATGCCCGCGCTCCTCGAGACCGCGCGCACGAACCTGACGGAGCCGATCAAGCTCTATGCGTCGCTCGCGATCGAGTCTGCCCGCGGCGGCGATGACTTGTACACCGTGAGCCTGGTGACGCTTACAGACGGTCTCTCGCGGGCCGAACGCGCCCGTTTGGTCAAGGCGCAGGACGGAGCGGTCAAGGCGTTACACGACTTCGCCGATTGGCTCGAGACCGGCCTTCCCAAGATGCCGGACTGGCGACCGATGGGTGAGGCGAGCTACAACTATCTCCTCAAGCGCGTCCTGCTGCTGCCGCTCGATGCCCACGACGTGGCGCATCTCGGCGAGATCGAGCTCGCGCGCTACCGCGCCCTCGAGGCGATGCTCAAGGATCCGAGCCTCGCTTCCCCCGACCCGGCGCGGGCGAAGCACATACCGAAAGACGAGGCCGAGTTCCTCGCCGCTTACGAGTCGCGCCTCAAGGAGATCGTCGAGTTCTTGCGAGCCAATCGGCTGGTCACGATCCCGGAGTACATGGGGCCCTTTCAAATTGGTCAGCTTCCTGAAGCATTCAAGCCGACGAGCCCCGGCGGTTTCATGAATCCACCGGGCGTCTACGACCAGGATCCCGGCGGCTTGTACTACATCCCGACGTATAACCCCAAGAGCGGCAACTTCTACATCCGCGCGGCCATCGAGGATCCGCGTCCGATCCTAGGCCACGAGGGCATTCCCGGACACTTCCTGCAGATTTCCATCGCGAATCACGTATCGAGCGAGATCCGGCGCATGCAGAGCGACAGCGTCTTCGCGGAAGGCTGGGCGCTCTACGGAGAAGAGATGCTGATGCGTGAAGGGTTG
>VAZG01000414.1 GCA_005885285.1 Alphaproteobacteria bacterium | reverse complement strand
CGTCGTTGGTGAAGAAATCAGCGATATCCTCATAGGCCGACCAATTCACGGGAACGCCGAGGTCGTAGCCGTATTTGGCCTTGAACTTCGTCTTGTACTCGGGATTGGAGAACCAGTCGTAGCGGAACCAATAGAGGTTCGCGAACTGCTGGTCGGGCAACTGGTAGAGGTGGCCGTTCGGCGCCGTGGTGAACGACTTGCCGATGAAGTCGTTGACGTCGAGCTGGGGATCGGTGACGTCCTTGCCCTCGCCGGCCATGTAGTCGGTCAGGTCGACGGCCTGACCGTAACGGAAATGCGTTCCGATGAAGTCAGAGTCGTTGATCCAGCCGTCATACACGTTCTTGCCGGACTGCATCTGGGTCTGAATCTTCTCGACGACATCGCCTTCCTGGATGATGTCGTGCTTGACCTTGATGCCGGTGATCTCCTCGAAGGCCTTGGCCAGCGTCCGGGATTCATATTCGTGCACGGTCAAGGTTTCGGAGACGGCATTGATTTCCATCCCCTTGAAGGGTGCAGCGGCCTTGATGAACCACTGCATTTCCTTCATCTGGTCGTCTTTGGACAGCGTCGAGGGTTGAAATTCGCTGTCGATCCACTTTTTCGCGGCAGCTTCATCGGCAAATGCCGGGGCAGTGATCGCGGCCGAGGCCGCCATCAGCGCGACAGCGCTTGTCATCATCAGAATGCGGGTCCCGCTCAAGGGCCGTTTGCTTCTCTCCAAGTGTCGCATGTTGGTTTCCTCCGTTGCAGCGACAAAACATACCCAGGCCCGGGTTGATCCCGGATCTGCTCGTTTTCGCTTAGCTCAGACGTTGCGAAAAATGACGACGGCCGAAACAAGCGAAATCACGGTAGCGAGCCATAGGCTCGAAATCTCAAAACCTTCTTCCCCGATCGGCAGCGTCGCGATCGTGTCGGTGCCGACAAGGCCGATCCACAACAGATGAATCGCGGCAGTCATGATCAGCGAGAGGAACAATCGGTCGCCGCGCGTCGTCGGAATGCGCAAGACCCCGACCCGCTCGGCTTCCGGATAATAAATCGCAAGCAAGGTCATGACCGCGAGGGTCATGGCCAGCAGCACGAAAAAGATCGCGGTTGGCAGCGTCCAGGCCATCCATGCGATGTTTTCCATGACTCAGCTCCCACCGCGCGACGAGGAGCGCCGCCTCTCCCATGGGGAGGGGGCTGGGGTGAGGGGGTACGGTCGATCGGTGAGGCATAACCCCTCACCCGGATTTCTCGCTTCGCGACAAATCCGACCTCTCCCTATGGGAGAGGTGAAACAAGCGACACCCATTTTATTGAATCCGGCAGCCATCTGATCACACCCTGCCCAGCGCGAAGCCGCGCGCGATGTAGTTGCGGACAAACCAGATCACCAGCGCGCCGGGAATGATGGTCAGGACGCCGGCTGCCGCCAGCAGCCCCCAATCCATTCCGGCCGCGGAGACCGTGCGGGTCATGACGGCCGAAATCGGCTTGGCATCGACCGAGGTAAGTGTCCGCGCCAATAGCAGTTCGACCCAGGAGAACATGAAACAGAAGAACGCGGCAACCCCGATGCCGCTTGCGATCAAGGGCACCAGGATCCTGATGAAGAAGCGCGGGAACGAATAGCCGTCGAGAAACGCGGTCTCGTCGATCTCGCGCGGCACGCCGGATACAAAACCTTCGAGGATCCATACCGCCAACGGCACATTGAAGATGCAATGCGCCAGCGCCACCGCCCAGGGCGTATCGAACAGGTTGATCGCCGAATAGAGATTGAAGAACGGCAGCGCATACACCGCCGCCGGCGCCATCCGGTTCGACAACAGCCAGAAGAACAGATGCTTGTCGCCGAGGAAGCGATAGCGCGAGAACGCATAAGCCGCCGGCAGCGCCACCGAAATCGAGATGATGGTGTTGATGACGACATATTTCAGCGAATTGATGTAGCCGGAATACCAGCTCTCGTCGGTGAAGATGCGCATGTAATTGGCGATCGTCGGCTGGTGCGGCCACAGCGTCATGGTCGAGACGATCTCGCCATTGGTCTTGAAGCTCATGTTGACGAGCCAGTAGATCGGCAGCAGCAGGAAGATCAGGAACAGGATGAGGATGACGCGATGGCCGGGAATCGAATGCATTATTTGACCCCCTTTTTGTCGACCACAACCCGCCGCTGGACGCCGGCATTGGTCATGACGGTGTAGAATATCCAGCACACGATGATGATGATCAAATTGTAGACGAGCGAGAGTGCCGCGGCCTTGCCGAGGTCAAATTGCCCGAGCGCGATCTTGACGAGCTCGATGGAAACGAACGTCGTCGAGTTGCCTGGTCCGCCACCGGTCACCACAAACGGCTCGGTGTAGATCATGAAACTGTCCATGAACCGCAACAGCACCGCGATCAGCAGCACGCGATTCATCTTGGGCAGTTGAATGGCCTTGAAGACCGCCCAGCGCGACGCACCGTCGATCTGGGCTGCCTGGTAATAGGCGTCGGGGATCGATTTCAGCCCGGCATAACAAAGCAGTGCCACCAGGCTGGTCCAGTGCCAGACATCCATCACGATGACGGTGGCCCAGGCGTCAAGATCGTTGGAGACGTAGTTGTAATTCAATCCGAGGCTATTGAGCACATAGCCCATCAGACCGATGTCGGGCCGCCCAAAGATCTGCCAGATGGTGCCGACCACGTTCCACGGGATCAGCAGCGGCAACGCCAGGATCACGAGGCACACCGCGACGCTAAAACCCTGCCGCGGCATCGACAGCGCGACCACGATCCCGAGCGGGACTTCAATCGCAAGGATCACCGCCGAGAAGAACAGATTGCGCCACAGCGAGGCCAGGAACCGGCCGCCGAGATCGGTCGTGGGATCGAGCAATTCCTTGAACCAGCCGACGCCATTCCAGAAGAACTGGTTGTTGCCGAAAGTGTCCTGCATCGAATAGTTCACGACCGTCATCAACGGCAGCACGGCCGAGAACGCCACCACCAGGAACACCGGCAGCACCAGGAACCAGGCCTTCTGGTTGATGGTCTTGTCCATTACGCCGCTCCCTCGACCAGGAGACTGTCGGCGTAGACATGAACATGCGACGGATCGAACTTCAGTCCGGCGCTCTCGCCCTGAACCGAAAATCCCGGCGGCACGCGCGCCGAAAACTTCGCGTCGCCAACGCGGACGCGGGCAAAGCGGATGCGGCCGAGGTCGTCGATTCGCTCGATATTGGCCGACAGCAAATCGGGTGCCGGCAGCGCGACATCGACGAATTCCGGGCGGACGCCGACTTCGATCCTGGCGCCGGGCGGAAGCGCGTCGTAGCTCCGTGTCAGCGCAATCGTATGACCGTCGATCCGCGCCTCACGGCCCCTCACCTGCGCAGGCACGATGTTCATGCCGGGCGAACCGATGAAATAGCCGACAAACGTATGCGCCGGCTTTTCGAACAATTCGGCCGGCGTTCCGCTCTGCACGACGCGGCCGTCATGCATCACCACCACCGTGTCGGCAAACGTCAAAGCCTCGGTCTGGTCGTGAGTGACATAGATCATCGTCAGATCAAGGTCGCGATGCAGCGCTTTCAGTTTGGAGCGCAATTGCCATTTCAGTTCGGGATCGATCACAGTCAGCGGCTCGTCGAACAGCACCGCGGCAACATCGGAGCGCACCAGCCCGCGGCCAAGCGATATCTTCTGCTTGGCGTCCGCCGTCAGCCGCGTCGCCTTGCGGTTGAGATCGGGCGCAAGGTCAAGCAATCGCGCGATCTGTGCAACCCGCGCGTCGATCTCGCCCTTGGGCACGCCGCGATTTTTCAGCGGAAATGCCAGGTTCTGCCCGACCGTCATGGTGTCGTAGATCACCGGGAACTGGAATACTTGCGCGATGTTGCGCTTCTGGGTTGACAGCGGCGTGATATCGACGCCGTCGAACAGGATTTTTCCGCGCGAGGGCGTGACGATGCCGGAGATCAGATTGAGCAGCGTGGTCTTGCCGCAGCCGGACGGCCCGAGCAGCGCATAGGCGCCGCCTTGCCGCCAGGTCATCGTAACCGGCTTGAGCGCAAACGATTCCGGCGCGGCGGCGTTGCCGCTGTAGGAATGTGCGAGATCGACGAGATCAATGCGGGCCATGCTGGATGTCCCTCATGTGCTCGAGCTTGTTGACGCGTTTTCTTCGCGCGAGCCGCTACGCACTTCGCTCGAAAACGCCTTGCCCGGTGCGGCGACCACGCGGCCGGCCGCATCGAACACGAAGACATTATTGGGGTCGAGCACCGCATCGAGTACGTGTCCGGGCGGAAATTCGTGCACGCCATGCAGCACGGCCACCCAGTTGGACGCATCACGGTTGAGATGCACGAAACTCTCCGAGCCGGTGATCTCGGTCACCGTCACCGTGGCGGCAAAGGCGTGGCGGCCGGCGACGCCATTGGCGAGCTCCAGCTGGTGCGCGCGAAAACCGACACGATAACGGCCATCGCTCAAGCCGGCATAGAGTCCCGAGGCCGGCGCCTCGACGCCGCCGGCATATTGGACCGAGCCGTTCCTCTTCTCGATTCCGACGACGTTGAGCGGCGGATCAGAAAACACCTGCGCTACGCGCAACGTGTTGGGGTGGCGATAGACTTTTGAAGTTTCGCCGGCCTGCAGGATCTCGCCCTCCCACATGCAGACGGTTCGCCCGCCCAGCAACAGCGCTTCGGACGGCTCCGTGGTCGCATAGACGAAGATCGCCCCGGAAGCCTCGAAGATGCGGGGCAGTTCGGCGCGCAATTCCTCGCGCAATTTGTAATCGAGATTGGCAAGCGGCTCGTCGAGCAGCACGAGGTCCGCACCTTTCACCAACGCACGCGCGATCGCGGTCCGCTGCTGCTGGCCGCCGGACAACTGCAATGGCGTGCGTTCGAGATACGGCTCAAGCCGCAGCAGCCTTGCCGCCTCGCCGACGCGCCTTTCGATTTCCGCGCGCGGCTTGCCCTGCACCCGCAACGGCGAGGCGATGTTCTCGTAGACCGACAGCGAGGGATAGTTGATGAACTGCTGATAGACCATCGCGACCGATCGCCGCCGCACGTCGACGCCGGTGACGTCCTTGCCGTCGACCAGCACGCGGCCTGTCGTCGGCTTGTCGAGGCCGGCGAACAGCCGCATGATTGAGGTCTTGCCCGATAGCGTCGGGCCGAGCAGCACGTTCAGCGTGCCGCCCTGCAGCGTCAACGAGACATCGCGGATCGCCGGAATGCCGTCGACCGATCGCGTGACGTGTTCGAGCGTAACGGTCATGTCCGCCCTCCCGCTTCCAGCAGGGGACCTTCAAGCGGCAATTTGTGCGCGGCGATCCAGTCGTCGAGCGCGGCGATTTCAGTGGCCGACATCCGCAGACCCAGTTTGGACCGCCGCCACACGATGTCCTCGGCGGTCAACGCCCACTCCGACGCCATCAGGTAGGAGACTTCGTTCGCCGTCAAGGTGGCGCCAAACGACTGGCCGAGATCGGCGATTGACTTGGCGTTGCCGAGCCATTTTGTGGCGCGGGTGCCGTAGGCATGCGCCAGGCGGTTGGCATGCGCCGGTGTCAGGAACGGATAGCTGCGCGTGAGTTCCGCTGATAGGGCCGCAACCGCCGAGACGTCCATGTCGCCGCCTGGCAGTGGCGATTTTCCGGTCCAGCCCTCGCGCGCTATCGCGCTGCGCAGATAAGGCGACAGCCGTTCCAGCGCCTCTTCGGCGAGCCGGCGGTAGGTCGTGATCTTGCCGCCATAGATCGACAATAGCGGCGCGCCGCCGGGCGTATCGAGCTCGAACACGTAATCGCGGGTCGCGGCCTTGGCTTCGCTGGCGCCGTCGTCATAGAGCGGGCGAACGCCGGCATAGGTCCAGACCACGTCCTGCGGACGCACCGGTTTGGCAAGGTACTCACTCACGGATTCGCAGAGATATTTGATCTCCTCGCTGGTGGCGTTCACCTTCGAGGGGTCGCCATGGTAGTCGCGGTCGGTGGTGCCGATCAGCGTAAAATCGTCCTGGTAGGGAATCACGAACACGATGCGGCCGTCAGAGTTCTGGAACATGTAGGCGCGGTCGTGGTCATAGAGCTTACGCACCACGATGTGCGAACCCTGCACGAGCCGCACCTTGGCGCGCGCGTTGACGCCCGAGCCTGCCGACAGCACTTTTTCGACCCATGGTCCACCGGCGTTGACGAGCGCGCGGGCCTGGATGGTCGAGCGCACGCCGCTGACCATGTCCTCGACCGTGAGCTGCCAGATGCCGTCCTTCTGCCGGATCTCGCCCGCGCGTGTCCGCGTGCGGATTTCGGCGCCGCGATCGGCGGCGTCGCGCGCGGTCAGCACCACCAGCCGGGCGTCATCGACGAAGCAGTCGGAATATTCAAACCCCTTGGTGTAGCGATTCGCCACCAGCGGCTTGCCGACCTCGTCGCGCGAAAGGTCGACCGATCGCGTCGGCGCCAGCAGATGGCGGCCGCCGATATGGTCGTAAAGAAACAGCCCGAGCCGCAACAGCCAGGCCGGGCGCAGGCCGGCGTGATGCGGCAATACGAACCGCAGCGGGCGAATGATATGGGGCGCGATCTGCCAGAGGATTTCGCGCTCGATCAGCGCCTCGCGCACCAGGCGGAATTCGTAATATTCGAGATAGCGCAAGCCGCCATGCACGAGCTTGGTCGACCAGGACGACGTCCCGCTCGCTAAATCATTCATTTCACAGAGGAAAACAGAATTGCCCCGGCCCGCCGCGTCGCGCGCGATGCCGCAGCCGTTGATGCCGCCCCCGATAATCGCGAGGTCGAAAATCCGATCCAAAGACGCTTCCCCGGCGTTCGCCCGTTCACTTTGGCGATTTGGCTTTCGATTTGGAGTAAATCACAATCGAAAACGAAAGCAATGGGGAATGCAGACAACCTTCGTCATAGACCGGTTCAAGTCAATTTCGCCACCGCGGCCGGGGGCCGGGTCCGCCGCTTACAATGTAGACGCCCAGCGAGATCGCGACGATTGCGATCCAATCCATCGGCGTTGGCCATTCACCGAGGATCGGGATCGCCATGATAGCCGTCATCGCCGGGGACAGGGCGGCGAAGGCAGCACCGCTTGAAGCGCCGAGCAAGCTGACCGCTCGCCCATAGAGGACAAGCGACACGATTGCGGTCAGAAGTCCCTGGACGAATGCTTGAAGCGCCAGATCGCCCCATGGGGCTTTGATCAAAGTCACACCCGCCGCCAACAGATAGAGGGGCATGTACAAGATCAATGCCCCGACGGCGGCAATGGCCGCGGCGTGCAGACCATCTAATCGTGCGCGACGCATCGCGACCGTGTAACAGGCCCAGGCCAGGGCTGAACCCAGAAACAATGCGTGTCCGATCGTCGGCACGATACTCGTTGCGTCGACCGCTTCCCAAGCGATGCCAAGGACGCCGAGCAGAATCAGGACGAAGCCAATCCTTTTCACGCCGGAGAACGCCTCGCGCAGGACGAAAGCGGCGAGGATAGCGACCGCAAGGGGCATCACCCCGGGAAAGAGGGCTCCGGCATGTGCCGCAGGAGCGAACTGCAGGCCGGCATTCGCGAGCAGGACGGGAGCGCCACCACCCAAAACGATCGCTGCCAGTCCGATCCAGCCGAGGCGTTTGAGCACGAGACCATTACTCAGAAGGTATGGCAGCAACAGCAAACCGGCCACGCCGAAGCGGAGTGCGGCGATGTCCCACGGCGTGAGGCTTGTCCGCAGTCCAAGCCGCGCCACGACAATCCATCCGGACCAGATGCTGACGGCCGCAAGGCCATAGAGAGCACCACGAACGTAATCTGCGGAAGTACGGTCGCCGACAGTCAAACCGGTCATCATCCGCTTTCAGAAATGCAATGGAATATGTAACCCCTTTATGCTATTTTAGAGGTTATGCAATAACGCGACATGAGGCAAGGACGAATGCAAGGCCGAATGAATGACGACGTCGATCAATTCGAATGGAACGGTAGCCATCCGGCCTTGGATCTAGTGAACACTTTGGATGAGCGGCCCTCGGACACGCCGATTGAGAGGTTGCCGACATACCGCGATCTGGTGCAGTTCGCCGTGCTGGCGGGCTTGATCGAGCGCCGGACTGCCGGCCGCCTGCTGCGGCTCGGTGCCCGCTCTGGCTCGCAAATCGCGAAGCGCGTACGCAAGCTTCGCGAGCATCTTCACGACATCCTGGCAGCTGCAAATTCAGGACGGCGGGCGCGGCAGTCCGATCTGGATGCTCTATCTGCCGCGATTCAGGCGGCACATGCCGCCCAACTATTGGTGGCATCAGCTTCGCCCGGACTGGCCAGCCGCCGTTGGTCGCCCTCGCCGTCAGCCGAAATTCCGTTGCATGCCTGTGCGCTCGCGATCGAACGCCTGTTGGTCGAGGAGGAGCGCAACAGAATTCGAAAGTGCGAAGCCTCCGACTGCGACGCCTACTATCTCGACACCAGCAAGGGCCGGCGCCGCCAGTGGTGCAGCATGACGGGGTGCGGCAATCGCGAAAAACAGCGGCGCCGACGCTCAGGCGGGCGTTCGCTCACTCGGCTTAACCGGCTGGAATGAGCACGATGGTGCTGAACCAGCCGGCAGCCATCGCGCAGGTTTACTTCGCCGATGCTGCGATACGCGGCCACTCGTCCATCTGCACGCGAGCGAGGAGCTTATAGCTGCCATCCGCCGGCCGGAAGATCGAGGCTTCACCTTCTTTCACGTCGAACCAATCCTTGCCGAGCGCAGCGGCAATGTTCGGCTGATGCGTGATGAGTATCGTGTCGGTGTGGGGTTTCGGCGCGGTGGCAAGCATCTTTCGAAAGGCCTCGGCGCGCCGGTTGTTCTCGTTCGGCGACACGATCAGGCCCCCCTCGGTCAGATCTGTCGTCTTCTCGATGTCCTTGAAACCGGCGATCACGGCGGTTTCATAGGCCCGGTTGTATTTGCTGGTGTAGACCTTGCCGACGCCCAAATACTCGCCCGACCTGAACCCCATCGAGCAGGTCTTCGCCAAGCTCAAGCACTTCCTGCGAAAACTTGCCGCCCGAACGGTCGAAACTGTTTGCCTCGCCATCGGCGAAGTTCTCCAGCTCTTCAAGCCCGAAGAATGCGCAAGCTACTTGGCAAACTCAGGATATGGAGCAACCTAACTTCATCACGCTTTAAGACAGTGAGAGGGGCGGTTCTATTCCAGGCCGTGACCAATTGAATCACTACTTACCGCGACGTCCACGGCAACATCCGTTGCAGCACGCCGTCGCGCAAAACCAGACGGTGGAAAAGCGCAGCGCCCGCGTGCAGGCTGATCAGGGCGAGCAGCGCCTTGGCGCCGAACCCGTGAGCCGCCACGAACAGGCCGCGGATCGCCGGGTTCGGCTCTAACAGCGCTGGCACTTGCCAGATGAATAATTCAAAGGACATGCCGTGAAATAGGACCCCGGCGAGACCGGTGATCGGCTGCAGGAAAATCAGGGCATAAAGGCCGTATTCATTGGCCTTTGCGATCGACTGTTGCAGTTTCGGCATGCTCTCCGGGAACGGCGGCAAATAGGCGAAATTGTGCCGCCAAACCAGACGCAGCAACCCGATGATCCATGTCAACAGGCCCATCGCTCGGTGGGTGGCCAGAATAGCAACCGCATGACTGCTCTCGTGACCGACGGCTTCGCGTAACCATGCGCTGGTAAACTGACCGACGATCAGGAGCACTGTTAGCCAATGCAGGGAGATGCTTATTTGATCGAAACGCCCGCTTTCGGCCGCGGGCCTTATGGCTATTCCCGTCACGGGACCTAAATTTTTAGTCATGCCAATCTGCTCCAGAGCCGCGGTACGAAGTTCGCTCTGGGGAGACCCGTGCAACGGCTGCTTTATTCCGCGCCGCCGCTTGGCAGCAGTTGGAGAACGCCCGGTCACCAATCGGTCATAGCTTCAACAAGGGAAATCACGAAGCTGTCGTTGCGCGTAATGACGGGCTTTAGCGCAGCCGGGTGACATTCGGCGCCGGTTCGGAAGCCGGCTCCGCGGCCGGCTCGTCGATATCGGCCGACGGTTTCGGCATCGCCTCGATCACCTCGATGCCGCGGGTGTGGCAGATGTTGGCGAGCCCTGCCGGCAGCGCAGCGTCGGTCACAAACGTCTGGATCTGGCTGATATGGGCGATGCGAACCGGCGCGCTGCGGCGCATCTTGGTCGAGTCGGCGACCAGCATCACGCTGCGGGCATTGGCGATGATGGCTTGCGCCGCCTGCACTTCGCGATAGTCGAAATCCAAGAGCGCGCCCTCCTCGTCGATCGCGGACGCGCCAATGATGGCGTAATCGACCTTGAACTGACCGATCAAATGGGTAGCAGTCGAGCCGACCACCGCGCCGTCGGCACGGCGCACCGTGCCGCCCGCCACGACCACCTCGATGCGCGGATGCCTGTAAAGCAGCATCGCGACATTGAGGTTGTTGGTGATGACGAGCAGGTCCTGATGCGACGTCAGCGCGCTTGCGACTTCTTCCGTGGTGGTGCCGATGTTGATGAACAGCGAGCAGCCGTTGGGGATCAGCGCCGCCGCCGCAGCGCCGATCGCCTTTTTCTCTTCGGCCGCGACAAACCGTCGTGCTTCATAGGCGAGATTCTCCACGCCGGAGGCGATGATGGCGCCGCCATGGATCCGCGTCAGCGAGCGCTGCTCGCAGAGATCGTTGAGGTCCTTGCGGATGGTCTGCGCCGAGACCTCGAAGCGCCGGGCAAGGTCCTCGACCATCACCCGCCCGGAGGCGCGCGCGATGTTGAGGATTTCGGTCTGGCGGTTGGATAGTCCGGCCACGGGAGCACCTCGGATCAGAGAGCCATCCATGGTGCGGCGGTTCACCGATCCGGTCAACGCGGCAGATCGGCTGCAAGGGCCGCATCGCGCCGGAAGAGGAATCCTCGTTAAGGCGATGGCGCCACGAGCCAGCCACCTCGCGGCACATTTCTTGCTCCTGGGCTAGGCCAGCGCGTGTTCGAGGCCCAGCAGCTGTTCGATATGCCGGGCATGTATGCGGCGATCTTTGCAGCGGGCGCGCTCGGCTACACGCTCAACCTCTTGTTCCCTGTGATCGAGCGCCGCTTCTTGCATTGGGCCGCGCGATAGTCGATCAGGTGCTCCGGCCGCCGAAGCCTTCATCGCGCGAGTGCGCATCCGCAATCTGCGCGTCGGGAAAGTGCGTGATGGTCATGAACCAAACGAGGCTGAAGAACAGCGACCACGCCGTGTCCCAATAGATCCAGTTCATGTGGTTTCTCTTGGTGAAGAAGGAGGCATCGATAACGGCGCTTGGACCACAAAGTTCATTTTGCGCTGCGGTATCGGCGAAAACGTGCGCAGGGAATCTCAGACGGCGGCCGGCTGCCGGCGCTCCGCCGCGCGCATTTGCTGACCGCGATTGCGCCGCGGATCTCCTCGCGGCAGCCGGAAAATGGGCATCGAGCGGCCACGATCTCGCCAATAAGCGGAACTCACAATCGCCGGCATGAGTATCCGTGTTGTATTCACGCTTTCGGCGTTGCCGCTGTTTGCAGCCAGCCACGGCGCCTTCGCTGCGGGTACATTCGAGGACCTCTGGCTCACGCGCATCAAGCCGCCGCCCTATAGCGGGCTCGCCTCGGAGTTCGATGACACCATCGCGTCCGACGGCAAGCGGCTGCATCCCTATCGCGACCTGGTCTGCGCCCACATGCTTGAACCGCTTGGCCAGCGGCTTCGCGTCACCAATGTTGCCAACGGCAAATCCGTGATCTGTACCGTGGCAGACAAGGGACCGAACCGCCGATTTTGGCCGCGACGCGAGATTGATCTGACCCCGCCCACATCAAAAGCGATCGGCTGCGACGGCATGTGCAACGTAAGCCTTGAGCGGGTGGCGCCATGAAATTCGGTTACGCTCACGCCGTCATCGGCGGCTGATCCTGCGTGATCGCCTGCGGGCGGCCCCGATCGTCGATCGAGACATAGGTGAAATTGCCGTCGGTCACCAGGATCGACCGCATCTCCTTGCGCCGCAGCACCCAGGCTTCGAGGTGGACGGTGATCGAGGTCTTCCCGATCCGCACCAGGGTGGCATGCACGGAAACCAGATCGCCGACGAACACGGGCTTCCTGAAATTCATCGCCTCGATCGCCACCGTCACCGTGCGTGATTTCGCGATCTTGGAGGCGAACACGCCGCCGCCGATATCCATCTGGCTCAATAGCCAGCCGCCGAAAATGTCGCCGTTGGCGTTGGTGTCGGCCGGCATCGCCAGGGTGCGGATGCAGAGATCGCCGCACGGCTCGGTCTCGGTATTCAGCGGGGCGTGCACATGCGCATCGGTCGTGTCTGTCACTTGAAATTCTCCCAGCCGGCATCGGGCGTGAACCGGCCGCCGAATTTGGCCGCCAGCGCCCGCAGCGCCGACACCACATTGTCAGCCCCGCGGGTGCGCGCGTAATTCAGCGGGCCGCCGCGAAACGGCGCGTAACCGGTGCCGAAGATCATGGCGCCGTCGACCACATCGGCGTTGTCGACGATGCCTTCGCGCAAGCACGCGACACAGACATTCGACATCGGCAGGATCAGCCGGTCGGTCATTTCCGGCGATGGCGGCGCCGAAGCCGGGCCCGGCGTCTTGTCCGCCTTGCCGTCGCGCCACGCGTAAAACCCCTTGCCGGTCTTGCGGCCGAGCTCGCCGTTCGCAACTTTTTCGCGCAACCAGGCGGGCGTTGGCGGGAGAGCATCGCCGAATTTCGAGCGCAGCATGTCACCGACGTCGAGGCAGATATCGAGGCCGACCTGGTCTGCAAGCTCAATGGGGCCCATCGGCATGCCGAAATTTTCCGCCGCCGCGTCGATGACGCGTTTGTCGATCTTCTCGTCGAGCAGCACCATCGCTTCGAGCATGTAAGGCGTCAGCGCGCGGTTGACGAGAAAGCCCGGCGAACTCTTGACCGGCAACGGCAATCGGTCGATGGCGCCGACAAAGGCGAGCGCCTCCTTCAACAGTTGCGGATCGCTGCCATCGTGACTGACCACCTCGACCAGCTGCAATCGCGATACCGGATTGAAGAAATGCAAGCCCAACAGCCGCTCCGGCTTTTGCACGCTGGTGCGCAAATCCTGCAACGGAATGCTCGACGTATTGGTGGCGAGGATCGCGCCGGATTTCATCTTCGGCTCGAGCGAGGCATAGACCTTCTGCTTCAATTCCAGCTTTTCCGGCACCGCCTCGATGATCAGATCGGCGTTGCGCACGCCCTCGCCTTCCATGTCCGGGATCAGCCGGTCCAGCGCGTCGCGGACCTCGGTCGGCTTGCGGATGATCTTGCCGAACAGCTCAGCGGCGCGCTTCATCGCGCCGGCGATCGGCTCCGCCTTCATGTCGGCAAGCGTGACGCGCATGCCCTGATTGGCGCACCAGGCGGCGATGTCGCCGCCCATGGCGCCGGCGCCGATGACGTGCACATGCCCGACCCTGTTGCCGCCGCCAGCGAGCTTCTTCATCTGCTCGCGCAGGAAGAACACGCGGATCAGGTTCTGCGCCGTCGGCGTCACCACTAGTTTTCCGAACGAGACTTTTTCGGCCCTCAGCATCGCAGGCTTGTCGCCGCCGTGCTTTTCCCAGAGGTCGATCAGCGCGAAAGGCGCCGGGTAATGTTCATGCGGCGCGGCTTTGTCCGCCTCGCGGCGCATCCGCGACGCCAGAAATCCCCGCACCGGGCCGGAATTGAGGATGTTGTTCACGAGCCCTGGGCGTGCGCGCGCGAGCCGGCCGAAGATCGCGTCCTTTGCGGCGTTGAGGACATGGCGCTCCTGGGTCACGGCATCGACCAGCCCGAGCGTCTTGGCTCGCCGCGCGTCGATGGTCCGCCCCGTCAGCATCAACGTCATCGCCTGCATCGGATTGATCAGTTGCGTGAAGCGCGCGGTGCCGCCGAGGCCCGGATGCAGGCCGAGCATCACTTCCGGGAAACCGAAGCGCGCACCGTCGATCGCTATGCGCGACTGGCAGGCGAGCGCGACTTCAAGGCCGCCGCCGAGGCAGAAGCCGTGGATTACCGCGACGCTCGGAACGCGCAACGCCTCGAGCCGATCGATCACCGCATGCGCGCGGCCGATCGCCGTCTCGGCCGGGCCGGAATCGCTGGCGCCGCGGAATTCGTTGACGTCGGCACCGGCGATGAATCCGGATTTTTTCGCGGAACGGATCACCAGGCCTGCCGGCCGCTCGGTTTCGAGCGCGGCCAGGACCTTGTCGAGTTCCTCGATCACTTCGGCGGACAGCGTGTTGGCGCTGGCGCCGTCGCGATCGAACAACAGCCAGGCGACGCCATCGGCATCACGCGTGAGCTTGAAATGGCGATAGGGCCCACCCGGCTCAGGCTTCGGGCCAAGCCTGAGCACGCGGTCGGCGAGAACGTCCATGATCCTCGAATCCATGATCACACCGTCTCTATCAACATCGCGCCGCCCAGCCCGCCGCCGATACATTCGGTGGCGACGCCGCGCCTGGCGCCGAGCCGCTTCATCGCATTGACAAGATGCAGCACGATCCGATTGCCGGAGGTGCCGACGGGATGGCCGAGGCTGATCGCGCCGCCGTCGACGTTGAGTTTCGCGTGGTCGATTTGCCCGGCGGCGCCGTCGAGGCCCAAAATTTCGCGGCAGAATTTTTCGTCATTCCAGGCGGCGAGACAACCGAGCACCTGCGTCGCAAAGGCCTCGTTCAATTCCCAGGTCTCGACGTCCTGCAACGTGAGACTATTGCGCTTGAGAAGCGCGGTCGCCGACAATACCGGACCGAGCCCCATGATGGAAGGATCGAGCGCCGACCATTGGCTGTCGAGGATGACAGCCTTTGGCTTCAATCCATGTTTCGCCATCGCATCTTCCGACGCAAGGATCACCCAGGAGGCGCCGTCGGTAATCTGCGAGGAATTGCCGGCCGTGACCTGTCCCCACGGACGCTCGAACACCGGCTTCAGTTTTGCCAGCGTCTCCGGCGTCGAGTCCGGCCGCACGCCGTCGTCGTGATCAAAGAAATTACCATCGCGCGAAAACGCGGTCTCGACCTCGCCCTTGAGGAAACCTTGCGACTGCGCGTTTGCGAGCCGCTTGTGGCTTTCGGCCGCATAGGCGTCCGATTGTGTGCGCGTGATGCCGAACAGGTGCCCGACCACTTCGGCGGTCTGACCCATGTTCAATTCAGTGATCGGATCAGTCAGCCCGCGCTCAAGCCCGATGATCGGCTTGAAGTAGGCCGGGCGCGCTTTCAGCGCCGCCATGATCTTGGCGCCGATACCTTTGGCGCCGGCGAGTCCCGCAAACCAGCGCACGCCGCGCGCGGGCCAGACCAGCGGCGCGTAACTTAAAGCTTCCGCTCCGCCCGCTAGGATCAGGTCGGAGACGCCCTCGCGGATATAGCGATAGCCGGTATCAATCGATTGCATGCCCGAGCCGCAATTGATCTGCATCGTGAAAGCGACCATCGCCTCGCCCATGCCGAGCCGCAGCGCCGCGACGCGCGCCGGATTCATCTCGTCCGCGATGACGTTGACGCAGCCGAGGATCACCTGGTCGAACGCGGTGGGCGCGAAGGGCTGCCGCGCCAAGAGCGGCCGGCCGCATTGCACGGCAAGGTCGACCGGGGTGAATGGTCCGGGACCCGAACGCGCTTTCAGGAACGGCGTCCGGCTGCCGTCGACAATGAAAACCGGTCGCGCCATCAGCTCGCAGCCCTCTGCTCACCAATCTCCTGGAAGAACTGATGCACGGTGTCCGGCTTCTTGTAAATCGGCGACAGCGCCTCCGGCGCGAAATCATCGACCTCGATCACCTTGGCGACCGCCGCGTGCGCCGCCGCAAGCTGATCGCCCTCGGCCGAAGTTATGACGCCTTTCTTCACGGCCTCCTGCGCATCGTGGATGTGGGCGGCGCGCATTCTCTTTGCGGTATCTTCACTGCCGGCCACCAGCAAAAATGCCTTTTCCAGCCGCGCGAGGCCGCGATCGTCGTCGACATGCGACAGATCCGGTGTCAGGCGGTCGCGTGCCGCCCCCGGCTCCAGCACGAGCTGAGCGCATTGATGCACGATAAGGTCGGACGGACCGAGGCGTCGCGCACCGAACGGCTGGATCAGGAATTTCAGCACCACCGCGACAACCCGGTTCGGCAGGTTCGCCAATATTTCCGCAAAGCGGTTCTCGATGGTCTTGAAGCCCTGCGCCATGCACCATTCGAGCGCGGCCAAGTCGCTCTGCTGCCGGCCCTCGTCCTGCCAGCGTTTCAGCGCCGCGGAAAGCAGATAGAGTTCGGAGAGGATGTCGCCGAACCGTGCCGACAGCATTTCCTTGCGCTTCAGCGCGCCGCCCAGTGTGAGCAGCGCCATGTCGGCGCACAGCGCGAAGGCAGAAGAGTAACGTGAGAGCTGGCGATAGAATTTGGTCGCGTCTCCCGCGTCGGGCGCGGGCGCAAACATCCCGCCGGTCCAGCTCCGACCCCAGGCGCGGAACAGCGTGGTGATGCTATGGACGACATGTTTCCAGAATGCCGTGTCGAAGGCATCGAGGCCGCGCGCCTGGTCATCGTCGCCGAGCGCGTTCATCTCTTCCAGCAGATAAGGATGCGCGCGGATCGCGCCCTGCCCGAACACGATCAGATTGCGGGTCAGGATGTTGGCGCCTTCCACTGTGATGCCGACCGGCACCGAGCGATAAAGGCTGCCCATATAGTTCTGCGGGCCGTCGATCACGGCCTTACCGCCGTGGATATCCATCGCATCGTCGATCGCGGTCCGCATCCGCTCGGTTGCCTGCAATTTCATGATGCCCGAGATGACGGCCGGATGATGCCCCTGATTGAGCGCGGCGCAGGTCAATCGCCGCGCCGCGTCGAGCAGATAGGCTGTCGCCGCGATGCGCGCGAGCGGCTCCTCGATGCCCTCGAATTTGCCGATGGAGATGCCGAATTGTTCGCGGATGCGGGCATAGGCACCGGTGGTGCGTGCGGCGAAGGCGGCGCCCGCGGCCGACAGCGAGGGCAGCGAAATGCCGCGACCGGCGGCGAGCGCCGTCATCAGCATTTTCCAGCCCTCACCGAGCCGCGCTTGCCCGCCGATGATGTAGTCCAGCGGAATGAACACGTCGTGGCCCCAGTTCGGGCCATTCTGGAACACCTGCATCGCCGGCAGATGGCGGTGGCCGATCTGGACGCCGGGAAGATGGGTCGGAATCAGCGCCACCGTGATGCCGAGGTCTTCCTGTTGGCCGACCAGATGATCCGGATCGTAGGCCTTGAAGGCCAGGCCCAACAGCGTCGCGACGGGTCCGAGCGTGATGTAGCGCTTGTGCCAGTTCAGCTTGAGCCCGAGCACCTCGCGTCCTTCAAAATTGCCTTTGCAGATGACGCCAGTATCGATCATCGAGGCGGCATCGGAGCCGGCTTCGGGGCTGGTGAGGCCGAAGCAGGGGATGTCTTGGCCGGAAGCCAAGCGCGGTAGCCAGCGCTGTTGCTGCTCGCTGGTGCCGAACCGCATCAACAACTCGCCGGGCCCGAGCGAATTCGGCACCATGACCGTGACGGCGGCCGTGAGCGAGCGCGTGGAAAGCTTGCGCACCACTTCGGAATGCGCATACGGCGAGAAGCCGAGCCCGCCATATTCCTTGGGGATGATCATGCCGAAGAATTTTTGGCGCTTGATGAAGTCCCAGGCCTCGGGGGGCAGGTCGCGCCATTCCCAATTGATCTTCCAGTCGTCGAGCATCGCGCAGAGCTCGTCAACCGGGCCGCTGAGGAAGGCGTTTTCTTCTGCCGTCAGCGTCGCCGGTGCATAGCTGAGCAATTTCGACCAGTCGGGATTGCCGGTAAAGAGATCGGCATCCCACCAGACGTCGCCGGCCTCCAGTGCCTCGCGCTCGGTATCCGACATCGGCGGCAATACGCCGCGTGCCCAGGAAAAGATCGGCTTGGTGATGAAGTCGCGGCGGAAGGAGCTCATGGCGATGTCCTCTTTAGTTGGGAGGCAACTAGCGCGATACCGGCGTTCGTTATGCCAAAAGACGACCCACTTTAGCGGAAAGCGTAAAGATTCAGGCGGCAATTCGCAGTGAAAATAAAGCGAAATTGATCGGTGACCGGTAACGGCAAAATGCCGCGGCGGTTCCGAAAACGTCAATCCTGTAGCCCGGATGGAGCGAAGCGCAATCCGGGACACGCCGCCTGTGAGATGGCCCCGGATTTCGCTTCGCTCCGTCCGGGCTACGATTAAATCAATCCGGCCGCACCATCTCGAACATGTTTTCGGGTCTAATTTCGAAATAATCGCCCTTGCGCCCCGCTCGCACGATCGGGTGCGCGAGTCCGGTCTGGTACACACCGTCCCTGATCATGGCCTTGTCGATATGGACGGCGACCACCTCGCCCAGCGTGAGCCAGGCCTGCGCCTTTGCACCATCGGCGCCCTGCAACTGAATGATCTGCGTCAGCCTGCATTCGAAGGACACCGGGCTTTCCGCGACCCTGGGCACATTGACGAGCCTGCCCGGGAGCGGGGTCAGTCCCGCGAGCTGGAATTCGCTGACGTCGCGCGCAGCGTGCGCCGCGGTCGCGTTCATCTGCCGGGCGAGATCCATGGTCGCGAGGTTCCACACGAACTCTTTCGTCTCCTGGATGTTGGCGACGCTGTCTTTCCAGGAAGTCGAGGAGAAGCCGATGATCGGCGGCACGTAGCAGAAGCCGTTGAAGAAACTATAGGGCGCGAGGTTGACGTTGCCGTTGGCGCCGCGTGACGAAATCCAGCCGATCGGGCGCGGCGCGACGATGGCGTTGAACGGATCGTGCTTGAGGCCGTGGCCGTTCTTCGGTTCGTAATAATGCAGGTCTTTTGAGCTTTTGACGTCCATTATGGTTCTTCCTATTTCGTCATTGCGAGCGCGGCGAACCAATCCAGAGCCACGAAGGAAGGCTGGATTGCTTCGTGGCGGAGCCTGTCATCGGGCGCGCATTCGCGACCCGTTGGCTCCTCGCAAATGACGAATAGCTCAGTTTGCCTTGCTTGTCGCGCCAGCACGCGGCGCAAGCCCCGCGAGCACAAAATCGATCATCTGATCGAGCGCCGGTCCCGGCTTGTTGGCGCATTGGGCGATCATTTGCGGGTGGAAGAACCGCATCATCCCGGTGCAGACGCACATTGCCGCCAGCGGCACGTCGGGCGCCTCGAATTCGCCCGAGGCGACGCCCTGCCCGATGACGCCGGCAATGGTCTCGGTGATGGTCTGCATGTGGGCGGCGCATACTTCCCAGCTCTGCTGCATCGCGATCTCGACCATTTCGTGCAGCTTGGAATCGCCGACATAGCGCTCCGAATTCATGCGATTGATGGTGGTGATGAGCTCGCGCAGGCGGGCCGCCGCCGGGCCGGGTTTGACGGCGATATCATGCGCCACCTCCTCGACCCCGCCCATCAGGACGCGTGCGACGCCCTCGTTGATCGCCTTTTTCGAATCGAAAAAGCGATACACGTTGGCTGGGCTCATGCGCAGCTCTTTGGCGATGTCGGCGACCGTGGTCTTTTGGTAGCCGATCTGCCGAAACAGACGCTCCGCTACCACCAGGATCCGCTCCCGCGTGTCCGTTTCGACATGTTCCGAAATCAGCGTCATGACCTACTCAATGTTCAATTATTCCGCAGCTTCAGCAAGCGGAAATGCCGGCTCTTGATGTTGCGGCGCCGAAACGGCCTGTTGGCTCGCGCCGCTTTCCTCGAGGCTCTTGCGGAACCAGAGGGCGTAGAGGCCCGGCAGGTACAGCAAGGTCAGGAAGGTTGCAACAAACAAACCGCCCATGATGGTGATCGCCATCGGCCCCCAGAACGCCGAGCGCGACAGCGGGATCATCGCAAGGATAGCCGCAAGCGCCGTCAGCACCACCGGGCGGGCGCGCCGCACGGTGGCCTCCACGATCGCCTCCTTGCGGGTCAAGCCATGGGAGACGTCGCTCTCGATCTGGTCCACCAAAATCACCGCGTTGCGCATGATCATCCCGGCGAGCGCGATCAGTCCTAACAGCGCCACGAAGCCGAACGGCTGGCTCGCGACGTTGAGACCGAGCGAGGCCCCAACAATGCCGAGCGGCGCCGTCAGGAACACCAGGAACAGCCGCGAGAAGCTCTGCAACTGGATCATCAACAGCGTCAGCATCACGATGACCATCAGCGGAAACAGCACGAAGATCGAGGCATTGCCCTTGGCGGATTCCTCGAACGCGCCGCCCGCCTCGATCCGGTAGGCCGGCTCGAGGTGATTGCGGATCTCCTGCAGCTTGGGCCAGATCTGGTTGGTGACGTCGGGCGCCTGCACGCCGTCGACGACGTCGCCACGCACCGTGATCGCCATGTCGCGGTTGCGCCGCCAGATGATCGGCTCCTCATGGGAGTATTCGATCTTGGCGATCTGCTGCAGCGGCACCGCGACGCCGTTGCGGGACGTGATGGTAAGATCGCCGACCCGGGCGAGATCGAGCCGCTCGGACGGCACCGCGCGGGCGACCACGCCGACCTTCTCGATACCGTCGCGGATCGTCGTCACCGGCGCACCGGAGATCAGCATCGAGAGCGCCTGCGAGACGTCCTGCGGGGTCAAGCCGAGCGCCCGCGCACGATCCTGATCGACCACGAGCTTGAGATAGGGCGACTGCTCGTTCCAGTCGAGCTGCGGATCCTTGACGTTCGGGTTCTCTTTGACCACGTCGCGCACCTTGTAGGCGATCTCGCGCACCGTCTTGGGATCGGGGCCGATGACGCGGAACTGCACGGGGAAGCCGACCGGCGGGCCGAAGTTGAAGCGGTCGACGCGCACGCGGGCTTCGCTCAGCGTGCCACTAGCCGCCGCATTCTCGATTTTAGACTTGATCCGCTCGCGCGCTTCGACGTCCTTGGCGACGATCACGATCTCGGCGAAAGCCTCATTCGGCAGTTGCGGGCTGAGTCCGAGCCAGAAGCGCGGCGAGCCCTGCCCGACATAGGCCGTGTAGGTCGCAATATCCTTGTCGCCCTTCAAGAGCTCTTCCGCCTTCTTCACGGATTTCTCGGTGACGTTGAAGGCGGTGCCTTCGGGCAGCCGCAGCTGCAGGAACAGTTCGGGCCGCTCCGACAGCGGGAAGAACTGCTGCTGCACGTGGCCGAACGCCACGATCGAGGCAATGAAAACACCAACCGTCGCCAGCACGACCTTGACGCGGTGGTCGACGCACCACCGGATCATGGCCCGCAGCGTGCGATAGACGCGCGTCTCGTAGACCGCGTGCGGATCATGGTTGTGGCTGACCTTGATGTTCGGCAACAACTTGACGCCGATATAGGGCGTGAAGATCACCGCGACGAACCAGGATGCGACCAGCGCGATCGCCACGATCCAGAAAATGCCGCCGGCATATTCGCCGACCGCGGAATTGGCGAAGCCGATCGGCAAGAAGCCGGCGGCCGTGACCAGCGTTCCCGTCAGCATCGGGAACGCTGTGGATTCCCAGGCAAAGGACGCCGCGCGGACGCGGTCCCAGCCCTGCTCCATCTTCACCACCATCATCTCGACCGCGATGATGGCGTCATCGACCAACAGACCCAGCGCGATGATCAGCGCGCCCAGCGTGATGCGGTGCAGGTCGAGCGACATCGTTTTCATGACGATGAACACGATCGCGAGCACCAACGGCACCGAGGCCGCCACCACGATGCCGGTGCGCCAGCCCAGCGCGACGAACGAGACGAACAGCACGATCGCAAGCGCCTCGATGAAGGAATGCACGAACTCGCCGACGGCGTGCTCGACGACCTTCGGCTGATCGGCGATCAGATCGACATTGACGCCCTGCGGCACCGCCTTCATGAATTCGGCAGTCGCGTTCGCGACGTCCTTGCCGAGTTCGAGGATATTGGCACCCTTGGCGGTGACGACGCCGATGCCGAGCGCGGGCTTGCCTTCCTGACGCACCACAAAACTGGGCGGATCGACGAAGCCGTGGGTGATGCTCGCGATATCGCCGAGCCGGAACACCCGGCCGTTGCTTTCAACGGGGGTCTCCGCCACCGCCTTGACGCCGTCGAGCGCGCCGGTGACGCGCAGCGGCACGCGCTGCGAGGAGGTCTCGACCGTGCCGGCCGGCACGACGTTATTCTGCTTGGCGAGCGAGTCGAACAAGGCCTGCGGCGTGATGCCGAGCGTTGCGAGCTTGGCATGCGAGAATTCGACGTAGATGCGTTCGTCCTGGGTGCCGTAGAGATCGACCTTGGTGACGCCGGGCACCTTCAACAGCCGCTGGCGCAGACCTTCGGCGGCCTTCTTCAGCTGCGCATAGTCGGCGCCGTCGCCGGTCATCATATAAAGGATCGAATCGACGTCGGAGAATTCATCGTTGACGATCGGACCGAGCAGCCCCGCCGGCAGCTGGCCCTGCGCGTCGGCCAGCTTCTTGCGCAACAGGTAAAACAGATAGGGCACCTCCTTCGGCGGCGTCGAATCGCGGAACGTGACCTGCATCGCCGTGAAACCCGGCTTGGAATAGGTCTGCACCTTCTCGAAATAGGGAAGCTCCTGCAGCTTCTTCTCAAGGGGGTCGGCGACCTGCATCTGCATTTCGGCCGCGGTCGCGCCCGGCCACATCGCCGAGACATTGACCACTTTGACCGTGAAGAAGGGATCTTCGGCGCGGCCAAGCTTCTGGTAGGAGAAGAAGCCTGCGACGCCGAGCGCGATCATCAGGAATAGAATGAGCGTGGGATGGCTGACCGCCCAGCCCGAGAGATTGAAGCGCTTCATCGAACCCTCCGACAATGTCTGCTTTTCCTGGCGATGCTGTTAAAAGGACAGTGACGAGACCACCCGGACCTTCTGGGTCGGGTCGAGCTTCTGCACGCCGAGCGCGACAACCTTGTCGCCTTCGTCGACGCCGCCTGTGATCACGACGTCGTTGCTTTCGTAAGCCTTGATGGTAACCGACTTCAGCGTCACATCGCCCTTGTCATCGACGACGTAGAACGACGGAGCACCGCCTTCGTTGAACAGCGCCGACAACGGCAGCCGCGCAACGCGCTGCGTGGCGGGATCGGCAAGCGTTAGCGTCGCGGTCATGCCGAGCGACACCCGATCGTCGGCGCCGGGCAGCGAGAATTTTGCGAGATAGGTTCGGGTTGCGGGATCCGCTGTTGGCGCGATCTCGCGCAGCTTCGCTGCATATTTCTTGTTGGGCTCCGACCACAGCGTCACGCTTGCGGTGCCCTCTTTGGCGCGCCCGAGCAACGTTTCCGGGATCGCGACCACAGCTTCCTTTTCGCCAAAGCGCGCGACACGGATCGCGGTCTGCCCGGCGGCCACCACCTGGCCGGGCTCGACCAGGGTAGCGGTGACGACGCCACGGCTGTCGGCGACGAGCGTTGCGTAAGACAGAGAGTTCTTGGTGAGATCGACCGAACGCTCGGCGCGATTGAGCCGGGCTCGCGCCTCATCGGCCGCGGCCTTGGCCTGATCCAGTTGCGCGTCCGTGGTCCAGCCCTTGACCCGCAGATCCTTGGCGCGGGTTTCGGCGGCGGCGGCCTGGGCCAGCACGCCGGTTGCGGCATGGAGTTCCGCATCGGCCTGCTCGGCCTGCAGCTTCAGATCGACTTCGTCGAGTGTCGCGAGCGGCTGGCCCACATCGACGCTCTCGCCGACCTCGACCAGGCGTCTTGCCACCTTGCCGGGTACTCGAAAGCCCATGTCGGCCTCAATCCGCGGGCGGATGGTTCCGACGAAGCTGCGCTCCGGCGATTCCGCCTCATAATGGGCCGTCGCCACCAGGACCGGGCGCATCGGCTCGGCTTTCTGGGCCACAGAGTCGTTGCATCCAGCCAAGGCAATCGCCGAGAACGCTAGCAATATGCCAACTACAGGCTTGGAATAGCTCGCTAAAATAGACCGCACCAACATCGGACACTCCCTCGGCTGAACCTAGATGAGTGTTGAATGTTCACTGATGAATGTCAATATTCATCATCAATCATGATTTCGTGAACGTTACGACCCGACCGCGCAGCCGGATCCCGCAGTGCGGAACACGATTACCGCAAACAACGCCATGCCGAGCAGCACCGCGAGCGCGCCGGCCACCACCACGGATCCGAAGCGTTGGTGTCCACCGAGAATCACGCAGGCGATGCCGGTTGGAAATGCCATCGCGCCGACCACGCTGACGATGGCTTGGTACGGCGCGAGCCGGCTCGCGCCGGCTTCGGGAAAGGCGCGGTAGTACAGCGCCGACAAAAACGTGACGACGAAGCCAAGCAAATTCAGATGCGCGTGCGCGGGCATCAACGTGAAATCCTGCCGATCCCCATGAAAATGCCGAGCCCCATGCCGGCCAGTCCCAGGGAAACGCTGATGCGAAAAAGCGATTTGACCATGATTTTTCCTTCCGAGAAATAATTTTTGGCAACGCCGGTCGTGCCGCGCGTGCGGCCCGCGTTTCACTGCTGACGAAAGCGGCCAATGCTCAATTGCCCGCGAAGTAGCGCGGCACGCGCTCCCTGTAGCGACGATAGGCATCGCCGAATTTTTGCTCGAGGTAGAGTTCCTCGCGCCTGACGACCGCGAAGCGCAGGATCACGCAAGCCGGAACGATCGGGATCAGCATCCAGTCCAGCGCAAATATCAATGCGATCCCGCACAACGCGACCGACACGCCGACATAGAGCGGATTACGGGTGCGCCGAAATACGCCGTCGGTGACCAGCGCGGTCGTCGGCCGCAACGGATTGACGTTGGTGCCATGCCGCACCAGCGCGCGATGACCGGCAGCCATGACCGCCAGGCCCGCGACAACGATCGTCGCGCCAACCCCGATCCGCCAGTCGAGATCGATATTTTCTACGACGCCAAGGGGCACCAGCCACTGCAATATGCAGGCGATCGCAAGCGCCGAATACGGTATCACGGGCGGGAAGATAATGAACTTGGCGCGATCGAGAGCAGCGTTCGTCATGATTGCTCCTGTATTTCAGAAAGAGAGCCATTGAGCGCCGCCAGGACCGCTTCGCCCGGCAGCGAGAGGCAATACGCAAGGCCGCCGCGCCAACGCGACACGTTCCGGCATGGTAATTTGCCGGAAGCGCTGCTCGATGCGGCGCTGGTGCGGCTGGAAGCCGATGGTGCGGAGTCGATCAGCCTGCGCGAGCTTGCGAGCGATGCCGGCGTCAATCACCGCGCGGTCTATCGGCATTTTCCGGACAAGCTGTCGCTGCTGGCGCGCGTTGCCGAGCGAGGCTGGCAGCAGCTTGCGCAGCGGCTGAAGAGATCAGCCGCCCGCAAGGCGCCCGGCGAGCCGGCGCTGGTCGCCGCCAGCGTCGAGTTTTTCCTGTTCGCGCGCGATCACGCGAATCTGTTTCATTTGATGGGCGGCGCGCGCATCAATACCGAAGGCGGATTTCCCGATCTTGAAGCCGCCATCATCGACGCGCTGCAGGTCTTCGCAGTGGGTTTTGCAGGCACCGGGATGGCGCCCGATATTGTGATCGAGCGCACCGCGATATTCGTGGCAGCCCTTCAGGGCGTCGTCACGCAAATCCTGCACCGGCGGCTGCATGTGGCGCCGGCCAAGGCAAAATCGTTCGTCACCGACATCTGCCGAATGCTGATCAAGGGGATCAGATAGTCTGGTCTCCACTGGAGACCAGGACCGGATTGCGTCTATCGACGCACGCGCCGGCGCGATTTCGTCGTTGCTTTATTGCCCGTCCGCGCAACCGCCTTTGTACCTGTGCTCGTGGTGTTGCTTGCGACTTTGCCGCTCGTTTTTTTCGCCGCTGGTTTTGCTCTGCCTGCGGGAGCTTTCGCCACCTTCTTCCTGCTCGCCCTGTTCGCGGCGCGTTTCGGCGCTCGCTTCTTCCTCGCGGGCGTATCGGTAACCGGCGGCACCATCATGGGATCGGAAACCAGGCCATCGGCCGCGAGCGGCACATAGGCTGCCATTCGTTCCTCCACCTTCCCCGGCTGTTCCGGCTTCAATGCGTCCTTGGCAGCTTTGGAAGCCGTGTCGGCGATGTCCTTCATCTTGTCGGAGATTTTCTCCAAAACCGATTTGTCCTTGGCCATGCTGCTTCCCAGGAAATGTTTATCCGGACCAACCAGGGCGGAAGCCGAGGGTTCCCCGCTGCTTTGAGATGAAAACTACCTCAATCCGCGAGCTGGAAGCGCTCGAAGCGATCGAGCTCCTCCTCGATGCGGCGCTTCAGGTCCTTCCGTCCACCACGCCCGGCACCCTTGCCGACCCAACTCCATTTCTGCATCAGCAATTTTCGCTTTTGACGATCAGTCTTCAGATCGATCGCCGCGACAATCTCGTCCCCAACCAACACCGGTAGCGCGAAATAGCCGAACAGGCGCTTGTCCTTCGGCACATAGGCCTCAAAACGGTGCTCGTAATCGAAGAACAGATGGGTGCGCTTGCGCTGGATGATCAGGGGATCGAACGGCGACAGAATGTGCACCAGCCCGGAGGCGCCTTCGCGCGGTTCTTGTTGCTCTTCCTGCAATATCTCCGGACACGCCCAATGCTCTTGCTTGCCCGCGCCTTCGACCGCGACCGGCACCAGCTCGTTGCGGCGAACCCTTTGCTCGATCAGGCGACGGACCGCCTTCTTGCTCGGCGCATCGAGGTGACAGACCGAGTCCAGGCTCACGACCCCCTGCGCGCGCAAGGCGCGGTCGAGCAGGTAGGCGGTGGCCTCGGTCGCCAAGGCCGGCTTTGGCGGCTTGTCCCAGCCGAAATGGCGCTCAATCAATTCATAGGTCTTGAGCATGCCGTTGCGCTCCGAGATCGTAAGCACGCCGGTATAGAAGGCGAGCTGCAACGCGCGTTTCGACGGCTTGCGGCTCGCCCACAGATGTTGCTTCTCCGTCAACACGTCGTCTTCGATATCACGGATGGTCAGCGCGCCGTCGCGCCTGATCAGCCGCATCACCTTGCGCATGTCTGCCGGGCTGACCGAACGGACCCACCGATGGCCTTCTCGCTTGTGCAGCTTCATGGCCGGCAGGAAGAAGCGAAAGTCCTTGGCCGGCACGTAAGACAGAGCGTGCGTCCAGTATTCGAACACGCTCTTGTCGATGCTCTGGGCCTGACGCAGATCGGCGCGCCGGTAGGCCGGAATGCGGGTGTAGAGAATATGGTGGTGACAGCGCTCGATGACGTTGATGGTGTCGATCTGCACATAGCCGAGATGTTCGACCGCGGCAGCGGTCGCGCCCGGGCCCTCGCCGAACGGAACCAAGGTGTCGAGCCGCTGCGCGCGTAACCAGATCCGCCGGGCCTCGGCCTTGGTCAGGAGATGAGATTTGCCGTCGCGGGACATCGCTCGCTAATGTAGCGGGATTCGCCCAACAGAGGAGAGGCGCACCAAGAAAATGCCGCGCTGCTGGGCAGCGCGGCCTGCGTCATGAGAATGTCGTGGCGGCCTTACTTCGCCGACGCGCTCTGCTGCGCCTTCATATAGTGCATGCAACCGCCGCGCATATTGCCCTTGCTCATGTCCGTGTTGGCCATGCCCATTTCCTTGTCGGCGGCGCGCTTGGCCGGCGTGTCTGGCATGGTCATCATCATGGCTGAGGATTTGGCCAAGTTCTCCGAGCTACACTTCATCATTGCGGCGGAAGCAGGAGTGAAGGCGAACGTCGAAAGCATGGCGGCAGCGATCAGTATCCTCATCTCGGACCTCCCTTGGGAAAAAACCAGCGAAGTGCTGGCTATCGGGATACGTATTCTCTACCCCGTACGTTTCCGGAAGAAGACATTTTTGTGTGCTGCGCTGCAGCGCACTAGCCCTGCGCGGTCTGGCCCGATCGCCGATTACAGCATCGCCACTTTAGAGCATCCCCACTATTGCGGTTTCGGCCGCGCGGCGATGCTGCCGGTTGCGATTTCCGGGTCGCACGACGCCTTGCCGCGTCCCTGGGCCTGACACCGGTAGACGTTGCCGGTGAGCCGGTCGATCAGCCACGCGGTTTCGTCGCTCGGACCTTCGATCCCGACGTAACGGGTCCCCAGCGCAGTGACGAACGTGGACAACAGGATCGCCACCGCGATCATGGCTGCGCCGATCAGGATCGGCATTGAGCTTGTGGAACCTATCCCCGGCACGCCCGCTCGATACCCCAAATACTCGTTCTGTTTTCTTACTGGATGAAACACGTACCCTGCTAAGCTCGGTTGCTTTTTCTGTTTTTGCTTCTTTTTTTCTTGGCGAACTGTGTTCTTGAGCGCGCATCTGGCCGATTTGTTGTTCGCAGCCCGGCGCTCTCGCGACCGCTTTAGGACCAGATCGCCCCGTTGAAACTTTTCGTCTGCCAAGTCACCACAAAAACGGCGCCGGCGCCACGCCGATGCCGTGCTTTCACACAAGTTCGATCCGCGCATGATGGCCGGCCGAGGCGGCGAGACGTTTGTCGCGGGTGAGTAGCGGCGCGTCGAGCGCTTCCGCAAGGGCGACGTACATGGCGTCATAGGCAGTAAGGTTGTTCCGCAAATCCCAGGCGCGCAACAAAAGGAAATCGTGTGGATACCGGTGCAAGGGAAGGTCGGCGAGGTCGGCGAGAGCCATTCGGCCGCGCTCACCGTCGATCTCGCGGTGCGCTGCATACCGGCGAACCACTTGGGCCACTTCGACATCGAGCAAATGAGGCGCGTGCAACGTGTGCGACGGGTCGAACAGCCACCTCTCCACCACAGCGGCGGCCCGCGTGCGAAGCAGCGCTTCGAGCACCGCCGAAGCATCGACAACGATCATTGGCGATCCCGTTCGGCGCGGACTGCCTGCGCCGGCGCCACCGAAGGGGTCATTGCCGGGCGCCGCTCCAGACGGGCTCGCAATTCCTCGAGCGTCGGTCGCTCGGCCACCTGACGAATCTCGCTGAGCAGGTAGTCGGAGAGCGACATACCCGCCAGCGCCGCACGCGACTTGAGCCGCCGATGCAGCGCATCGGGCACGTTTCGAATTTGTATCATCGTCATGTACAAAACATAAACACATGTGCATCGCATGTCAACGCTCGTAGCGAGCGGCACCGCGGAGCCGCGGAAAAGGCGGCCCAAGGCCGCCTTTTCCTTGATGGTGTTCGTGACCGAACCCATTAGCGGCGGAACAATCCGCCCATCATGCCGCCGAAGAGGCCGCCAGGGCCGCCACCGCCACGGTAGTGGCGGCCGCCGCCGCCGCTCGAGCGGCGGGAATGATGCACGCTCTCGTCGTCGGAATCGTCGGAGGGAACGACGCGGGCCGAGACGATCTCCGAGAGCAGCGCCTTGTGCTGGAGCTGGTTCAGATAGCCGGTGGCGGGATAGTTGCGCGCGGCCTGCCAGCGCTTGAGCACGCCACGGGTTGCTTCATCGAACCTGCCGTTGATCCTGGTGTCGAAGCCGAGGCCGTTGAGGCGGCGCTGCACGTCGCGGCGCTGGCCTTTGTCGAGACCGATCTGGCCTTCCGAAACCTGATCGGCTTCCTCTGTGAAGGTCGCGGGGTCGATGCCAGTGGTCAGGTTGCGGGTGACGTTGGTGGGACCATCCTGCAGCGAGGCGATTCGGGTCAGCGCCAGCGACTTGAACTGGCCGTTGGGATAGCTGGTCAGGTAGGCGTTGAGCTCTTCCACCTTGTTGGAGTCCTTGATCGAGCGCCAGAATTCGAGCTCGACTTCCGAGACCGGGCCGCTGGGGACGGTGGGCGTGCTCAACGCCTCCGCTGCGGGAGCGCCGACCGGGTTGAGATAGACGGTGCCGATCAAATTGGTGTGGCCCCAGGGAAGCTGGTTCTTGCCGGTCTCTTCATTGACCTGGGCGCGGACCTTGGTCATCGCCTGCTGAATCTCGACGCCGGGGGCGGCGATGTTGGCCATCAGCGCGCGGGTGAACGGGCTGTTGGTGCCGGCTTCGCCGTCGAGCGCGGTCTGTCCCGGACCGGTCGCGAATGCGATCAGCGTGCCTTCGCCGGATTTCATCTCGGCGAGGCCTGACCCTACGGCAACGCTGCGGGTCGCCTTGGCGGAGCGGATCTTGGCGGCGAACGGGTTGTCGCGGCAGGCATCAAGAAACACCAATTTCACCTTGGCATCGCTCATGGTCTGTTCGAGCGTGAGATCGACATTGATGGCGGCGCCCAGCTTGACGTCCATTTCGGATTTGAGGTCGGCATCGACCGGCAACAGGTAGTTGGTGCCGTTAACGGCGATGCCGTGGCCGGCATAGAAGAACACCGCGACGTCGGCGCCCTCGGCCTTCTTGCCGAAGTCGAGCAGTTTTTCCGTCATCTGGTCGCGGGTGAGGTTCGTGCCTTCGACGACGTCGAAACCGACATTGCGCAAGACCTTGGCCATCGATTTGGCGTCGACCGCCGGGTTCGGCAGTGGCGCGACATTCTTATAGGCGCCGTTGCCGACCACGAAGGCGACACGCTTGTCAGCGAGGGCCGCATCAGTGCTGACGAGGAATGCTGCGGCTGTCATTGCTGCGATCAAGAAGCGCATGGTCCATTCTCCCCTAATCTAAATCCGTCCATCGTGGGCCCGTCAGGTTCATCCAGGGCCGATCTGATGAGGACAATGTGATCCGGTTTAGGGGGATGAACCGTGATCTAGCTCACTCAAGCTGCCGAGGCGTCGAAACCGTTCGCGGGACACCGCGCTGGGGGCTGGCCTTTGCGGGGGGCGCAAATACGGACGAGGCGGGCTGCCGTTCTTCAATGTGACGCAGGTCACATTCTTGGCTTTGAACCCGCCCTATCCTCCCGCCATCAAACGCTATGCCGACGTATTTGCAGGCGTGAACCCACGAGGATACGACAATGACCGGCTTTCAGAAGTTGTTTGGCAAGGCGATTACCATCAGCGCCGCACTGTCGATGACGGCAGGGCTGGCGCTTGCGGCCGACGGCACCGTTTCCGCAGACAGGATTGTCAACGCATTACAACCGAAGCCCTTGACGCGCGGCCTTTCGAGTGGACCGCAAGTCGATCCGGCCATCAAGGCAAACGAGATCGGCTTCGTCAAGACGCTGCGCAACCGCAACACCAGGTCGCTATCGCTGGGCGAGCGTGAGCAGATCGCGGAGATCGCGGCCACCAAGCCGAACATCGATCTCGAGATTCAGTTCGACTTCAACTCGGCTCAGATCAGCAAGAGCTCGACGCAGGCCGTGCAGGAGCTCGGCAAGGCGCTTTCGAATCCGAACCTCAAGGGTTCGACCTTCGTGGTCGCCGGCCACACCGACGCCATCGGTGGCGACGCCTTCAACCAGGATCTCTCCGAGCGCCGCGCCGACACCATCAAGCGCTATCTGATCGACAAATACGGCATCACCGGCAGCGATCTCGTCACCGTCGGCTACGGCAAGACCAAACTGAAGGATACCGCCAACCCCGCCGACCCGATCAACCGCCGCGTCCAGGTCGTCAACATGGACACCAAGACCGCGTCGAAGTGACCTTACCAGATTGGGTCCGCCCGCCGACGTCCGGCAGGCGGATTTCGAAAACATTGCAGCTTCGGACCAGCCGAACGGCAGGCGGATGGTCAGATCGCCCCAATGCCCGAGTTCGGGCAGTACTTGCTCTTGAGTCCACTGGAATGAACCCATTTCGATTTTGCATCACTGATCGAACGGCTCTACATGACGGGATTTAGTGGCAGATATACAACATGGCTCGACCGCACGATCCGCTACGATCCTGGCGTCGATTTGTACGGTGCGATATGGTCTCGCGTAACTGCGTTATTTTGTTGCTCGCAATCGGTCTGTTGGCGGGAGTTGGAATAACCCCGTCGTCTGCGCAAACGCGCGTCGGCGAAGCCGTCGTCGTCCAGAATGAAGTCGTCCGGGTCGCGGCATCGGCGAGCACACAGATCAATGTCGGTGACGGCTTGCTGCGCGATGAAACCGTGCGCACGGGTCTGGCCAGCGCGGCGCGGCTGGTGATGGCCGACAATACCAATCTGTCGCTCGGTCCGAGCGCGACAGTCAAGCTCGACCGCACCGTCTTCAACGACGAGCACACTTATCGCGACATCGCGGTGCGGTTGACCACGGGAGCGTTTCGCTTCGTCACTGGAAATTCCGAGAAGACCGCCTACAAGATCACGACCCCGCTCGCCTCGATCGGCGTCCGCGGCACCATTCTCGACATCCTGTCGCAGCGGGGCAAGACCACCGTGGTGCTGCAGGAGGGCGCATCGAGCGTCTGCACCCTCAGCTTCCAATGCATCCAGCTGACGCAGCCCGGCGACACCGCCATCATCACCTCGACCGGCGGCAAGACCTCGATTCACAAGACCAACAACTCGCCATGGACGTTCGCAGCGACCTGCGCGGCAGCGGCCGGGCTTTGCGCGGTGAGCGATTTTGCGGATGCATCGCCTGTTGTAACGCCGCCGGTCGATGATCCCACCGGCATGCTGTGTGGGCGCTGATCATGGTCAGACTCGCGCGCGGCTTGATCGCATCAGCCGTCCTCGCCGCGGCGGCTTGGCTGGTGCTGATGCAGTTGCAACCATCAACCGCATTGGCGCAGGCCGAATGCATTGACGACTGTAACACACCGCCGCCGTTGCAACGTGCGGTGGGTCCGCCGCCGGTAACCGGCGCCGATAACAGCGGCGGATCGATCGGTGGCCTCGCCAACCAGCGCTTCAACCAGATGATCACCAACCGCGTGCTCGGCACCGTGCTGCTCGGCGTCAACGAACAGGTCAATTGCAGCGATTGCATCAGCGCCTTCGGCTCCGCAGGCTCGTTCTCCGCCGGCATCCATGGCCGCAAGGAGATCACCTCGAACCTGTCACTGCTCGCCGGCATCGCCTATACGCAGTTCAGCGAGGGCGGCTACAGCGTCACCAGCGCGCCGATCGGCGCGTTCGCGCTGCGTTATGATTTCGTCGATTGGGGATCGTCACGGCCGTTCTTCGATGTCGGCGCCATCCTGACGCCGTTCGAGAAGGTGCGCTACAGCCGCAGCTACACGACGAGCCTGGGTCCGGTCGCGCTCACTAGCTCGACCAACAGCTCCGATTACGGCGTCTACGGCCGGGCCGGCTGGATCGCCCGGCTGTCGCCACGCGACGAAGTCGCCGCATCCATCGAGGTCTGGCAATTGTGGCAGCGCGTCGCCGGATATACCGACCCCATGGTCGCGTTCAATCCGTTCGACGCCACCATCGCCACCGGCGCCGATCGAACCAATTTGGTCAAGGTCGGCGGGCAGTGGACCCATCTTTTGACGTCCAGCATCGAGGGCAATATCAACGGCGGCTATGTGCAGTCGTTTGCCGCGCATTCCGGCATTGTCGCGACCGTGACCGGCGACGGCACCGTGGTGCCGACGATCGGCAACCAGGGCTGGCTCGAATATGGCGGTCGGCTCGGATTCCGCATCGCCCAGGGCTGGGTCGCCGACCTCTTCGTCAACGGGACCTTGGGCCCGCAGCCGGTCGGCAACACGATACACGGCGGCGTCGGATTGCGGTCCAATTATTAGCGCCGCAGGCAGGCGAAACCTTCTACCTTGCAGCGCGACGGAGGTCCGCTATGGAAAAGCCGCGGGTGCGTGTCTATACCGACTACAAGAGCCCTTATGCCTTCGTCGCCAATGCAGCGCTCTTCGATCTGGAGAAATGCGAAGGGGTCGAGCTCGAATGGCCGCCCTATACTTTGAGAATCGCGGAATGTTCGGCGTGCCGACGATGGTCTTCAACGGCGAGCTGTTCTGGGGCGGGGATCGTATCCCGCTCCTGATCGAACGCATCAGGGCCCCAGAAACCGCCGAGATTGCTCTTGGCAAAGGCGTTGATCACGCCGCCGATTGGCCCTCATAGGCGCGCCGCAGGCCTTCGACATCGAGCTTGATCATGCCCAGCATGGCCTGCATCGCGCGCTGCCTGCCGGCGGCATCCGGACCGCCGAGATATTTCGGCAGCGCTGACGGCACGATCTGCCAGGACACGCCAAAACGGTCCCTCACCCAGCCGCAGCGCACGGGTTGGCCGCCGTTTGCGGATAGCGCATCCCAGAGGTGATCGACCTCGGCCTGATCGGCGCAATCAATCTTGAAGGAGACCGCGTGGGTATATTCGACCCGCATGCCGCCGTTCAGCGCCATGAAGCGCTGGCCGGCCACCGTGAACTCGACGACCAGCACCGTGCCGGCCTTTCCGGCGGGACCATCGACCGGATTCTTCTGCACCGTTTCGATTTTGGAGTTGGGCAGCAGCGAAACGTAGAATTTCGCGGCCTCCTCGGCCTCGCCGTCGAACCACAGACAGGGGGACACTTTGGACATCCATTGAGCTCCTTTGAGATGATGAACATCAATCAGGCGTTGGCCAGGGACGGTGCGGCGGTTGCGGCGGCGACATCCATCCACATCACTTCCCAGATATGGCCGTCCGGGTCCTCGAAGCTGCGGCCGTACATGAAGCCGTAATCCTGCTTCGGACCGGGATCGACACGGCCGCCGGCCACCTCCGCCTGGCCGACGATCTCGTCAACGGCGTTCCGGTTGTCGGCGGAGATGCAGATCAGAACCTCGCTCGAGGTCTTTGCATCGGCGATCTTCTTGGGCGTGAACTGGCGAAACTTGTCGTGGGTCAGCAGCATGACGTGAATGGTGTCCGACAACACCATGCAGGATGCGGTATCATCGCTGAATTGTTCGTTCTTGCTGGCGCCGACGGCCTGATAGAAGGCGGTGGCACTGGCAAGGTCGCTAACCGGCAGATTGACGAAAATAAGTTTGGTCATGGCGGGTTCCTTTCCGAGGGGCAGTGACCCGAGGACGGATGGAGGTGGGGCGATCCGACAAGGGGAATGAATTATTTTCAGATGGTTCCGCGAGCCGCCCAACTAGTGGACCATCACCCAGGTCGGTTGCAGCAGCGGATATGCAATGAGGCCCACGGCCGCGGTCGCGGCGATCAGGAGCGGGTTGCTGACTTTCCAGCGAAACAACACCGCGAGCGAGACGAGCCCGATCAGCGCCGTAAGCCAATCGCCGATCGCGATGCGCCCAAGCAGGATGCAGGCGCCCAGGATCGTTCCGATCGCCGCCGCATAGGCACCCTTGACAAATCCCTGCACATTGGGATCGCCACGATGGCGCGCCAGCAATGGCGCCGCGATCAGCACCAGAAGGAACGAGGGCAGGAAAATGCCGATGGTCGAGACCAGCGAGCCCCAAAAACCGGCGACGAGATACCCGACAAAGGTTGCGGTGATCACGACCGGTCCCGGGCTGATCATGCCGATAGCGACAGCGATCAGGAACTGACGCTGATCCAGCCAGCCGAACTGTTGGACTAGCCCCTGTTCGAGGAACGGCACGATGACGAGACCGCTCCCAAAGGTGAGCGAGCCGGCCTTGAGGAAAAACAGCAGGAGCTTGCCGAGGATCGAGCTTGAGGCACTTGGCGCGAGCTGTGCGAGAACCGGCGCTATGGTAATCGAAAGCGCCGGCGGCGTTCGCTTGAACAGGCTGCCGTAATAAAGAATGCCGACGATGCCGGCGCCGATGAACAGCAACGCCACTTCGGCCTGGAGAACGACGGTGACCACGAGGCAGACTGCGGCGATCGCCCATTGCAAGGCGTCTTCCATGCCAAGCTTGGCCAGCCGATAGCAGGAATGCAGGATCAGCGCGATCACAGCCGGGCTGACGCCGTAAAAGATAGCGGTTACCGGCTGCAGATCGCCGAGATAGACGTAGAGCGCGCCCAGCGCAGCCACGATGACGAAGTTTGGAAGGATGAAAGCCCACCCGCCGGCCCAGGCGCCCCAAAATCCGCAGCGCAGATAGGAGACGTAGACGCCGACCTGGATCGCAAGCGGTCCGGGAAGCGACTGGCAGATGGCGATGGCTTCGCGCATCTGCTCCTTGGTGAGCCACTTCTTGCCATCGACGAGTTCGCGCTCCATCTGGCCGACCAGCGCCACCGGTCCGCCGAAGCCCAAAAACCCGAGCCGCAGGAAGTAACGTACCAACTCGCCAATCTGCCCTTGTGCCGTCGATTCCGTCATGTCGTGCCCCACAAATCAAAATACAGTCTATAGAAAATCTCCGCCGCAGAGCCGATGATTGGAGAAGGCCGCCGTTTTACGATTTCTTCCCGCAGGATTTCATGCACATCTGATATTCAGTCTTGCACGTCGGTCCGGCATAATTCTTCATGCAAGCGCGCGGCTGTTCGCTGCAAACCTTGCAGCTTGACTGAGCCCGTGCCGCGTCGCTGGCCGCATAGAGGCCGGCCATCAGCAGCAGCGCGATTGCAACGATTCTCATGAAACTATCCTCTCTGTTTGGAGCCAGACCTTAGCTAGACGTTAGCTCTTGGCGGTTGCCGTCTTGTCGAGCGCGGCGCGCATTCCCCTGGCGAGTTTGAGTGCGTCGTCGTTGGCCCAGAAATGCAGGAAGAACAGCCGCGGCTGCTCATCCAGCATGTGGCTGTGGATCGCAGTCACGTCTATTCCGTTCTCCCGCAACGCCTTGACCACCGGATTGACTTCGTCGCCGGTCAAAACCAGGTCGCCGGTAATCGCGGCCTTGCCGTTGCCGGTCGGCTGGAATCCGAAACCGTTTGCCAGGCCTAAGGGGCCGGCCGGACTGAGCGGCATGCCATTTTCCGTCACCGGATCTCGGCGCGGCACGGCAAATTGATACACTCCGCCGTTCGGCTGTCCCTTTACCCCGATGATCTGATCGAGCTGCGCCGTGTCGAGATCGACCGCCGGTGGTGGGGTTGCGGCCGGCGTCGCTGGTGGCGTCTTGCTTGCCGCGAGAGCCTCGCGAATCGCGGCTGCCATCTTCGCCGCGTCGCCATGGCCGCCAACATGCAGGTAGAAGGTCTCGGGGTTCGCCCGCAGCAGGTGATTGTGGACCGCGGTGACCTCAAGACCGCTTTCGATCAGCTTGAGCATCACGGGATTGACCTCGGTCTCGAGCAGCACGAGGTCGCCCATGACCATGGCTTCCCCGTGCATCGGCTTGAACGCAAGCCAGCCGCCAAGTGCCAGCGCCGGCTTGATGGTGACGCCGTCGAGCGTCACGGTGAGATCGGTACGCGGAAAGCCATAGCGGTGCACATCACCCGACACGGCCGGCTTTCTGCCGAATGCGTCGTCGACCTTCTGCCAGTCGACTTCTTGTGCACGCGCGGATGTGACCAACACGGCCAGGAACATCGAAGCCGCAATTCCATACAAGTTGCGCATTGTTCGGTCCTCCTTTGGATGGGTTTAAGCCTTGGTTCTTGTTGTCTCTTTATCTCGAGGGATCCTCCTTGTGTTGACAGCCCGAAAGATGAACGCGGCAACCAGGACCACACGAGAAATGCCTGGACGTCTCGATGTCGAGTAGCTTCGCTGCGGCATCATCAAGCTCCGACGGCGCGCGCGGGCCAATTATGCGTCTCGGCTTGCAGAGAGCGGCACCACGTGTAGAGCGCGTCGTACATGACCATGCCGTGCTTGAGCATTTCATGGTCATCCGGGAAGTTCGCCGAGAGGCCGAGGGAGATCGCAAACAGGCCACCGCATTGAGGGCTTAGATCGTGCCGCGAGGTATCGGCGCCCCGGACGATCGTCGCCAGATGATCGAGCGCCGCGTCATTAATGTCGTAGATGCGCAGGATGGTATCGAACGAGCAACGCTCACCCTCGTGCGTGAATTCCACCCCGTCGATGTCGTAGGGCGTCCCACCCGTCCGCAGCGCAACGGCAACAACCTGATCCTTCGGGACGTAGACGAATTCTGCACGGGGATCGATGAAGCGACGGATCAGCCAGGGGCAGGCAATACGGTCGATCTTCGGGCGTTCTCGCGTCACCCACTTGCTGGGACTGGCGCCGATGTTGCGGCGCGTCGGCAGTCCCTGCTCGATCCAATTGCCGAGGCCGCCTTCCAGAAAATTCGCCTCCACTCCCATCAGGCGCAATGCGGCGGCGACGCCTTGGCTGACGTCGCGTCCGTGGCTGCAGTAGGTGACGACCTGGCGTCCGCTCGGCAACTCCGATCGCCACTGTTCGACGGCGTCCGGCGAGCGATGAAACGCTGCGGTCACAAGGCTCTCGGCGCCAACAAAGTCGGCGTCCGGTCGCACGTCGACAATGATCGGCGCCGCTTCCGAGCCAAGCCGTGCATAAAGGACATCTGCGGGAATCGAGCGGTTACGATCGTCCATGCGCAATCTCCTCGACTAATCGAGTGACGCGCAGAGCTTGGACGCGAACCGTCTAACGGGGAGTCTGCATTTCCCCGGCAGGGTTTTTAGTGAGTCCCCGGTTCGGACGCAAGAGGGAACAAATCGTCCGGTACAGCAGTCACAAATTCGTGCGGATTTTGGATTGAACCGCGGATTTAGAGCGGCTTGCTCTGCCGAAGGCCTTATCGTCGAGGGAACAAAGCCAGTCGCCTTGTCAGGGTGAAACCGGCACGGCTATGCGGTGTACGGGCGTTAGTTCATCGGCTGGATTTGACTGGTTCCCCGTTCACCCAGTGCTGTGCAGGTCAATTGGCTGAAGTCGCCGTGTAGTCAGAGAAGCGCATGTAGCTGTCCGCTTTTGACCAAAGACCAATCCGACCGGACACGGCATCGGAAAGTGTGTGCTCCAGATAGAGCTTGCCATCGAGATAACCTTCAACCTTGGTGCCGGCTATCCGGACTTTGAGGTCATGCCATCGCTTGCTGGCGGTCGGCACATTCCGAACCCAGGCTACCGATGATCTTTTGCCTTTTTCGAATTTCCAGAGAACAAGATTGTTCTCGAGACAGTTCGCGCGAAGTGCCAGGTAGTCGCCATTCGGCTTCAGATTGAACAATATGCCGGCTCCCTGATCGATGCGGCCCGACAATCCCTCGAACCGCACCGTGATCTCACCGCCTCGGAAATCCTGCACGTCTTTGGCGACCGTGTAGGGGAAGTAGGCATAGGCCTGAACCCGATCGAGAAACTCGGCATAGCGCTCGCCGTAAAGCGCTCTTGCCTTGTCGGCGATGCCGGCGGAGGATTGCCCCTCTTTCCATTGCCTGCCGTCGACGGCCAGGACGTTTTTCCCGCCTTCGCTTTCGATCCGCCAAATGCCAACGACGGCTACGAGTGACTTTGGATCCGCACCAACTGTCTCGCTGGAAAGGTCGATCCTAGTCGGCTGCTGCGCAGCGGCGGGTAGTACCAACAGGGCGAAGCCAAGAGCCGAGACAGTAACGGCTCTGATGCTTTTACTGATGTTCATGGCTATGCCTCCTTTTGGAGCTTACGGTAGTCGATTGGGAGACGGCGGCTCCACCACCAACCGAGCGCGATACAGAGCGGAAGCCCACCAAAAAACCAGAGAAGAGCGACCTCTCCGCGGATAACCAGCGGATAGCCCGGATAGTCACCACCCGGGGCTGGTGCAGGGCGACTGACGTCCGCAAGACCGTACAACAGGGGGAGAATCTCGCGAGGACTGGTCGAGCGGCTGATGTCTGATCGACCGTCGTAATTGTATTCGACCTCGCCATAGCGGTCGTCGCCGGCATTGGTCGCGACACTTTGCCGTCCGCCCGCTAGACCGACGGAAATATTCGGTAGCACCCGTTCCAGTTTCGCGAGCACGTTGCGCTGCAGATCAGCGTATCGGGGGTCTTCCGGCGCCAGATGAACCGTCACGACCAGCGGCCCCGCCAATGATGCGAGCACGCGCTGGTCGGCCACTGGAAACGAGTTGCGCTGATCCTCGGTGACATCGATCGAGAACCTGATCTGGGTCGCCAAGCCAAGAACGATCGCCGCCGCAAGGACGCACGCTATTGAGCCAACGAGCTTATTGCGGACATGAACGCCCGGCGGCAGCCAAACGGTCGCGAGCGCCGCGAAACCGCACGCGGCCGTACCAATTCCCGCGACGAGACCAAGTGACAACTGACCCTGCTCGAAGGTATGCAACACCTGGGTCAGCGACAGATTTGCGACCAATTCGAGAAGGCCGGGATGACCGGCTACGGTAAAATCCAGCACCCACGAGCCGATCGTGAACGCAAGCGTAACGATAGCCGCCGTCGCCGCACTTTCGGAAACCGACGCAGCAAACAATGCGATGGCTCCGACAAGCAAACCATAGAGCAGGTGTCCAAAAAGAAGGTTCAGCGTTTCCGGAGCAAACAAGTGCCCACCAAACAGTCGCCAGATAACCAGCGCCGAAAATGCGGGGATGCTTGAAAACACCCACGCTACAAGAACCGCCGCCAGCTTCGCTGCAATCAAGGTAGAGGAGCGATAAGGCATCTGGACCAGAAGACGCAGTGCTCCCGATTCCTTTTCCTGGCCGAGCACGCGAATTGCGACAAAAGGAAATAAAAGCGTGACGGCAACGTAGGAAGCCCCAAGCGTGGGCACCAAAATGCCGTCCAATGGCGACAGACTGCTGGCAAGGACCGGCGATTGCAGTCCGGCCGCGCTCGCCTCGCCATATAGCGAAACAGCTTGGAAGAAGCTGTAGCCGACCAGAGGACACATCAGGACCAGCATCGTCCACAGCGCCCGGCCACCGAGGATCTCCCATAGCTCCTTGACGAGCAGCGGCCGCAGTCGAGCCTTTTGAATCTGGAACGTCTCAGGTAGGGCAAGAAAGATATCCTCCAGGCTTCCACTCGTGAGCCCCGTTCCTTCGCGAAGATCATTGAGCGTTCCCACACCGCGAACGTGGCCGTCGGCAAGAAGAATGAAGCGGTCGCAGACTCGCTCAGCATCCAGCAATTGATGGATTGCAAGGGCAAGCGTCCGGCCCTTGGAGACCTCTTTGCGCAGCACGCCGACGATCTCGCTGGTCTGCCGAAGATCGAAACCGTCGAACGGTTCGTCCATGAGAAGCAGCGGGTGCGGCGCGAGCAGTCCCAGCGCCAACATCAGCCTTCGGCCGTAGCCCTTCGACAGCGAATTTACGCGCTTGCTAAGAACCGGCGTCAATCTTACTGCTTCAATTGTACTCGTAACCTCGTCGGCCGGTCTTCGATAGACATCGGCAAAGAACGATAAAACCCGAGTAACCAGTTGGTCCTGATAAGGCCGCACGCCATCGGGCAGGTAGAAGATGGCTTCTCGTCGGCGCGACGACGGCAACGGTCTGCCGAGCCATTGAACATCGCTCGATTCCGCAGGGACAGTGCCCGCGAGGACCTCAAGCAGGGTTGTCTTGCCGGCGCCGTTCGGACCGATGATGCCGATGATCTCGCCTGCCTGGATGTCGAAGGCGACATCCGCGAGCACCACTTCATCAGCATATCGCTTGTTGATCGAATCCACTCGAAGCAGAACTTGATCGTCTGCTTGTCCGGAGGCGCGCCCACTCTCAGCCGGAAGCTGCGCATTTCGTTGGATTGGGGGACCTGGAGGGACCAATTGGAATGCTCGGTCCATGCGCAATTTCCTCGACACAACGAGTATTGCGCAGAACTTGGACGGCGAGCGTCTGATGGGGTGCCTGCATTACCCCAATCGAAAGATATTCCCTGATCTGTTCGACTGCAAGGACCGAGACCCACCATGAGACACGATCATTGACCAGACCAAGACTTCTCCGTCGCGGCTCCTTGGCGCCGCTGATCTTATGAGAATTGGTGTCGAGGATAGCCTCTCGCTCTTCGATAGCCGCGTGGCGGTATCGGCTCCCGGGAGTTTACCCTCATGCACGGGGTTCACCCTCGAATGCGAAACACAAACAAACATGCGTGATCGAAAGTCGCCAATTCAGGAGGAAGATGTGGAACTCATCCGCCGTGAATTGCTTCACCTCACCGGAATCGTTGTAACCGCCCCATTGATGTCGAAGGTCGCGTGGGCACAGGGCCAAGCAGGGCCGCAACTGATCCAGATCCTGCGAAAAGATCTGGAAGGCCAAGGCCAGGCGGTTCAGGAAACCGTCGGCAGTGTTGTCGACTTCGGGCCCAACACTGCCGCTCCATGGCACATGCATCCAGGTGCGCAAGAACTACTCCACGTGATCGAGGGAAGCCTCGTCGTGGAAATCGAAGGAGCGGGGAAGGCGTCGTTGAAGGCCGGCGAAGCCAGGATTATTACAGCCGATCTCGTCCACCTCGCGCGCAATGAGAGTATCAGCACAATGGCTAAGGCGCTGGTGGTGCACAGCAGAGCCGCCAAAGACAAGCCGCTGATGGTCGTCGTGAACAAGTGACAGAACGCCAGCGTCTGTCGGCAATTCTTCACAAAAAAGCGATTCGAGGCGTAGTGGACGGGACATATCCCGTCTTTCCCATCGGACCGCGGGTGGCAGAAATCGTAGGTGTTCGGAAAACGAGTGGTTGGTTGTCTGCACGAGAAACCTTAGCATCGGCGCTATTCTCACAGTCAAACGGAATCCCCGCTATGATCGCTCGATTTCTGGCCGTGGTGTTGTCAATCTACGCTCTTGCCGGTGCCGCTGAAACGCGCGCGGAGGAATCGCTCGTGACTCACAAATCCTTGGCTCCCAAGGTTGCCCTGGAACTTGCCGAAGCCGCGCTCGCTGACTGTCAGCAACGCGGCTATCAGGTCGCGGTCGCGGTTGTCGATCGCGCCGGCGTGATTCAGGTGGTACTGCGTGATCGCTACGCTGGTCCTCACACGCCTCCAACTGCTTCCGGCAAAGCCTGGACCGCGGCGACTTTCCGTAACAGCACGAGTAGCCTGTTTGCCATCAGTCAGCCCGGCATGATGCAGGCGGGCATTCGCAACCTTCCGGGCGCTGTGATTATCGCTGGGGGAGTGATCGTCGAGTCAGGCGGCTTGCTGGTCGGTGCGATTGGAGTGTCGGGTGCGCCGGGAGGCGATGCCGATGAAACCTGCGCCAAGGCAGGTATAGCAGCCGTTCAAGTCAAGCTTGATTTTTGACGACCAAGGCGAATTGCAAAATCAACCAGTCCTCCAATGGTCTACTTTGGTATCGGCGCCGGCTCTATTGCAGGTTTTCGAGCAGACGTTGCCTCTCACGTCGCGATCGGCGTCGGCATGGTCAGGAACGCCCGGGTCACGTGCCAGAACAGCTGGCGGTTGATGGCGAGCGTGACCGAGTGTGCGGTTCCCGGCAGGATCACGAACTGGCGATCGCCGTTCGGGAGCTGATTATAAAAATCCCAAAGGTCCGCAACGGTGGCGATCCCGTCATATTCGCCGCGCACCAGCAGCACCGGCGCCAGCACCTTGTCGGGATGCACCACCGGCAGATTGGCGGTCATGTCGAGATAGGTGCCGGTCGGGATCTGGTCGCCGAACTGCATTTCGACGTCTGCCAGCGCCTCGATGGCGGCAACGTCGCTGGTGCCCGGCTTGTCGCGGGTGGCGATCGATCGGATCATATCGCGGTCGCGTTTACGCATGTTGTGCGAGCGATAATGGTCGAGCTGCTCGGCGCGCTTGGTCAGGGTCGGCGAGCCCTCGCCCTTGTAGGTGAAGGCTGCGAACACCAATCGATCGATGCGCTCGGGCGCCACCATGGCGTAGGCGCCGGCGCGCAGAGCGCCAGAGGATTCGCCGAGGAAATGGAATTTTTCGCGCCCGGTTTCTTGCGCGACGACTTTAACCGCCGCCTTCAGATCCTCGACACCGCTGGCGATGTCTGAATTGCCCGAGGTGCGCCCCGACTTGCCGTAGTTCTCGTGATCCATGGTCCAGCAATCGAAGCCGTTGCGGGCGAATTCGTTCATGACGGAATATTCGCCCTTGCCCGGCACGTTGAGGTCGAACACCCGCGAGGTGACGGACGAGCCGTGCACGAAGAACAACACCGGCCGTGGCGCTTCGCCCTTCTTCGGGGCCCCTACCCGCTTGCGGAACATCCACAACGGCACATCGCCCTTCTTGGCCCAGTATTCGCGGCTCCAGATCTCGCCGCCCTCCGCGTTCGCTGCGCCAGCCGATCGGGCGGGCAGCGCACCGGCCAGCATTCCCGCAACGAGGCCGAGGCCGGCGCCCTTGATGACGGCGCGACGCGCCCGCGGATTCCCCGATGGAGTCACAGTGCGTGGAGTCATGTTGTTTCCCTCGGCGTTTTCATTAGTTTTCGACCGATAAATAAAGTTTAGCAGCGCGCCCAAGCATTTGAAAGTTAGTGTGCGTTGCACATCCCACAATGTCGGATGGCAGGGGCTGACACGCGAGGAAAGCAGGCCTAGTCTTTCGGCGGCCCAACCCAGGGCGGATGACGTTGACCAGTCCAATACAATTGCGCCACGGACACCATAGAGCGCGAAATTCAGGGAGTTATTATGTCGAAACAATCATCCGTGATTTTGGCTGCTGTGCTGCTCTGCTCCGCGGTTCCGGCGATGGGCCAGCAGTTGCCCGACGGACCCGGCAAGGCGTTGGCCGAGGCCAACTGCAACAGCTGTCATACTTTGCTGAGCCGCGTGGGCTCGGGTTACACGGCAGAGGGCTGGAACACCGTGCTGCGGATGATGCTCAACCAAGGGGCGCCGCTGCCGGCGGATCAGATTGAGCCGCTGAAGGCATACCTGATCAAGAGCTTCCCCGAAAAAGGTAAGCCTGACGGCGTGGTCATTCCGGGACCTGCCGAAGTTTCGTTCAAAGAGTGGCAGGTCCCCACACCGGGATCTCGGCCGCACGACCCATTGGCGGCAAAGGACGGCTCATTGTGGTACACTGGCCAATTGGCCAACGTGCTCGGCCGGCTCGATCCGGCAAGCGGCAAATTCACCGAATTTCATCTCAAGACACCGCACTCTGGACCGCACGGCCTGCAGGAGGATAATGACGGCAATATCTGGTACACCGGCAACACGGGGTCGTTGATCGGAAAGCTGGACCCGAAGACCGGGGCAGTCACCGAATACCCGACCCCAGAGCAGGGCGATCCGCACACGCTGATCTTCGATAAGAGTGGGATCCTCTGGTTCACGATGCAGAACCTCAACCGGATCGGTCGTCTCGACCCGAAGACCGGCGAGATTAAATTGCTCACACCGCCAACAGCGGGTGCACGCCCCTACGGCATGGCATTGAATTCAAAAGGTACGGTGTTCTTTGTCGAGTTCGGCTCCAACAAGGTGGGCAGCATCGACCCGAAGACCATGGAGTTTCATGAATACCCGTTGCCTGACGCGGCGTCGCGGCCGCGGCGCATCGCGATCACCAGCGACGACATCGTCTGGTACTCGGACTACTCCCGCGGTTATCTTGGTCGTCTCGATCCCTCGAGCGGCAAAGTAACGGAGTGGCAGTCACCGAGCGGACCGAAATCTGAGCCCTACGGCATCTCGGCGATCAACGACATCATCTGGTACAGCGAATCCGGATCGACGCCGAACACAGTCGTGCGGTTCGATCCCAAGACCGAAAAATTCCAGAGCTGGGCGATCCCGGGCGGCGGCAACATCGTGCGCAACACGTCAGTCACGCGCGACGGCAACTTCTTGCTGGCCAACAGTCTGAAGAATGACGTCACATTGGTCACGATAAAGAGGGACTGAGCCAGGCGACAACACGCGCTGCCGCTGTGTGGTGCCGAACGGGCCGATGGATCATTAGCGTATTCGCATAACCCCAACCCGCAGCAAATAGCGCTGCAGAGGCGCGGCTTTGCCGTCGCAATCACTTTTGCTCTGCGGGATCGCGGTGCACCGGGTCGACCCATAGCACGGTCTCCGGCTTCTCCACCGGCTCGATGTCGAGATTGATCGCAACCGCCTGGCCGTCGCTGCGTACCAGTACGCATTCCAACACCTCGTCGCGGCTGGCGTTGATCTCCTGGTGCGGCACATAAGGTGGAACGAAGATGAAATCGCCGGGGCCGGCTTCAGCGGTAAATTGCAGATGCTCGCCCCAGCGCATCCGCGCCCTTCCCTTCACCACATAGATGATGCTTTCGAGATGGCCGTGGTGATGCGCGCCGGTCTTGGCATCGGGCTTGATGGTTACGGTGCCGGCCCACAATTTCTGCGCGCCGGCCCGGGCGAAATTGATCGCTGCCTTGCGGTCCATGCCGGGCGTCGACGGCACATTGGGATCGAGCTGATCGCCGGGAATGACGCGGACGCCATCGTGCTTCCAGCGCTGCATCTCGTCGTCATCGTGCGCGTGATGCGAATGGGTGTGATCGTGGTGACCTGTCATGGTGCAGCTTTCGGCGGTGGTTTTCTTAAAGCCGCGCTGCCGAGCACATCCGGATTAACCACATTGATCGGCGTGCCGGCGGCGTAGGCGACAATCTGATCAAAAATATCAGTGAACTGGATTTCGTATTCGTCGCGCGAAACATAGCCGATATGCGGTGTGCAAACCACGTTGTTCATCCGCAGCAGCGGATCGTCGGGATCGCGCAGCGGTTCCTTCTCATAGACGTCGACCGCCGCCATGCCGGGCCGCCCGGCGCGCAGCGCGTTCACCAGCGCGTTCGGCTCGATCAAGGGCGCGCGGCTGGTATTGACCAATAGCGACGACGGTTTCATGCGCGCGAGATCATCCGCCTTGACAATGCCGCGTGTCGCGTCGACCAGGCGGATGTGAAGAGACAGCACGTCGCAAATCTCGAAAAAATCAGCCTTGCTGGCGGCGGTCTCGTAGCCATCGGCACGCGCCTTGGCGAGCGCCCCCTCGCGCGCCCATATCACGACCTTCATGCCGAACGCCCTGCCGTAGCCGGCGACGACGGCGCCGATCCGGCCATAGCCGTAAATGCCGAGCGTCTTGCCACGCAGCGTGTGGCCGACGCCGATCTGCCATTGACCGGCCTTCAGTGCCGCCATCTGCTGCGGGATCGCGCGCATCGCCGCCAGGATAAGGCCCCAGGTGAATTCAGCGGTGGCATAGGACGGCGTGTCGGCATGCTGGCTCGAGGAGACGATGATGCCGAGCCGGGTGCAGGTATCGATATCGATGTGCGGATAGACGCTGCGCTGGCTGATCAGCCTCAGTTTCGGCAACGCCTCCAGCAGCGGTGTGCGGATTTGCGTCCGCTCGCGGATCAGCACCAGCGCTTCGGTGTCGCGCAGCCGCTCCGCCAGCACATCGACATCCTGAACGTGATCGTTCCAGATCGTGACGTCATACCCGGCCAGCTTGCCGAAACATTCAAGCGTGCGCAGCGTGTCGAAATAATCGTCGAGGATGGAAACCTTCATGATGCGCCCCTCCTCGCGGCTTGACCTTCTTACTTTACCTACTTTCTTGGGGCCTACTTCACCGCCAATAGTTCGACATCGAACATCAGCGTCGCGTTCGGCGGAATCGCGGCGCCGGCGCCGCGCGCGCCGTAGCCCAGCGCGGGTGGGATAATCAGCGTGCGCTTGCCGCCGACCTTCATGGAGGCAACGCCTTCGTCCCAGCCGGCGATCACCCGGTGTTGCCCGATGGGAAATTCGAACGGTTCGTTGCGATCGACCGAGCTGTCGAATTTCTTGCCCTTCTGACCGTTCTCGTAAAGCCAGCCCGTATAATGCATCACACAGGTCTGGCCGGGTTTCGGCGACGCGCCGGTGCCGGGCCTGGTATCGATGATCTGCAGTCCTGAAGCTGTGGTCATGGGTTTTCCTGCCGGCTGCGCGGCTGCTGGGGTAGGTACATTCGCGGATGCTATGGCTGCCATCGCAATCACAATGGCCAAGAGAACAGAGATTTTTGCGCGCTGAAGACATCGCATCCGAGGCACCTTTCCCTTGAAAAGAGGAAGGGTGTTTAGCGCAACAGGACGGACGTTGCTACCCCGCGACCTTGCTACCTGTTAAACTTCCAGGTTCTCCAGCCGCACCGGCAATTTGCGGATGCGCTGGCCGGTGGCGTGGAAGATGGCATTGCAGACCGCGGCATTGGTGCCGACATTGGCGAGTTCGCCCAACCCCTTGACGCCGGCCGGATTGATATGATCGTCCTGTTCGGACAGCATGATCACCTCGACGTCTTGCACATCGGCATTTACCGGCAGCAGATAGTCGGCGAGATTGTCATTGACGTAGCGCCCATAGCGGGGGTCGAGTTCGGTCGCCTCCAACAGCGCCGAGGACATGCCCCAGATCAGCCCGCCCATCAGCTGGCTGCGCGCGGTCCGCGGGTTCATGATGTGGCCCGCGGCGAAGGCGCCGACCAGCCGCGGGATCCGGATTTCGTGGGTCCATTTGTTGATCCGGACTTCGACGAATTCGGCGCCGAAGGCATAGGCGATCTTGTCGCTCATCGCGCTGCCGCCGACTATACGCACCTGCCCCTGTTGCATCGCGCGGAAGGAATCCTTCGGCGCATCTTCGGGCTTCCACTCGCCATATTCCTCGACCACGCTGACGCCGAGCGCGTCAAATGCCTTCTCGCGGTCGAGCGGACGGCCGCTGTTGGCGGACTCGGTGACAGGGGTCTGGCCCATACCGACGGTCTCCTTGGCCTTATCGATCACGCTTTCATTCGGCATCAACGCCCTGAATAGGCGCTGCCGGATCTGGTCGCAGACCATCATCACCGCCGAGCAGGTGCTGGCGGTGGAATTGGAGCCGCCGGCGACTGGCGCCGGCGGCAGATCGCTGTCGCCGATATGAACGGAGACGTTCTCAAAGGGCACGCCGAGCTTCTCGGCCGCAGCCTGGCCGATCACGGTATAGGCGCCGTTGCCGATTTCGTGTCCTGCGATCTCGACCCGGGCACGCCCGTCGCGCTGCAGGCGGACCCGCGCCGCAGCCGGCGCCATCTGCGTCGGATAGCAGGTGGTGGCACAACCATAACCGATCAGCCAATCACCCTCCGCCATCGATTGCGGCGCCGCCGATCGCTGCGACCATCCGAAGGCCTTGGCGCCTTCGTCGAAACAGGCCATTAGCGAGCGCGAGGTATAGGGCTTGCCGCCGATCGGCTCTTTCATCGTGTCGTTGACGCGGCGCAGCTCGATCGGGTCCATGTTCAGCTTGACAGCCAGTTCATCCATGGCGCTTTCGAGCGCGAACAAATACGGCACTTCCGGCGGCGAACGCATGAAGCCCGGCGTGTTGCGGTCGGCGTGCACGATCGACACCAGGCTATCGACATTGGGGCAGGCATAGAGCCGTGTCGTGGTCTTGGTGCCGCCCACCACATACGCATCCGGCCGTGACGAAACTTCGGCGCCCTCGTGCCGGAGCGCGACGAGCTTGCCGTCGCGGTTGGCGCCGATCTGGATCTGGTGCCGGGTCTCGGCGCGATAGGTTGCAATGGTAAAGCCCTGGTCGCGGGTCGGGACCAGCTTGACCGGGCGGTTCAGGCGCCGCGCGAGGCTCGCCATGATGGCGGTGCGCGGCGTCACCGAGCCCTTCGAGCCGAAGGCACCACCGACGTAGTAATTGATCACCCGCACCTTGTCGGCATCGATGCCGAGTTGCTGGGCGACGCCATTCTTGAGGCCGTAAACATATTGGCTCGGCTCGTAGATCGTCAGATTGTCGCCATTCCAGACGCAACTGGTGGCAAACAGCTCCATCGGATTGTGGTGTTGCGTCGGTGTTTCATAGGAAGCGGTGATTTTGACCTCGGCCTCATCGAAGGCTTTCGCGAAATCGCCGACCTTCGGGTCTTCCTTGAACCGGGAAGCCTGTCCCTTGGCGGGGACGGAGGTCGTTCCCGGCGAATCGAACGTTGTGCTCGGCGTGGCCGGCCGATAGTTCACCTTGACGCGATGGGCGGCTTCGCGCGCGGCCTCGAAGGTATCTGCCAGCACCACGGCGATGATCTGGCCGTCATGCGCGACGTCGGAGGATTTCAGCGGCTGGACCGTGGTGGACATGTAGCCGCCTTCACTGAAGAGCTTTACGTCCTTCAGCTTCTCCGCGTTTTCGTGCGTCACGATGTCGATCACGCCGCGGATGTTCTTGGCTTCCGTCAGCTCGAAGCTGTCAATGCGGCCTTTGGCGATCGCGCTAGTCACGAGGTAGGCATAGGCGGGATTGGCAAGCGGCATGTCCGCGGCATATTTGGCCATGCCGGTCACCTTGGCGACGGCGTCGTAGCGCGGAACCGGCTGGCCCATATTGGCCTTCGGCTCGGGAGCTGCAATCGACATGATCAGATCTCCATCGTTGCGGCCCGGTGCAGCGCGCGAGCTACCACGCGCTTGCCGAGGTCGACTTTGAAGGCGTTGTGCCGTCGCCCCTGCGCACCTGCCAACGCCGCGTCTGCCACGCGCAGCGCCAGCGCCGCGTCGAATTTCTGTCCCTTGATCAGCGCTTCCGCCGCACGCGCCCGCCACGGCACGGTGGCGAGGCCGCCGAGCGCGACGCGGGCATCGCTGATAACGCCATCCTGCACGTCGAGCGCCACCGCCGCCGACGACAGCGCGAATTCATAGGACTGGCGGTCGCGGGCCTTCAGATAGACCGAGCGTGGCCAGCGCCCGGAAACGGTGAAGGCTGAGATCAATTCGCCCGGGGCGAGCGTCGTCTCAATCTGCGGGGTATCGCCGGGCGGCTTGTGGAGTTGCGCGAAAGCAATGTTCCGGACACCCGATTTCCCGGTGATCTCCACGGTAGCATCGAGCGCGATCAGGGCTTGCGCGAAATCGCCGGGATAGGTGGCGATGCATTGCTCGGAGGTTCCGAGCACCGCGTGCATGCGGTTAAATCCGTCGAGTGCGGCGCAGCCGGAACCCGGATCGCGCTTGTTGCAGTTGGCGTAGCTGATGTCGCGAAAATAAGTGCATCGCGTGCGCTGCAGGACATTGCCGCCCAACGTCGCCATGTTTCGAAGCTGCGGGCTGGCAGCGAGCCGGAGCGAATCGGCAATCACCGGATAGTTGCGCTGGATTTCCGGATTGGCTGCGACGTCCGACATCCGCGCCAGCGCGCCAAGCCGCAAATTGCCGCCATCGAGATTGATCGCCGACCACGTGCTTGCGAGCGGATTGATGTCGACGACCGTGCGCGGCCGCATCACATCCAACTTCATCAGATCGATCAGCGTGGTGCCGCCGGCGAGCGGCTGCGCGGCAGCCTCGGTTGGCGGATCGTTGCTCGCGACTGCCATGGCCAAAGCCTGGATGGCGGCGGAAGGGTCGCTTGCCCGTTGATAGGTAAAGGATCGCATGCTGCGCAACCTTTCAGGATTTCAGCCTTTCAGGATTTCGGGCGCGGCCTGCTTCACGGCCGCGACGATGTTCGGATAGGCGGCACAGCGGCAGATGTTGCCGCTCATGTACTCGCGAATGTCCGCCTCGCTGTTGGCGTGTCCCTCCTTCACGCAGGCAATTGCCGACATGATTTGCCCGGGCGTGCAGTAGCCGCATTGGAGCTCGCCGGTCATCGATGAGAACCGTGCAGGCGCCGCATTGGCCGTGATCGCAGCCCTTCTTGCTTCCGGTCAAGCCGATATGTTCGCGCAGCGCATCCAGCACGGTCGTGCGCGCATCGATCGTGAGCAAACGGCTGTCGCCATTGACGCGCAGGGTGACATCGACCGGCAGCGAAGGATCCGGCGCAGCCGCCGCGTTCGGCGCCGGCCCGGCCGCGCGCGCCGTCAACGGGACGACCGCGCTTCCCGCAGCGCCCGCCAAGAACATTCGGCGGTCGAATCCAGATCGTGTGGTGGAATTGGTTTTTTCGGACATGAACGGCCTCCGCCGCTGGAGCGAGGCGGCGCGACACCTCGCGCGCCCTCGCCGTCCTAACCACAACGATGGGGTCAGGTTCCGGTCCGGTCGATCCGATGCGGCGGACCACGTCCGATTCTGTTGTAAACTTTCGCTGATGGAACAGAGGAGCGGCCGGGGTTCCGCCGCGCGACCTCGTCAATAGCCGAGCGCGCAGCCGTCCTTGCGCGGATCGGAGCCGCCGGTCAGCGTGCCCTTCTCCCAGTCGATCCAGATCGCCTGAGCGCCGCCGAGCGGGGAGATCACGCGCGTGGTCTTATGCCCGAGCTTTTGCAGGCCAGCGACGATATCGGCCGGCACGCTGTCTTCAAGCTGGTAGACGCCCTCGTAATGCAGGCCGCGCGGCATGTCGATCGCCTCCTGCACGTCGCAGCCGTAGTCGAGCATATTGGTCAGCACATGCACCTGGCCGACCGGCTGATACTGACCGCCCATGACGCCGAACGGCATCACCGCGCGACCAGCCTTAGTGACCAATGCGGGAATGATCGTATGCAGCGGACGCTTGCCGGGAGCGATGCAGTTGGGATGGCCCGCCTGGATGCGGAAGCCGCCGGCGCGATTCTGCAAGAGGATGCCGGTCTTGTTGGAAACGATCGCGGAGCCGAACGAGTGCGCGATCGAATTGATGAACGAACAGACGTTGCGATGCTTGTCGACGACGCTGACATATACGGTCGACGGATGCATCGGCGGCGCAACGTTGGGCAGATCAAGCAGGCCGTCCATCCGGATCTTGCCGATATGCTCGTCGGCGAATTCCTTGGCCAGGATGTTGGCGACATCGACCGCGACGTGACCGGGATCGCCAACATGCTCTTCGCGCATCATGTAGGCGATACGCGCCGCCTCGGCTTCGAGATGAAACCGCTCGACGCTGAGGCTTTCGAACTTCGTGAGATCGAAGCGCGACAGGATGTTGAGCATCACCAGCATGGTGATGCCAGGTCCGTTCGGCGGGCACTGCCAGACGTCGAACCCTTTATACATGGTGCCGATCGGCAACGTGGTCTCGGTGCTGTGTGCGGCGAAGTCGTCCAGCGTGTGCAATCCGCCGATGCCGCGCAGCGTCTCGACCATGTCCTCGGCGATGGCGCCGGTGTAAAACGCGTCGCGGCCATCCTTGGCGATCGCGCGCAGCGTCTTGCCGAGCTCCGGCTGGTGGATCACGTCGCCCGCGACCGCGGGCCTGCCGTGCGGCAGGAGATAGCGCTCGGTGTTGGTGCCCTTTTTCAACTTGTCGAACTGGTTCTTCCAGTCGAAAGCGATGCGCGGCGCCACCACGTAGCCCTCTTCCGCGGCCTTGATCGCAGGCTGCAGCAAGGTGTCTAGCCCGAACTTGCCATGGTCTCGCAAAATCGTTTGCCAGGCATCGATCGCGCCGGGAATAGAGACCGCATGCGCCGAGGTCAGCGGGATCGCGTGGATGTCGCGCTCGAGATACCATTCCGCTTTTGCCGCCATCGGCGCGCGGCCTGAGCCATTATAGGCTGATATCTTGCCCTCGCCCTTGGGTTGGATCAGCGCGAAGCAATCGCCGCCGATCCCGGTCGATTGCGGCTCGATGACGCCGAGCAGCGCGCAGGCCGCGACCGCGGCGTCGGCGGCGGTGCCGCCCGCGCGCAGCACCTCGATCGCGGTCAGAGCTGCCTGCGGGTGCGACGTCGCCACCATGGCGTTCTCTGCATGGACCGTGGAGCGGCCGGCGAAATGGAAATTCCTCATTCCAAATTGCTCATTCATCGTCGTTTTTGCTAAAGCGGAGCTACATGACACATTCATGCCGGGCAGGGCAATGGCTGGCATGCCAGAGAAAAGCCGTCCCCAGCGAACCCCGGCGCCATTGGTGGTTTCCTCCTCCTCCATCTGCCTGATAAACCCTCGCCATGTCCCTAAAGGTCGCCGCTTTCTATCAATTCGCCGCGCTGCAGGATTTTCGCGCTTTGCGCGAGCCGCTGCGCGCGATCTGCGCCGATCTGAAGCTGAAGGGCAGCGTGCTGTTGGCCCATGAGGGGATCAACGGCACGCTGGCCGGACAAGCTGACGCCATTGATGCGCTGGTCGAGGAATTGCAGCGCGGCGTCCTGTTCGGCGGCAGGCTCGACCATCTCGAGTTGAAATTCTCGTGGGCCGTCGCGATGCCGTTTGGACGGCTGAAAGTCCGGCTCAAGAATGAGATCGTCACCCTCGGCGATGTCACGGCCGATCCGATCCGGCAGGTCGGGATCTATGTGGAGCCGACCCAATGGAACACGCTGATCGCAGCCCCGGATACGCTCGTGATCGACACACGTAATTCGTTCGAAGTGGCGATGGGCACCTTCGAAGGCGCACTCGATCCCGGCATCAAACGCTTTGGGCAATTCAAGGAGTTTGCCGCGCAAACACTTGATCCGGCGAGGCACCGGAAGATCGCGATGTTCTGCACCGGCGGCATCCGCTGCGAGAAGGCCAGCGCGCTGCTTTTGGCGCGCGGTTTTGCCGAGGTCTATCACCTCAAGGGCGGCATCCTTAAATACCTGGAACAGATGCCGGCAGCCGAAAGCCGCTGGCGCGGTGAGTGTTTCGTGTTCGACGCGCGCGTCGCGCTTGGTCACGCCTTACGCGAACGCCCAATGGGGCGACCATCCCATGAGTGAGGTGCAGGAACTGAGCGAGCGCATCGACGCGCTTGAAGCCCGACTGACGTTTCAGGACGTCACCATCGAAACGCTGAACCAGACCATCACCGCGCAGTGGCATAAGATCGATGCGCTCACCCGCCAACTCGCCAATCTGAACGATCGCCTGCGGGAGGCCGAAGCCAACGCACCGGGGCCGGCGAACGAGCCGCCGCCGCATTATTGAAGGTTCACGGTCTCGTTGAATTCCTGGTTGATCTCAGCCACCACGATCTACCGGAACACGGCCTTGACCTTGCGCCAAAGCGTTTCGCCCTCCCGCTCGCCATCGCGCTTGGACGGCGCACGCTTGCGGTGGTCGTGCCTGGTCGGCGCCGGCTGGGCGGCGCTTGCGGGATCGGATGCCGGAAAACTGTCGATCAGGCCGGCCTCCAGCCTTGCGTGCATTTCGGCATCGGCCAACGCCGCCACGCGGGGATCGTCGGCATGCTTGTCGGGCGCGGAAGGATTGAATTTCCCAGCCGTCTTCCTCGCAGCCGCTTTCTTCTCAGCCAGCTTCCTCTCAGCCATTTTTCTCAACCATATGGGCTCCTCCTTGATTGATAACGCGTGGGATTCCGGAGAGTTCCTTATCTTGCCTTGGACTTGACGGCACCGGCATGTAACAGGAGGTGAAGTCCGCCCGAATTGCAGGAAGTTCGATTGACCCGCAAATCCGCCGCCAAGCCATTTCTCGAAGTGCTCTCCGGCCATCGGCAGAAGGTGCCCCCGATTTGGATGATGCGGCAGGCCGGCCGTTATCTGCCGGAGTACCGCGACGTGCGGGCGAAAGCCGGCGGCTTTCTCGATTTGTGCTTCACGCCGGAATTCGCCGCCGAAGTCACGCTGCAGCCGATCCGCCGCTTCGGTTTCGATGCCGCGATCATCTTCTCCGATATTCTCGTCATCCCCCACGCGCTCGGCCGCGCGGTCCGCTTCGAGATCGGCGAAGGCCCGCGGCTCGATCCCTTGAATACACCGGACAAGGTCGCCTCCCTCGCAGCCAAGGCCGACTTCACAAAACTCGAACCGGTCTATGAGGCGCTGCGCCGCGTGCGTCGCGAGCTCGATCCCGGGATTGCGCTGATCGGTTTCTGCGGCGCGCCGTGGACGGTCGCGACCTACATGGTGGCAGGCCAAGGCACGCCGGATCAGGCGCCGGCGCGGATGATGGCCTACTCCTACCCGGAGGCGTTCGCCAAGATCATCGACGCGTTGGTCGAAAACTCGATTCGACATCTGCTCGGCCAATTGCAGGCCGGCGCCGACGCATTGCAGATTTTTGATACCTGGGCCGGCGTGCTGCCGCCGCGGGAATTTGCGCGCTGGTCGATCGAGCCGACGAGGCGGATCGTCGAAGGCGTGCGCGAAAAAGTTCCGGACGCAAGGATCATCGGGTTTCCCCGCGGCGCCGGCGCGCTGCTGCCATCTTATGTCGATACGACCGGCATCGACGCCGTCAGCATTGACTGGGCCGCGGAGCCGTCTTTGATCCGCGAGCGGGTCCAAACCAAAGTGGCCGTGCAAGGCAATCTCGATCCGCTGGCGCTGATCGCCGGCGGCGCGGCACTCGATCGTGCCATCGATGACGTGCTGGCGAATTATGCGAGCGGCCGGCTGATTTTCAATCTCGGCCACGGCATCCTGCCGGAAACCCCGATCGTCCATGTCGAGCGGATGCTCAAGCGCGTGCGGGATTATCGGG
>VAZG01000413.1 GCA_005885285.1 Alphaproteobacteria bacterium | reverse complement strand
GGCACGCTCGGCATCATCTGCGAACTCACCATCAAGCTCCGCGGTATTCCCGAAACCATCGCGGCCGCGGCCTGTTCGTTCGAGACCGTCCGCGGCGCCTGCCAGGCGACGATCCTCGCGATCCAGACCGGCATTCCCGTCGCCCGCATCGAACTGCTCAACGCCGAACAGGTCAAGGCCTGCAATGCCTATTCGAAATTGTCGCTGCCGGAGACGCCGTTATTGCTGCTGGAATTTCACGGCAGCGCGAACGAGGTCGCGGAGCAATCGAAAAATTTCGGCGAGATCGCGAAAGAATGCGGCGGGGGCGAGTTCTCCTGGACCACGCGGCCCGAGGACCGCAACAAGTTGTGGCAGGCGCGGCATGACGCCTATTGGGCGGTGAAGGCGCTGCGGCCGGGCGCAGGCGTCGTGGCGACCGACGTCTGCGTACCAATTTCCCGGCTTGCCGATTGCGTCACCGAAACCGAAGAGGATCTAAAGCGCCTCAATCTGCTGTCGCCGATCGTCGGCCATGTCGGTGACGGCAATTTCCACTGCTCGCTGGCGTGCGAGGTGGACGACCGCGAGGAGATGGCGCGCGGCGAGGATTTCATGCACCGCCTGGTCGAGCGCGCGCAGTCGATGGGCGGCACCTGCACCGGCGAGCATGGCGTTGGCCAAGGCAAGCAGAAGTACTTGGAGGCCGAACTCGGCCCCGAGGCGCTCGATGCCATGCGCGCGCTGAAGCAGGCGCTCGATCCGCAGAATATCTTCAATCCCGGGAAGATCGTGCCGGCGGCGTAGGGCCGGCACGGAACCTTTGCCTCACGCGTGCGTCTTGTCCGACGGTGCAAATTCGAGGGGGACGCGGGGAGGGTGCCGTGCTCAAGCTAATTAGCGGGATTGCCGTCGTCATGGTGGTGGTCACGGTGGCGGCCACTTCCACGGTGGCGGCCATTTTCATGGCGGAGGCGGCCATCGCGGCTTTCACGCTGCCCATTTCGGCGGCGCGCGCCACACGGGCGGCAGATCGGCATTTTCCCGTTCGGCCTCGGTCCGAAACGTCCGTGGCATCCACCACGCGCTGAACTCGCTCTCACGCGGCGGTGCCTTGCGCAATGGGCGCGTGCTGGGCAATCCCGCGGCTCGCGCGCAAATTGCCGCCGGTGCCGCTCTGGCAGGCTGGCACGGCGGCGGCGCAGGTGGATGGTGGCAACACGGCAATGGCGGATATGGATGGGTCGGCCCGGTGTTCTGGCCGTTCGCCTACTACGATATCTATGACTACGCGATGTGGGGCTATGGATTTGGCGCGCCGTTCTGGGGCTACGGCTACCCTGATATTTACGCCGGCATATTTGCGCCCTACGGCTACGATGACCTGAGTGGTTACTACTATTCGCCGCGCCGCGCGCCCCGTGGCCGGAATACGGCTATCGATCGGCTGGCGCAGTTGTGCGGCGACGACAGCAGCGAAATTGCCGGCCTTCCGATCGATCAAATTGCGCAAGCGATCGAGCCGACCGAAGCGCAGCGTGCCGCACTTGACGACCTTGCCAATGTGTCGATCGCGGCCGCCCAGAAAATTCGCGCAGCGTGCCCGACACAGATGATCCTCACCGCGCCGGGCAGGCTGGCAGCGATGCAAGCGCGCATCGAGGCGATGATATCGGCGGTAGCAACGGTGCAGCCGCCGCTGGATAAATTCTACGGCCTGTTGAACGATGAGCAGAAGGCGCGGCTCAATGGGATCGCCGAGAATGAGCGCAAGAAGCAGGGCAATGGGTCGCTCGTTGCGAGCTGCAGCGCTGCGCCGCCTGCCGCACTGCAGTGGCCGACCGCGGAGATCGAGGCCCGATTGCATCCAACCGACGCGCAACGCGCGAGCCTTGAAACACTCCAGGGCGCCAGCGCCAAGGCAGCGGACATGCTCAAGGCCTCGTGCCCGGTTGACGATGCCGTGACGCCGCCGGCACGGCTCGCCGCGGCCGGCAACAGGCTCGACACGATGCTGGGGGCGGTCAGGCTGGTAAAGGCCGCGCTTGAAGACTTTTACGCAACGCTCAGCGACGAACAGAAGGGTCAATTCGAGGCGATCGGGCCGAGGCGAACGTCGTAAAAAGCATCTCGCCGATCCTGCCACTGCGCTCTATGCTCCGCGGATATTGCAGGGCATTGCGATGTGGTTGTTCAACAAGGGTAAGCCCACGGAAATCTGGGACGAGGCCATTCAATGGCCGCTCGGCGACATCGAGGCCGCCGACAGGATTCGCAACATCTGCCGCTCCGGCAGCGATAGTGCCGAGAGGGTCGGTGGTCGTGCCGGGCCCGCAGACAACAAGAAACCCAATAAGAAACCGAATAACAGGAACAGCGAACACGACACCGAAAGGTTCGAACGCGCCGCCAGGACCGCGATGGAAATCGCGATGAAGATGTCGGATGACCTGATGCGCGATGCCGCCGTCAGCGAGATCATCAATCTGTGCATGAAAGCCAATGATCTCAGGACTGCGCGGATTCTCTTTCGGGCGATCCAGGCCGTATCGATCAGGGAGGATGTGCTGAGTGTGCATCCGGAGCTGCGGCAATGAGCCCCGGGCCTGCCAGGGGGTGGGATCCCGCTACCCGGCAATTCCAGCGTCTGGTATCGTCTTGGCATTCCCGGGGTTAGTCTTTGGGTAACGTCGGCCAACAAGATCGCGGTTAAGCGACCTCACGTGCAATCGACATGGGTTGGCGGTTACGACACAAAAGATCGAAAGGGAGGACCCCATGAAACGTCGTGAATTCCTGAAAGCGGCAGGCGCCGGGCTGGCCGTGTCCACCAGCGTTGCCGCGCCGGCCATCGCGCAATCGATGCCCGAGCTGAAATGGCGCTGCACCACGAGCTGGCCGAAATCGCTTGACGTTCCCTTCAGTGCCTCGGAGACGATTTCGAAATACGTCGCCGAAGCCAGCGACAACAAGTTTCAGATCCAGCCTTTCGCCGGCGGCGAGATCGTTCCCGCCCTGCAGGCGCTCGACGCGGTGTCCAATGCCACGGTCGAGATGTGCCACACCGCCGCCTACTACTTCATCGGCAAGGACCCGACCTTCGCGCTGTATTGCTCCGTCCCGTTCGGGCTGAACTCGCGCCAGCAGAATGCCTGGTTCCAGGACCACGGTGGCCAGGACATGCTCAACGAGTTCGGCAGGAAATCCAAATTGTACGCGATCGCGGGCGGCAACACTGGCACCCAGATGGGGGGCTGGTTTCGCAAGGAGATCAATACCGTCGACGACCTCAACGGTCTCAAGATGCGGATCGGCGGATGGGCCGGGAAGACCCTTTCCAAGCTTGGCACTGTTCCGCAGCAAATCGCCGGCGGTGATATCTATCCGGCATTGGAAAAGGGCACCATCGACGCAACCGAATGGGTCGGCCCCTACGACGACGAGAAGCTCGGCTTCTACAAGATCGCCAAATATTATTACTACCCCGGCTGGTGGGAGGGCGGCACGGCGCTGCATTTCTTCATCAACTCGGAGAAGTGGGATGCGCTGCCGAAGGCTTATCAATCGCTGCTCACGATCGCCTGCGGCTACGCCAACATGGATGTTCAGGCGCGGTATGATGCGCGCAACCCGCAAGCGCTCAAGCGCCTGGTGGCGAACGGGACGCTCCTGCGCCCGTTCAGTCAGGCGGTCATGGAGGCCTGTCTGAAAGCATCGAATGAGGTCAATGCCGAGACCTCTGCCTCCAACCCTGACTTCAAGAAGATCTACGATTCGCAGACGGAGTTCCGAAACGACGAGAATCTCTGGTGGCAGGTCGCGGAATACTCCTACGAAACCTTCATGATCCGCACCCGCTCGAAAGGCTGAGCGGGATGAATGAAGGCCTCCTCAGGCCGCGGTTAGGGCGCGGACCGCTTCGTCCACGCTGAGGAAGACGCGCCCTTTCGGCAGGACCTCGTAGAGATCGAACCGTTCGAACGCGGCTTGCGCCCGCGTCGATTCAAGCCGCGCCACCGCAACCGTGGCGCCTTGCTCACGGCACGCCTTGAAGAGCTCGAGCAGTATCTGCGCCGCGGTGAAGTCGATTTCCACGATGCCGCTGGCTTCCAGCACCAGCAGGCTGGGCTTCGCTGCCGGAGCTTGAAGGATATTGAGCACATCGGTGCGGAAGCCCGGCGCGTTGAGAAACGAAAGCGGCGCCTGCAATCCAACGACCGCCACGCCGGGCACACGTTCGCCCGCCATGTGCGGATTGGCCGGCCACCAGATCGTCGTGCCCGGCACCCGTTCGAATATCACGAGCCGTGCGCGGGTAACGCTCCAGATGCCGTGCAACAGCGACAGCGAAATCGCGAGGCCGGCGCCCTGCTGGATCGGCAGCACGATGATCAAGGCCGCGGTGGCGACGATCAACAGGAATTCGGCTTTCGACTGCCGCCAGATCATGGCGATCTGGCGCAACCGGATAATCCGCAGCGCCACGAACAGCAGGATGCCGCCCAACGCCGCATCGGGAACATGTTTCAGTAGCGTCGTGCCGATTGTCAGCAGCGCGAGCACGATGAAGACGGCGGCAAGCCCGGATAGCTGCGACCGTCCGCCGGTCTCCGACACGATGCCTGTCCGCGGCGGGCTCGCGTTCACCGGAAAGGCGCCGAACAGGCCTGCGAGGATGCTGCCGGCGCCGGCGCCGAGAAAATCGCGGTCGACGTCGGCGGGCCGATCAGGATCGGAGGGAAACGACCTCGTAGTGGCCGCGGTCTGCACCATGATGACGACGACGATCACGAAGGCGAGCGGCAGCAGCCGTACCCAACGCTCGGGCGAGATCTCCGGAAACGTCAGCGCCGGCAGCGTTCCCGGAACCGCCCCGACCACCCGCACGCCCTTGGTCTCGAGGCCGGCCCAGATCACCGCCATGGTGGCTGCGACCAGTCCAATCAGCGCGCCCGGGATCTTGGGGCTGATGGCTTCGGAAGCAAATACCACAGCCAATACGCCAAAGCCGATACAGACGGTAAAGATGTTGGCTTGAGAGAGTTGTTGGCCGAGGACGCCTATCCGATCGAGCGTCGATCCATCTGGCGTCGACAGCCCCAGCACGCTCGGCATCTGGGAGACCAGGATGTGCACGGAGATACCGGCGAGGAAGCCGACCGTCACCGGAACAGACAGCAGGTTGGCGATCCCGCCAAGGCGAAATATCCCGCTGGCCATCAGCATCACGCCCACCATCAATGCGAGCGCGATGGCGAGCGCTTGGTAGTCGGGAGAACCGGCCGCCGCCAAAAGCGCGAGCCCGCCGGCAAAAATTGGTGTGATGGTGGAATCGGCGCCGCAGGACAGGAAGCGATTGGCCCCGAACATCGCAAAGCCGAGCGATCCCGCCATGAAGGCGAAAAAGCCGATCTGGGGTGAGAAGCCGCCGAGGCGGGCGGTCGCCATCTGCTCGGGGATGGCAATCGCGGCAAGCGTGAGCCCGGCGATCAGGTCGGCCGGCAAGGAGCTTGCCCGATAGGAGGCGAGCGAGCGAAACAGCGGCCAGGCGGCATCGACCTTGTCGGAAGCATCTTGCGGCATCAGTCCTCGGCCCCCGGCAGTCCATGGTTGGAGACGCCAGACTACAGCATTTTTCCAAGCTTCAGGTGAGGCACCGATCCCAGGGCGGCTCCGGCGCGATCTCGGCCCGCGTGCCGAACGCCCATGGATTGGCGCCGGACTGCGCCAAGGTATAGCCGAGGCAAGTATCGGCCGCCGGTTCTGCGACCATGCGCGGCGTGCCCCGGACTTTGGGCAGCATCGGCGCGCAATGCGTCATGCGCGCCTCCGGTCAGCTTGGGATGCGCACCCGAAACCTCTCCGCCGCGATCAAGTCGTGCATGCGAAGGGCGCTCTCGACCAGCGAAATTGAGGCCACCGTCATGGGAATGGCGTAACACCAGCACGAAGCGGCCGCCAGCGAGGTGATCATCCCGAGTTGGGCGGGATAGTTCGTCGAAGACCCATGATCGGCGCGCGTGATAGCAAGCCACGGCATGAACAGGCTCTTGGCCTCGTATCGAAGGTAACAGTGGTGGTCACAGTACCTGCGTTGCGTGGACACATCTCGCAGGTAGCCCGTTTCCAGCGATCGGGAACACTCGATACAACTCGACGGGCTTCGAGGTGTCCTGTGATTGACCAGTATGAATTTCATGGTGTCCGCCCCCTTCGTCTTTCCATGAGAGCGATTCATGAGGCTCTTGCATGAGACGCTTGCACGATTTTCGATGAGCGGGACCGCTCGCCGCAGTGGATCGCCTAGCCCTCGGCGTCGGAGCAGCAGAGCCAGAGGAGCTTGCATCGAACGTTCAACTTGCCGGCTCCTTGTTGCGAAATGCTGAGCGGCGGGAAATCGCTGCCTGCTACCCGCTGCGACTTCCTCAGGCGGCGCGAGATCGCCACAACCATCTGCGGTCGCCCTCCCGACGAAACTTGAACTGTTCAACGCACCTCTTTGAACAAAGGGCGGTTCGCCAGGAATAGTAACGGACGAGGCCGAACTTTCCGTTGCAAATGGCGCATTGTTTCGTTGCGCTGTGCGGGAGGTGCTGAGGATTGTCGAGCATTTCCGTCTCCTGTGGGTCTCTGCTGGGCATTGCCCCTCGAGCATTCGTTGTTCGCGATCGCAAGTCGCGCATGCGTGAAGTGCGGCTTTTCCGGATCGGTGGTGGTCTGCCATTTCGTGCGGTGCATAGGGGGCACGGGTGCAGAGTCTCACTCTCTCGTGTGCCGCCTCCCATTTGCGTCCCGCAAACGGCTATTCCCGATCGGCAGCAAGGCTAAAGCGATTGAGATGGATCGCTCAATCGTACGGAGGTAAATGTCCGACATCGAAAGGGTTGGGACAGCTATACGAAGGTTTATAATCCGAGCACTCGTGGAACCGCGTCCAATAGCCCCGTTAAGCCCTGAACGAATTGCCGATTTTTCGCTCAAAATGCTCTAGTCTGGTCCACCCGGGGGAACGCTGGGGCAGCTCCGCCGGAGAGAGCCGGGACGGTTTGCGAATGAAGCGCAACCAGACCAGGAATTTGGCACGCTTAACCGCGCAGTTTTTCCTCGGCAGCATCGTGCTGGTGCTGGCGACGCTGGCTTTCGTTTGGCTTCACGTCGATCTCGCCACGGCGGCGTTCGCCTATTTGATTGTGATCCTGCTGTTCTCCCTCATGGGCAGCTTTGCGGCGTCAGCCCTGCTTTCGATCGTGTCGGTTGCAAGCCTGGCTTATTTCTTTGCTCCGCCAATCTTCCAGTTCGGGATCGACGCACCGCACGATGTTGTGGTGTTGGTCGCCTTCTTTTTTACCTCGTTGATTGTGGCGCGCCTGATCCGAAATACCCGCGAGGAAAAGGAGGCGGCGCTCGAGACCGAGGCGAAGCTCCGGCGTAGTCAGGTCGATTTGCGTGATAGCGAAACGGAATGGCGCGAAGTCTTCGAGCACAACCCGGTCATGTACTTCATGGTCGACGCGAGCGGAACGGTTCTGAATGTGAACACCTTTGGCGCTGCACAACTCGGCTATTTGCCCGCGGACCTCGCCGGCCAATCCGTGCTGGGCGTCTTTCTCGAAGAAGACCGTGAGTTCGTTCGAAACTCTGTTGCAGTCTGCCTGGAAACTATCGGCCAGTCGCACACATGGGAAATTCGAAAGATCAGGAAGGATGGCTCACTGCTGTGGGTGCGCGAAAACGCCAAAGCCCTGCGACGGGCTGATGACCAGCTCATTGTGCTGATCGCGTGCGAAGATATCACCGAGCGCAAGCACGCGGAAAATGCTCTGCGGCAGAGCGAGGCCTATTTGGCCCAGGCACAGGAATTGAGCCGAACCGGCAGCTTCGGCTGGAGCGTCGCCACCGGCGAGATCGTTTGGTCGAGAGAAACCTTTCGTATCTTCCAATGTGACGAGGCGACGAAGCCCAGCCTGCAATTCGTTCTCGAGCGCACCCATCCGGAAGATCGCGCGGCCGTGCAAAAGACCGTCGATCAGGCCTCGCGCGACGGCAAGGATTTCGAGCATGAATACCGATTGCTGACGCCAAACGGTTCGGTAAAGCATCTCCACGCGCTCGCACGCGCCACAATAGATGCGTCCGGCGGCCTCGAGTTTGTCGGCGCGGTGACCGATGTCACGGTGGCCAAGGAAGCGGAGCAAAGGCTGCGTCGCAGCGAATCCTATTTGGCGGAAGCTCAGCGCTTGAGCCATACGAGCAGTTGGGCCTGGGACATCCGCCGCGGCGATTTCATCTATCGGTCGGCCGAAGTATTTCGCCTGTTTGGATTTGATCCGGAAGAGGTCGTACCGGCGGCGGCTATCCAGGCTCGTATCCCTGCGGAAGACTTGCGGCAGCTCGGCGAGGTGATACGCCGGGAGGTCGAACAGAAGAGCGAAGAACTCGAATTCGATTTTCGAATCGTTCTCCCGGATGGATCCATCAAACGCGTACATTCCGTGGCGCATGCCGTCCTCGACGGCGACGGCGAGGTCAGTGAGCTCATCGGTACGCACATGGACATCACCGCGCAATACGTCGCAAGAGAACAGCTGGAACACGCCATTGTTGCGTTGCGTGAGAGCGAGCAGCGCTTTCGCGATTATGCCGAAACGGCCTCCGACTGGCTGTGGGAGACCGGCCTGGATCACCGGGTCACCCACCTTTCGGAACATACCAATGCCGCCGGCATCCTGGCCTCCGGCCTGATCGGGGCGCATCGCTGGGACACTGCCTGCGATCTCGAATCCGAACCCGAAAAATGGCGTCAGCATCGGGCGTCGCTCGACGCGCATCTTCCATTTCGCGATCTGGTGCATCGCACTGTGAACCGGACGGGATCGTCGATCTATGTCAGGACGAGCGGCAAGCCGTTCTTCGGCGCGAACGGCGAGTTTCTCGGCTATAGGGGCGTCAGCACCGATATTACCGCGATGATCCGCGCGGATGAAGCGGAACAGGCACTGCGCAAGGCGCAGGCGGAACTCGCGCATGTAACCCGCGTAACGACGCTGGGCGAACTGACGGCCTCCATCGCCCACGAAATAAACCAGCCGCTCGCGGCCATCGTCGCCAACGCGGCGGCATGTCTGGGATGGATCGACCGCGAAACGCCCGACCTCGACGCCGCGCGCCGTTCGGTGGAATGGATTGTCGACGACAGCAATCGGGCTGGTGAAGTGATCCGGCGCGTCCGCGCGCTGGCGAAGAAGACTGATATCGAGAAGGTGCCGCTGGACATCAATGAGGTCGTCAGGGAGGCGGTGGCGCTGGTACAGCGCGAGCTAACCAGCAACCAGGTATCATTGCGAATGGACCTGACGCCCGCTCTGCCCACCATCCTGGGCGACCGGGTCCAACTGCAACAGGTCATCATCAACCTGGTGATGAACGGCATTGAAGCCATGCAATCGGTCACGGATCCACCGCGCGAATTGTCGGTGCGGTCAGGCCAGCAGGATATGTGCCGCGTCTTTCTAACTGTAACGGATTGCGGCGTCGGGATCTCCACGGAGGATGCGGAGCGCATGTTCAATCCCTTCTTCACCACCAAATCCGGCGGCATGGGGATGGGACTCTCGATCTGCCGTTCGATTGTGGAAGCTCATGGCGGACAACTGTCAGCTTGCCGCAATGCGGGGCGAGGTGCGACATTTCAATTCGTCCTGCCCGTGCATCAAGAGGATACGTCGTGATCGAGCGACCCAAGCGAGCGCACGAACCCGCTGATGTCCGGGAGCCGATCGTCTTCATCATCGATGACGATGCATCGATGCGCAGGGCGCTCACCAACCTTTTTCAATCGGTCGGCTTGGAGGTTGAGGCGTTCGGCTCTGCGCCAGAAATGCTGCAAAGCAAGGTTCCAGACGTCGCCAGCTGCCTGGTCCTTGACATCAGGCTGCCGGGATTGAGCGGGCTCGATCTTCAAACCGAGCTGGCCGGCGCGAACATCCACATCCCGATTATCTTTATTACCGGCCATGGCGATATTCCGATGACCGTGAGGGCCATGAAGAGCGGAGCGGTCGATTTTCTAACCAAACCGTTTCGCGATCAGGACCTGCTTGATGCCGTGGTCAAGGCGATTGAGCGGGATCGGAACAGGCGCGAAGCTGAGAAGACGGTCGCGAACTTGCAGTCCATGTTCGAGACCCTGACCTCCCGCGAGCGGGAGGTTTTGGAATTGGTCGCTTCCGGCTTGATGAACAAACAGATAGCAGCAGAGCTTGGACTCGCCGAGATTACCGTCAAGATCCATCGCGGGCACCTGATGAAGAAGATGGGGGCGCGCTCGTTGGCCGATTTGATCAGAATGGCTGAGACGCTCCGAATTCGTAAGGCCAAGCCTTCGGGCGAACAAACCTAAGTATGATTTTACAATCTTGGCGCGCGGCCCACCTTCCGACTGGCAGCTACGCTTAGGCACCGGCTTGGCGCGCCAGGAGGGTCGTCTTGTCTATGCCTTCGGTTGTTTCCGTTGTTGACGACGACCCATCGGTCCGCGCTGCGACCAACAATCTCCTGACATCGCGAGGCTACTTCGTCCACACATTCGCGTCGGCCGAGGAATTCCTGCGATCACCCCATTTGAGTGAAACCGCCTGCGTGATCGCGGATGTGCAGATGTCGGTGATGGGCGGTTTGGACCTGCTGGCGACGATGCGAATACGGGGTTATGATGTGCCGTTTATCTTCATCACGGCCTTTCCCGATGAAGGGGTCCGCACCCGAGCGCTGACGGCCGGAGCGATTTGCTTCCTGGCCAAGCCATTCGCCGCACCGGCCTTGATCATGTGCCTCGACACCGCGCTAAAGGGATATCGTGGCGGGCCCGGCACCTGAGGGCCCTGAGGCCAGCGGATCAAAGCTGCGCTTGAGTGCGTGGTTCGCGCAAAACCAGGCGTTCGGACGGTTCGCGGGCAAGCTTGGATCGCAATTCCACTAGGTCGATGAAGACGTCCGCCTGACGCCGCAAGTCGTCGGCGATCATCGGCGGCTGGCTGGAAATCGTCGAGATCACGGTGACGCGGACGCCGCGGCGCTGCACTGCTTCCACCAGCGGGCGGAAGTCGCCATCGCCGGAAAACAGCACCATTTGATCGATATGCTCGGCCAGCTCCATGGCATCGACGGCGAGCTCGATGTCCATATTGCCCTTCACCTTGCGGCGGCCGCTCGCGTCGATGAATTCCTTGGTCGCCTTGGTGACGACGGTATAGCCGTTGTAATCGAGCCAGTCGATCAAGGGGCGGATGGACGTGAATTCCTGATCTTCGATGATCGCGGTGTAGTAGAACGCGCGCAACAACGTGCCGCGGCTCTGGAATTCCTTGAGCAGGCGCCTGTAATCGATATCGAAGCCGAGCGCCTTGGCCGTGGCATAAAGATTGGCGCCATCGATGAACAGCGCCGTATCGTTCGATGAAACTGACATTTTGCCAAAGCCTCTGCGTTAGTACGAAGGAAGACGCTCAATATTTGGCCGGATCGTGCACGTGCGCATCCTGCCCCCTGCAATCGGCTATTTCCAATTGGCAGCGAGATTAAAGCGGCCGGGATTGAAGGCTCAATTGTACCGACGTAAGGGGCCGATATGGAAAGGTATGAGTGAGCTATACGAAGGTTTGTGCGGATTTCGTCGTTGACGCCGATACGTCGCAGCTTGCCCAACGTCGGACAGATCGCAGGCCTGTCATGCGAAAATTGCCCGTCGTGTTAATCTGTCGCATGCCTTTGGCATTGCCGAAGACCCCAAATCAGCCTCACATTTCCGTCGTCCCGCCTCACCAAGAGGGGCGTTTCGCGATCGTCACGAACGTTGAGGCGGGATGCGATGGACGCGGCGGCGCACGAGACGAATGCGCCAGCCGCGGACGGCAAAGCCGTGTGGTCCTGGCGCCCCGACGCTGGTGTCAAGTTTGCAGGTAATGCCCTGCAGGCGACGGTGGCAAAAGAGCCCGGTCACCGGGGAGAGCGCGGAATAAGCCGTAAACCATTGCGCAGGGAAGGCCGGACTGTATCGGTGAACCTGTGGTGACTACGCTCGCGCGCTTTTTTGTTTGCGTGCGAGGCTGCGGGTGCATCGAGCACCCGGCTTTCCCTGCGCCCTCTGCTTTCTCGAGGCCGCTCTTCGCAAAGACTCGGACACACACTGTGCCGCGAGAATGGAAAATTGTGTCGTCGATCTTACCACGGACCCATCCTTCGAGATGCGCTGATCTTCGCCGGTCCGTACGGTGCCTGCACGGTTTGCGGCAACGGGCAGCCCCCCTTGCCCGCGCCGTCGCTTTGGCCCTACAGTTGAGGAAACAGGCCGCGACAACGATCGCGGTCGTAACAAGAACACTTGGGGAGAAGCCCATGAAGATCGCGCCTGTCAGCCGCCGCGTGTTCATGAAATCGTCGACGGCGGTCGCCGCCGGGCTCGCTCTCTCGCCCGCGATCATCAACCGCGCGGAAGCTGCGACGTTAAAACTCAAATGCTCGTCGTCACTGCCGAACGATCCTAAATACGCCAACGGCCGCGTCTATTACGACAATCTGGTAAAAAACCTGAAGGTGAACGGGCTCGGCGAGCAGATCGACGTCATGTTCTTTCCCGATAATCAACTGGGTCAGGAAATCGACGTCATCAACTCCGTCAAGCTCGGGGTGATCGACCTGATGGTGTCGGGATCGTCGATCTCGGCCAATCTGGTTCCCCTCGTCGGCACCTTCGACCTCGGCTATCTCTTCTCGAGCTTTCCGCAACAGACCAAGGCGTTCGACGCCGGCGCCGCCAAGCCGATCGAGGACTCGCTCTTGAAGGGCGCCAATATCCGGATCATCGCCTGGGCGTATAATTTCGGCGCCCGCAGCGTGCTCGCAAAGAAGCCGGTGAAGACGCCGGAGGACTTGGCGGGGCTGAAGATCCGCACGCTGCCCAATCCAATCATCACCGAATGTCTTCGCCTGATGGGCGCGGCCGCAACGCCGCTGGCGTTTGGCGAAATCTATACCGCGTTGCAGGCTGGCGTACTCGACGGGCTCGAACATGACCCGCCAACCATCCTCGCCAGCAAGTTCTACGAAACCTCGAAGAACTACGCGCTGACGCAGCATAATTTCTCGCCGCTGGCGATCTACTTCAGCGATGCCACCTTCAACCGCATGGATATGAAGCTGCGCGAGGGCTTTCTCGATGCGGCGAAAAAGGCGGCCGTAGACACGCGCGCCCATGGCCTCGCGGTAGAGAAGGAAGCGTTGGCTGCCCTCGCGGAGAAGGGCGTCACGGTGGTTGAATGCGACAAGGAAGCGTTTCGCAAACGGGTACTCCCGCAAACCGATAATTTCATCAAGGCGCGCCCCGAGGCGAAATCGGTCATCGACATTATCCGCACGACCCAGGCTTGACGGACGATGTCAGGCGCCGCGCTATCGCCGGCCGGCCGCTACTGGATCATGGCCTCGCTGCTGGCGCTAAGCGACGCCGTCGCGGCGATCCTGCTGGCAGCCGACCTGCTGGTGGTCTGCGGTTCGGTGCTGCTGCGCTTCCTGTTCAACGCGCCGGTGGAATGGGCCGACGACGTCGCCCGCGGCCTCATGGTCGGGTCCAGCTTCTTCGGTGCGGCAAGCGCGCTCGCGCGAGCGGAAAATCTCGGGGTGGCTTTTTTCACCGATCTGCTGCCGGTGAGGGTCCGCACCGTGGTCGATGCCGTGAGCGCGCTGCTCATCAGCGTAATTGCGGCCTATGTGGCGTTCAACGCCATCAAGCTCGGCGGCTTGACGTCGGGCCAGACCACCGGCTCCGGCTTGCCGTTGGAGCTGACCTTCTATCCGATGGGCATCGGCGCACTGTTCATGACAGCCTTCGCGCTCGACATTTTCCGTGCGCGTCCGGTACGCGACGCGATCGCCGGAGTGGTTGCGATAGCCCTGATCGCCGGTCTTTATCTGGCGTGGGATTTTCTCAGCCCCGCGTCGGTGCCGTCGTCGGGCACGCTGATGCTGGTCGGCTTCTTTATCACGCTGTTCGGCGGATTGCCGATCGGATTTGCGCTGGCGCTGGCGGCGCTGATTTTCATCTGGGTCGAGGGGACGCTACCCGGCGTCATCTTCGCGCAGCAGATGGCGCGCGGCATCGACAATTTCGTACTCCTGGCGATCCCGTTCTTCATCCTGGTCGGCTACCTGATGGAGGCCAACGGTATGTCGGTTCGCCTCATCGAACTGCTGCAGCGCGGCGTCGGGCACATGCGCGGCGGCCTCAACGTCGTCATGGTGACGTCTATGGTGCTGTTCTCAGGTATCTCCGGCTCCAAGATGGCCGACGTCGCCGCGGTGGGCTCGGTGCTGATTCCCGCCGCTCGCCGCTCGCGGCAGAACCCCGGAAGTGCGGTCGCGTTGCTCGCGGCGTCCGCGGTGATGGCGGAGACCATTCCGCCGTGCATCAACCTGATCATCCTGGGCTTCGTCGCCAATCTCTCGATCGGCGGGCTGTTCGTCGCCGGCATGCTGCCTGCGGGGCTGATGGCAGTGGCGCTGATCACGGTGTCGGTCGTGTTCGGAAAGCGGCCGGCTTCAACTGACGAAGGTGTGCCGCGGACCGCCGTGTCCGGCCTGTGGAGCGGCGCCTTCGCCTCGTTCGGGCTGATCTCCATGATCTTCTTTGGCTTCAAGAGCGGCTTTGCTACCGCGACCGAGATTTCCGCTTTCGCCGCCCTTTATGCAGTCGTGGTCGGCAGCCTCGTATTCCGCGAACTCAGCCTCAGGACGGCGACCGATAGCTTCATCCAGGCGGCGACGCGCTCGGGGCTAGTCCTGTTCATTGTCGCCGCAGCGCAGTCGCTCGCCTTCATCCTGACGCTGCAACAGGTGCCGCATGCGGTGGGCGACATGATGCTGTCGCTGTCGAAGACCAACGGCGTCTGGCTGTTCATGCTGCTGTCGATCGCAGTCCTGATCGTGATGGGTTCGGTGCTGGAGGGCGCGGCGGCGCTGATCATCTTCGGACCGCTGTTGTTGCCTGTCGCGGTCAAGCTCGGCATCGATCCTCTGCATTTCGGAGTCGTGCTGGTGATCTCGATGGGCCTGGGCCTGTTCGCGCCGCCGCTCGGTCTTGGGCTTTACGGCGCCTGCCTGATCGGCAACGTGCCGATCGAGCAGACCGTGAAGCCAATCCTGGGCTATCTGGGATTGTTGTTGCTGTGTCTCCTGGTGGTTGCTTTCGTGCCGGCAATCAGCACCGTATTGCCGCGCGCGCTCGGTTATTGAAGAGGAAGAAGCCTTGAAAATCCTGCTCACCCCTACGCCCGCGTTCCGGGATCAATATTACGGCGAACGCAGCCTCAAAGGCCTGCAAGCGCTCGGACAGGTCAAGCTGCATGAAGGCGACGAGCCGCTTGATGCCGCCGGCCTGATCGAGGCCGCGCGCGACGTCGACATCATCGTCGCGGATCGCGTGACGGAAGGGCGCGGCGAGATTTTTCCGCAGCTTCCAAAACTGCGCGCTCTCGTTCGTTGCGCGGTCGATATCCGCAACATCGATGTGGAGGCGGCTTCTGCTGCAGGCGTGCTCGTGACGCGGGCGAGCCCGGGCTTTGTCCAGTCGGTGGCCGAGCTCGCGATCGGATTCATGGTCGATCTGTCGCGCGGGATTTCGCGCGCCACCGCCGAGTACCATGCGGAGCGCGAGCCCGAAGTCAGGATGGGGCGGCAGCTCGCCGGCAGCCGGATCGGCATCATCGGGTATGGCAGCATTGGCCGCTATCTCGCTGGCATTGCGAAGGTGCTGGGCATGGACGTGCTGGTCGCCGATCCCTTCGTGAGCGTCGGCGACCCCGATATCAAGCACTTGCCGCTCAACGAGCTGCTTGGTCGCGCCGACTATGTCGTGTGTCTCGCGATCGCCAACGAGCAAACCGAAAATCTGATCGGGCACGCGGCGCTGGCGCGGATGCAGCCGCACGCCTTCTTCATCAATTTGTCGCGCGGCAATCTCGTCGATGAGGCGGCGCTGGCGGCGGCGTTACGCGACAACCGCATCGCAGGCGCCGCGCTGGATGTCGGCCGCGCGCCGGATCAGATGCCCACGCCGGAGCTCGCCAGCCTGCCGAACGTGATCGCGACGCCGCATATCGGCGGATTGACGCCGCAGGCGATCGAGCACCAGTCGTCCGAGACGGTCCGGCAGGTCGCGGCCATCATCAGGGGCGAGGCCCCGGTCGGTGCCGTCAATGCAGCTTCCTGGACGCGCCGCCCGTGAGCAGCGGGACGGGCAGGAAGGGAATGCCGCTTCCGTTCTACTACGGCTGGATTATCGTCGCGGTGACGTTCGTCACCATGGCTGTCGGCGTCAACGCCCGCACCGCGTTCTCGCTGTTCTTTCCGCCGATCATCTCCGAATTCGGCTGGGAGCGCGGCGTCACCGCCGGCGCCTTCTCGTTCGGCTTCGTGGTGTCGGGCGCGGTCAGTCCTTTGATCGGCCGTCTGATGGATCGCGCCGGCCCGCGCGCGGTGATGGAGCTTGGCGTCGCGCTGATGGGAGGAGGGCTGTTGCTGGCGCCGCTGACGACGCAGCCCTGGCATCTCTATCTCACCATCGGCGTCATGGTAGGCGCCGGCAGCGTCTGCCTCGGCTATTCCGGTCAATCGCTGTTCCTGCCGAACTGGTTCATCCGCCGCCGCGGCCTTGCGATGGGAATCGCGTTCGCCGGCGTCGGCATCGGCTCCGTCACCTTGCTGCCCTGGGTGCAGCACATGATCGAAGCGACCGGCTGGCGCACCGCCTGCACCGCGATGGGCCTTCTGGTCCTCATCGCGCTGGCGCCGATCAACCTTCTGCTGCGCAAACGCCCCGAGGACATTGGGCTCGAGCCCGACGGCGATGACGCCCCCTCTGCGACATCACCAACGCCGGTGTCGAACATCGTCGATGCCGTCTGGGCCGGCACCGACTGGACCCTGCGGCGCGCGCTGCGCACGGCGCGGTTCTGGTGGATCGCGCTCGGCTATTTCTGCGGCCTGTACATCTGGTACGCGGTGCAGGTTCACCAGACCAAGTTTTTGCTCGATATCGGTTTCAGCGCGAATGTCGCGGTCTGGGCTTTGGGCGTGGTCAGCCTGCTCGGAATTCCCGGGCAGATCCTGCTCGGACATGTTTCCGACCGGGTCGGGCGTGAATGGATCTGGACGGCAAGCTGTCTAGGCTTTGCGATCTGCTTTGCGTGCCTGATCGCGCTGAAATATGCACCCACACTGCCGCTGGTCTACCTGATGGTATTCACGCAAGGCGCGCTCGGCTACGGGTTGACCTCGATCATGGGCGCGGTGGTGCTCGAGATTTTCCAGGGCCGGCATTACGGCAGCATCTTTGGCACCATCATGCTCGTGGCATTGGCAGGCGGCGCCGCGGGCCCATGGATCACGGGCGCTCTGCACGATCTGACCGGCAGCTACACGCTTGCCTTTGCGATCGGAATTGCCGTGAGCTTGTTGTCTGCGATCGCGATCTGGCGGGCCGGACCTCGAAAAATCCGCGCGGTGGCCGGCCGATTGCACCGCCTGCAAAGCGCGAGCGCCTGATGAAGTTCTCGTCAGGCCGAGGAAATTCCGATCGTCCGCTGCAGATCGGTAATGGCGCGCAGGAAGCTGTCGGCCGGCGTGGTCTCCGGATCGATCAGGCGGTGCAGCCGAAAGCCGTCCTCCAGCGCCAGCACGACCGCGGCTGTCCATGCCGGGTTCAGAGCTCGGCTCCCGCCGCCGTTCTTCACCGTGGTTTCGACGATATCGCTGACCAGTTTTCGCCGGGCGCGCAGGCGCTTGGCAAGCTCGGGCCGGCGCTTCTCGGCGCGGGCCACATAAAGGATCATCTCGATGTGCAGAAGCGGAGAACGACCGAGCGGATCCTGCCGGGTACGATCCATGGCTTTCAGCGCCTCGATGAAGTCCGCGAGGTTCTTGTGCACGGCTAGGAGATCAAGGTTGCGGCGAATGGATTGCTCGACATGGTCCTCGAGCATCGCGATGATCAATTCGTCCTTGCTGTTGAAATTCGAATAGAACGCCCCGCGGGTGAAGCCGGCCGCCGCCGCAATGGCCTCGATGCTGGCGCCGCCGATGCCCTGTTCCTCGAATACCCGCGCCGCCGCCTCGAACAGCTTTTCGCAGGTCGCGTCCCGGGTCGGTCTGGTTCGAACTCTTGACATCGGCGCATTTTAGGTCAGAATGCAACTCGATACAATAGTGTATCGAGTTTTCATGCCCGCAGCGGTGCGGCTACCGATCGAGGCCATCATGAACGAGCAGGCCCAGACTGCGAGGAGTGCGCCGCCACCGTTCAATCCGCTGGCGCCGGAATTCATTCGCGACCCTTATCCGTTTTATGAGCGGCTGCGCGCCGACGATCCCATGCATCTGACGCCGTTCGGCGCGTTCGCCGCCAGCCGACACGCGGAAGCGAGTCTGGTTTTGCGCGACAAGCGTTTTGGCAAGGACTTTATCGACCGCACCATCCGCCGCTACGGCCCGAAGATCATGGATGAGCCGGTATTCCGCAGCATGAGCCACTGGATGCTGCAGCAGGATCCGCCGGACCACACCCGCTTGCGCGGTCTCGTGGTCAAGGCCTTCACGGCGCGCCGGGTCGAGGACATGCGTCCGCGCATTCAAGCGATCGTCGATCAGACGCTGGAGCGCATTGCCCCGCAGCGGCACATGGACCTGATCGAGGATTTCGCCTTCCGCCTGCCAGTGACGATCATCTGCGACATGCTGGGAATTCCCGAAGATCATCGCGAGGTGTTTTATGCGAGCTCGCGGGGCAATTGGTGCAGGCGGAGGAGGATGGCAGCAAGCTTTCCAACGAGGAACTCACCGCCAACATCATCCTGTTGTTCGGCGCAGGCCACGAGACCACGGTCAATCTGATCGGCAACGGCCTGTTGGCGCTGTACCGCAACCCCGACCAACTCGCGCTATTGAAAGCCGAGCCGTCGCTGATCACCAATGCCATTGAGGAATTCCTGCGTTACGATTCCTCTGTGCAAATGACCGGACGCGTGGCGCTTGAGGACATCGACGATCTCGGCGGCAAGCGGATCCCGAAGGGCGAGAGCGTGCTGTGCCTGCTCGGTTCGGCCAACCGCGACCCGGCCGTCTATCCCGATCGCCCTGATCGCCTCGACATCGCCAGGCCCAATGTGAAGCCGCTGTCCTTTGGCGGCGGCATTCACTTCTGTCTCGGCGCCCAGCTCGCGCGCATCGAGGCGGAGATCGCGATTTCGACCCTGTTACGCCGGCTGCCGGACCTGCGGCTCGATGACGCGGACAATCCGGAATGGCGCCCGACCTTCGTGCTGCGCGGCCTGAAGCGGCTGCCAGCGAGCTGGTAAAGCGGTCGATGGAGGGCTACTCACATAGCATTGCTGTGACTTCGCCATAGTTGTCTCTATATTTGGCCAGGTTTCGGCGCGGCGGCGGGTGGGCCGCGGAGTGGCCCCAGTGGTGAGGGCACCGGAGCCTGCTTACCCAAGAGGGAGACGCCGTGCAGACGACGCTGCTCGGATTGGCGATTGCCTTCATCATTGCGCTGGTTGCCGCGCTGATCGGGCCGTATTTCATTGACTGGAACCAGTTCCGGCCGCAGTTCGAGGCGGAGGCAACCAAGGTGATCGGCGCGCCGGTGCATGTTGCGGGCGCGCTTGATGCGCGGTTATTGCCGACCCCGTCATTGCGGCTGCGCTCGGTGATGGTCGGCGCCGCCAACGATCTTGGCAAAGTTCACGCCGACAAGCTCGATGTCGAGTTCAGTTTGGGCGATTTGATGCGCGGCCAATGGCGGGCCAACCAATTGACGATCGACGGCCTTGCGGTCGATCTTGGCCTCGATCCGACGGGCCGCATCGATCTGCCGGCGACCAACGGAACCTTCAATCTGGGATCGCTGTCGATCGACCGGCTCAATCTCACCGGCCGTGTTGCCCTGCACGACGCCGCAAGCCGCGGGACGCTCGAGCTGAACGACATCGCTTTCAGCGGCGATGTACGTTCACTCGCCGGGTCGGTGCGCGGCGACGGCAGCTTCTCGATTTCCGGAACGCGCTATCCGTTCCGCGTCTCTTCCGGACAGGCCCCGGATGGCAGTGGTACGCGCCTTCACCTCAACGTCGATCCGGGCGAGCGGGCGCTGTCGGTCGATCTCGAGGGCGTGCTCAGCTTTGAGTCCCGTGCGCCGCGCTTCGAAGGCGCGCTCGTGCTGGCCGCACCGGCAACGCCAAAGGCCCAAGGCAGCGACAAAGGCAGCGACAAGGGCAGCGACAAGGGCAGCGAGATACCCTGGAAAATATCGGCCAAGGTCAAGGCCGATCCGGCGGCCGCGCGGCTCGAGCAGGTTGAGACCAGCTATGGCAGCGAGGAGACCGCGCTGAAGGCCACCGGTGTTGTCGATCTTCGCTTCGGTGCGTCGCCGCTTTTGCGTGCCTCCCTGTCGGCACGGCAACTCGACGTCGACCGGGCGATCGCCAAAGACAATAGCGCTGTCGTGCCGGCGCAACTGCTACCGGCGCTGCGCGCATGGATGGCCGCAACGCCGGTCGCACCGATACCGGCGCAGATCGCGTTCAGTGCCGAGCAGATCATGCTGGGCGGGCGGCCGTTGCAAAATCTGGAGGCCGATTTGCACGGCGATGCGAGGTCGTGGACAATCCGCCGATTGGATTTTCGAGCGCCGGGCGCGACCCACGTCGTCCTCAGTGGCGGCGGGGTGCAGCCTGAGCCGTCCGGCGGCTTCACCAGCGCGCTTGAGGTGGATTCTTCCGATCCGGATGCGCTGGTGGCGTGGTTGCAGGGCCGCAGCGAAATCACCTATCGCAGCCAGAAGTCGTTGCGGCTGCGCGGTAATGTCAGCGTCAGCTCCGATCGCGTCGCTATCGAAAAACTGAATGCAGAGATCGATGGCAGCGCCGTGGTGGGGCGGCTGGCCGTCGCGCATCAGGAGGCGGGCGGATCGCGCCTCGAAGCCGCCCTGAAGGCGGAGCGTCTCGATCTCGATGCCGCGGCGGCCTTTGCAAGATCGCTTGCGGGGCCGCAACGAGAGTGGCCGGACCAGGCGCGTGAAGTTCGGCGACGCCAACGGCGTGACGACGGAAGGCACCGGGAGTTTCGACCGCACCAACGCGACAGGCAAAGTAGCGCTGAATTCAAGCGCCGCATCGCTGGCGCAGATCACCGCCTTGATCCAGCCGCTTGCCCCGTCGCTGGTCTCGCGGATCGATGCGATGGGTGCGGGTCCGGGGCCGGTGCGCCTCAAATTCACACTCGATGTCGAGAAAAACGCTGAACACGCCGATCGCGCCAACGCGCGCTGCGCAACAGCGAGATCGGCGTTCAATCCAAGCTGTCGTCGGAGCGGGGCAGCGCGCTTGTCGCGTTACTGGGACTTGATCGCGCCATTGCCGCTGGCGAAGGCCCGGCCCAGTTCGAGGGATCGGTGAGCGGCGTGTGGCACGCGCCGCTGCGGCTGAAGGCGAAGATCTGGGGTGCCGGCCTTGATGCGGATGCCGAAGGGTCTGCCGAGCCGTGGGCGCAAGAGGCCAAGGCCAGCGTCAACTTGCGGATACGAAGCGCCGATATCTCCCCGCTGCTCGATCTCAAGCGGTCCGACACGCTGGCGCCAAACATCCGTCTGTCCTCGCGCCTTTCGCTTGTCGGCAACAAACTGACCTTCGACGATCTCGACAGCATCGTTGCCGATTCGCGGCTGCGCGGGCGTTTGGCCCTCACAATGGGTGACGAGAAGAACGTCGAGGGCGAAATCGGGCTCGACCAGCTTGCGCTCGTGCCGGCCTTTGCGCTCGCGATCGGCGCCGCGGGCCACGACGTCGCAGACCCGCTCCGGGCAGGGCCCTTGAAAGGCTGGCGCGGCCGCGTCGTGTTTCAGGCCTTGCGCGGTGCGCTGCCTGACGGCATCGAGTTGCGGCCGGTCAGCGGCACGATCAGGAGCGACGGCCAATCGCTGACGCTCGATAGCATCAAGGGCGGGCTCGGCGGCGGCACCGCGACCGCCAATATCGACGCCAGGCCGTCGGCGGACGGAATTGCGCTGAATGCCCGCCTTGAGTTCTCCGGCGTCGATGGTGCAGCACTGCATTACCGCGGCCTCAAAATGCCTTCGGGGCGGGCATCGATGCAGACGACACTGGCAAGCCAGGGCCGCAGCGCCTCGGCGCTATCAGGCGCCTTATCGGGAAGCGGCACGGTGACGCTGGAATCGGCCGGCATCGCCGGGCTCGATCCGCGGGCATTCGATGCCGCGATCCGCGGCAGCGACAACGGCCAGGCCACCGATGACGTGAAGCTACGGCAGATCGTCGAGCCGGTGTTGTCTTCAGGCAGCCTGCGGGTCGCCTCGGCCCAGATTCCGTTCACGATCAGGGATGGCCGGCTCCGCATCGGCGCAACCACGCTGGAGGCGCAAGGAGCCCGCGCCATTGTCTCGGGCGGTTACGATATTCCCGCCGACCAGGCCGATATCCGCGCCAGCCTTGCTTCGACGGCGGTGGGATCAGTGACCAGCCATCCGGAGATTCAAATCTTCGCGGCGGGCCCGCCCGATGCACTCAACCGCACCGTCGATGTCGCCGCGCTGTCGTCATGGCTCGCGGTGAGGGCGATTGATCGGGAAACCCGCAGATTGGACGCGATCGAGCGCGGAGAGCCGCCGCCACCGACCCGGGCTTCGATCCCGCCGACCACAGCTACGCTGCCGCCGCTGGCATTACCTGATACGACCGCGCCCGATCAGCCGCCGGCCGACAATGCCCTGCCTGGCCGCGCTCCGCGGCGCCCGCAGATGAGGCCGAAAGCCGCCGGTCCGCGTCCGCCGGGTGCGCAGCCGGCTCCCAATCCGCCGGCCCTAAGCCAGCAGGCTGCGCCGCTGCCGCCTCCGATCGAGGTGCGGCCGGCGCCTGCACCCGCGCTTGCCAAGCCCAAGCCGCGCCCGCCGATGGTAATAACGCCGCCGCCGAACTGATCGCGCTACAGTTTGAGGTCCGGCACCGGCGCGCCACGTTGAAACTGCAGCAGGTCGAGCGATGGCGGCTCAGTCCCGGTGAGGATCGAACAGCAAGCGTGCGCTTGGCCGCGATGATGGGTCTGATGGTTGAACAGATGCAAGAGGATCTCCCGGAGTGGCTGTTGGTGCGGTTGACCTGACATCGTCCGATACGAGACGGTTTTGTCGAGATCAGCCTCGCTGTAACCGCCGATGACCTTGATCAGGCGTGCATCCTCGGCCATCCGCGCGCGAGCCAAGTCCTTGCGGTCTTCGAACAAGATGGCGTCGAGGCGATCGGGATGCTCGCCTTCGCCGGTTAATCGCTTCAGCCAGATGAGATCGGTCAGCAGCAAATGGTTCAGCGTGCCGTGCAGGCTGCCGAAGAACACCCCGGTCGGACGCCGATACTGCTCGTCCGGCATTTCCAGGGCTACCGCATAGAGGCGGCGGTTGGCCCAGTGGTTGTAATCGGCAAGTTGCCGAAAGCTGTTGATGCCCATCGGCCCGTCCTTTCGGCTCCGTCCTTTCGTTCGCCTATCCTGCACCAAGCGCGACCGCGATGTTGTAGGTCGCAAGACTAGCGGCATAGGCGAGCGTCAGCATATAGCCAAAGGTGACCGCCATCCATTTCCAGCTTCCGGTCTCCCTGCGGATCACGGCGAGCGTGGAAGCGCATTGCGGAGCGAAAATGTACCAGGCGAGCAGCGACAGCGCGGTGGCGAGGCTCCATTTGGTGGCCAGCACCTGTCCGATCTGTGCGGCCGCCTCCTTGCCGCCTTCGATCGCATAGACCGTGCCGAGCGCGGCGACCGCGACTTCGCGTGCCGCCATGCCCGGGATCAGCGCCACCGCGATCTGCCAGTTGAAGCCAAGTGGTGCGAGCAACGGCGCGATTGCCTTGCCGATCATCGCGGCGAGGCTGTAATTGATGGCCGGCTCCACGGCCCCGGCGGGAGCTGACGGAAACGACGCCAAAAACCAGATCAGCACCATCATTGAGAAGATCGTGGTGCCGGCGCGCTGCAGGAACATTTTCGCCCGCGTGTAGACGCCGATCACGATGCTTTTCGCGCGCGGCATCTTGTAGTCCGGCAATTCCAGCATGA
>VAZG01000323.1 GCA_005885285.1 Alphaproteobacteria bacterium | reverse complement strand
GATTTACCGGCGGATATTGCAGAGGCGGTGGTATTCGTCGAAAGCAGCTATGATGCCTCGACGATCGGCCGCGTCGGCGAGATCGGTTTGATGCAAGTGAGGCCGGGAACGGCGGCCATGCTCGGCTTCACGGGAAACACGGCAGAACTGGCAAAACCCGAAATCAACATTCATTACGGCGTGATCTATCTCAGTCAGGCGTGGCGCCTCGCCGGGGGCGATCTCTGCCGGGCCTTGATGAAATATCGTGCGGGTCATGGCGAGGAGGTCATGTCTCCGCTCTCGGCCACGTACTGCAATCGTGCGCGCTCGCGTCTGGTCGCAATGGGCTCACCTTACAGCGGGCCAGGACCATGGCCGGCCGATGCGGCGAAGAGCCCCTCGAAAACGGCAGCAGCCGAGACAGCCGCGACGACCAACACGCGGTCGGCTCTTGAGCTTATCCGGCCAACCGACGTCTATGCGAGATACCGGCAGGGAACGCCCGCAGCGAGCCGCGCCTTCTGGGCGGCCCATGAGGCGCGAATACGTGCCATCACCGCCGGGATCGAAACCAAATGGCGGAACATTGCCTCGCGTTGACGGATCTATCCGCGTAGCGGGTAATGGGATCAGATCTTTTCTGATCCGATCATGCTGCCCGGATAGCGTTGCTTGGTTGCGGAACGGAGGCGGCGCGCCATGTCAGCGCAGATCAGCGGCACTGAAGGTTACGAGGAGGCCGAGCAACTCTTCAGGCGCTATGAGAGCACTCCGGCCTCGGAAAATCAGGGTCGCCGGGCTAGGCCGCCATCTGATTTGGGTCAGGTGATGCCGCAAGGGTTTGAGGCTCGGTGGCGGCCGGCTTGTTTCGAGCGATCTTTGAACGGCTCTTGCCGTTGAGGTGTTCGTCGTTGGCCTTGACACCATTCAACTTCAACTTTTGCTTTTCTTTCAGTTTCTCCTGAGCCTTCTTTTCTTGGGCCTTGGCGAGCTTCTCCGCCTTCTTGTGGGCCTTGCGCTCCGCCTTGACTTTCAGCCGCTGCCGTTCGGCCCGCGCCTCGGCGCGCTTCTTCCTGCGCTTCCTTTCGCAGGCCTCGCATTTGCAGCCGATCGGCTTCAGATAGGCTTTGAAATAGTCGGTGCCGTAATCGTAGCTGATCTCTTCGCCCGGCTCGATGTTCTTGATGGCGCGGATGAAAACCTTGCGCTTGCGCGGTTTGACGTCGGATTCCGCGTTCGGCTTACAGGCATGATTGATATAGCGGGCGATGTTCTCGCGCACCGAGCCGTCGATGGTCCAGCGGCCGTTGAGCTCGAAAAGGTACTTATTCTCGATCGCATCGTCCTTTTTCTTCCGGGAATCCAATAGCGGACCAAAATAACGGACGATTTTGGTGCCCTTCTTGATCGGTTTGGTGGCGAAGAGGCCAAGTCCGGTGCGGGAGCGGCCGATGCGGTAGGGCTTATGCTTGGAAATGGCAGGCATGACGTGGAGTGATACTCGAACGAAGGCTGAAAGCGAAGGTGATGTTCTAAAACGATTCAGCGCCAATGTCAGGTGTTTCACGCGTTAGCGCCTGAACCTTCCCCAGATTGCGCAGGTCGAACGCTTGTGAAGTTCATCCGTTCCCTGATGAAACGAGCCCTTTTAAACTTGAGTGTCACATTCGAGATTGCGGTAGCGGCCCTTGTTCGCTGTCGTCGCAGGCCTGATGCCGCAGGGGATGGGCTGCAAGGACGAAGAAGGTGATCGCGCCCCGCGCCCGCGGAACTGGTGAAACGGGGTTGACACGGGAGCGGGTTAGAGCAGCATTCCCTGGGCGCTCGCCAGCTCTGGACCGGGAGTGACAGATGCCCGAATTTTCTGCGGGGAAAGTGACCGACTACGCTGACGGCGACCGCAAGGTGATCGACTGCGGTGAGCAGGAGGTCGGAATCTTCAAGATCGATGGCGAATTTTTTGCCTGGCACAACCGCTGCGCCCATCGCGCCGGGCCGGTTTGCCAGGGACGCATCATGAAGCGGGTGATTGAGCCGGTCGCGGACGACCGGACGATCCGCCGCCAGGAATACGATCCGTCCGAAACCAACATCGTGTGTCCGTGGCACGGTTATGAATACAGCATCAAGACGGGATTCCATCAGGGCAACAGCCGCGTTCGACTGCGCAAGGCGGATATCACGATCCGGGAGGGCGAGATCTATGTTCGAACCTGAAGGTAGCAGGAAAAACGATCTCTACGGCTGGATCGACGACGCGGCCCCCAAACTACTGCGCGCGTCGCGGGAGCTGGTCGAGAGCAACGAAGCCTATCGGGTTTCCGACGAAGCGGTCGCGCAGATCCTGACCGCGGCCATTCGTCTCTATGTCGCGAAATCCGACGGAGAAGAAAGAACGTTCTCGCCGATCGCGGGACAGCGGGACAGCGAAATGACACCAACCGAGCTGTTGTCGGCGGTTTCCGAAATGCTCCGGGCGCTCCATCTCGGACCGATGGAGCTTGCGCTTTGGTATCGGCGGCGCCCGGACGAGGACACCTATTCCGCAGGGGGAAGATCATGAATATTCAAGGCAGGATCGGGCCGCAATATTCGCCGATACAAGAGATCAGCGTTCATACCGACACCCGCGACATCCTCGCCCACGCCAGGCGCAACGCGATCCGACGCGGGTTGCAGGATTGGTTCGTGTGCGACATCGACGCCCACCATGTCGAAACCGTCTCCTGGAAGGAGATCGTCACCTACATCGAGGACCCCGTCGTCCGCGACAACGCGATGCGGTTCCAGGCGGAGCGGCTCGGCGCGCCTCCCTATGGGCTCAATGGCGACCTCGGACTGCGCTACCAATCGGTCGGTGGGCGCATCCCGCATCAGGACGGTCAGCGGGAAATCGTCGAGGAAACCGGCGTCCATCGCGACGTCACCTTGACGCGCCGGGCGATGGATTCGCTTGGCATCGACAACATGGTGGTATTCCCGACGCCCATGCTTTTTCTCGGCATGCATCCGCAACCCGAAATGGAAGTGTGGCTCGGCGGCGCCTACAATCGCTGGCTCATCGATCGGATCCTGTCCGAGGACGAGCGGATCAAATCGCTGGTCTATTTGCCGTTCAACACCCCCAACGAGGCCGAACGGACCGTCGAGGAGCTAGGCGACAAGAAAGGTGTGATCGGATTCTGCGTGACCAGCACCCGCCACAAGCCGGTGCACCACAACGACTATATGCGGCTTTATTCAATGATCGAGGCGACCGGCAAGCCGCTGGCCTTCCATGCCGGCTATCATTGGCAAGACCCATCGCTTGCGACCGTCAACCGGTTTCTCGGCATGCACGCACTGGGATTCGTGTGGTGCAACATGGTCCATATGACGAACTGGATCCTGAACGGGATTCCCGAACGGTTCCCCAAGCTCAAGGCGCTGTGGGTTGAAAGCGGATTGGCCTGGGTGCCCTTCCTGATGCAGCGGCTTGACGATCAGTATCTGATGCGCCCTTCCGAGGCTCCCCAGTTGAAGCGGATGCCCAGTGAATACATGAACCATAATTGCTTCTACACCACCCAACCCATGGAGACGACGCACCCGAAGGCGCTCGAAATCACCCTCGAAATGATCAGGGCCGAAACGCAGCTGATGTTCTCGTCCGACTGGCCGCACTACGATTTCGATTTGCCACAGGAAATCTGCGATCTTCCTTTCCTCACCGAACAGGCCAAGCGCAACATTCTGGGTTTGAACGCGGCAAGGATATTCAATCTCGACCCGACGCCGGTGAAGAAACTGATTGCCTCGTAGTCCTTAACGGCAGCGCCGATTTCCTTCGGCCTCGGGTCATGACCCGGCCTGCCGGCCCATGGTCAGTTTAAGCATGGCCTCCAGCAGGGTTTCGACGCTGGTGCCCTTCGGCAACCGCCGCAGGATGTCGGCGAGCCGGCCGTCCAGCAGCAGCGTGGTGAAGCCGTGGACCAGCGACCACGCGCGCGCGATCGCGGCGGCCTGTTCGAGCGACAGCGCCTCCTCGAAGATCTGCTCATGCCGGCTCGCGCCGACCGCGGCGGCAAGCCCGGCGAATGAAGCATTGGCGGCTTCACAGAGTGATGGCCGCGACATGTCCAGCCGTTCGGTCCGGAACATCAATCCGTACATGCCGGGATGGGCCTGTGCATACCCGACATAGGCTTTGGCGCCGGCCATCGACTTCTCTAATGGCACGGTGCCGGTGGCGCGCGCCGCCTCCATCGTGGCGTTGAACTGGCGGAAGCCGATCGCGGCGAGTTCGCTGACAAGGCCGGTGAGATCGCCGAAATGATGGGTTGGGGCGGCATGCGACACGCCGGCCTCCCGCGCCACCGCGCGCAAGGTCAGCCCGGCGAGCCCGTCGTGCTCCAATACCCGCTCCGCCGCCTCCAGCAGCGCATCGCGCAACGCGCCGTGATGATAAGACGTATCGTCACGCCCGCCCGCGCGCCGTGACGGCTGTTGCGGCGCCTTCGCCGGCGCCTTTGCGGCCCGGCTCGCGGCCGGGCGGACGCGGGGTCGGGTTATCGCGGTCTTTTTCGCCATCCGACACCTTATAAAGCCTGATGTTTACATCGTAAAGATTTTGCTTGACCGTCAGAGGTCGCTGCTGTAACCGTATCTTTACACCGTAAAGATAGCCGAACGAGGCTGCGCATGACGATCTTCCTGATTCTCGCGCCCTACGGCGCCTTTGCGCCACTGATGCTGTTGACCTCGGCCAAGGTGAGCGTGTTTGTAGCCGCCGCGATTTGCCTCGCCGTGATCGCGCTCGATTTCGTTCGCGGCCGTTCACTGAAATGGCTCGGTGCGGGTTCGGCTTTCCTGTTCGCCGCCGTCGGGCTCTACCTCGTGCTGATCGATCCGGGCTTGGGCAAGCCGCAGGTCAAACTTGCGGTCGACACCGGCATATTCGCAATCTCGCTGATCTCGATGCTGATCCGCCGCCCGTTCACGCTGCAATACGCGATTGAAGCGGTCCCCGCCGAAACCGCAGGCCTGCCCGGCTTCCTGCGCGCGAACTACATCATCACCGCCGCCTGGACCGCCGCGGCGCTGGTGATGATGGCGTCCAATTTGGCGATGCTCTACGTGCCGGGACTGCCGATCTGGTCGGGCCTTGCGATTGCCTTCGCCGCCCGCAACAGCGCGATCTATTTCACCAAATGGTATCCGCAATACCGCAGGGTGAAGGACGAAACCGCTCCGGCCGCCGCCCTCCCCACCGCCTGATCGCGTGAAGAGACGCGTCAAAACAAAAAACATCCCCTTTTCATGGGTTGGGTTTGGGCTTCAGGATGAGCTATACCGCGCCCCGAAACCATTTCGGGTTTTGCGAAACAATCGATCGAGGAGATCAAGCCATGGCTGTGGATGGAAACTGGAATCTTGTCATGTCAACCCCGATGGGCGAGCGCAAGGCGACGCTGAATTTAAATAGTGCGGGCGGCACCCTGACGGGCATGCAGGGCGCCGATGGCAATTCGACCGAGATTTTCGACGGCACCGCCAATGGCAACGACGTCGCCTGGAAGGTCTCGATCACCAATCCGATGCCGCTGACGCTGGACCAGGGCGTAAGGCGGACGACGGCATGAAGCTTGGCCGGGCGCGGCCCTTGGCCGCTCCTGGGCTCGCAAGGGCCGCTTGAATAGGGCCGGCCGAGATTAAGGTTTTGGTACCGCATTCGATTAACCTCGCGTTGCGCAGATCCCGCTAGTCTCCCGCACCAGAAGGAAATTTCCACCGGTGAAGGGATACAATGCGCATGGCCCAGGGTCGCGCCGTCTCCGCGTCCGAGCACGGCCTCAATCTGTTTCTGGTCGGATTTCTGGTGCTGTTCCTAGAGCTCGCGAGCATTCGCTGGTTCTCGGCCAATGTCATATTCCTGCAATTCTTCACCAGCGTGGTCCTGCTGGCCTCCTTCCTGGGCATGTCCTGCGGGTGCTTGGCGGCGCGCCAGCGGTTCAACTGGTTCTGGTGGTTTCCCTCGATCGCGGCCGGAAGCTTCGCGGCCGCGCGGCTCACCGTCGTGCTCTACAGTTTCTGGAAGGGTCTCGCAGTCGACGTCGGCCACCAGGCCTCGCCGCAGGAGGTGTTTTTCGGCACCGAATATCGTGATCCGGATCTGGCCCAGTTCGTGATCCCGATCGAATGGATCGCGGGCCTGTTCTTCGTGCTGATCGCGCTGATGTTCGTCGGCCTCGGCCAGATGCTCGGCCGGTCCTTCGACGCCTTTCCCGATCGGATCAAGGGCTATTCGCTCAATATCGGCGGCAGCCTCGCCGGCATCGTCGGCTTCTCCGTGCTTTCCTTCCTACAGGCGCCTCCCGCGGTCTGGCTCCTGATTGTCACGGCTGGCGTCGCCTATCTGCTATATCGGGACAGCGCGCTGACGCCGGTCCGTGGCACTGCGCTTCTGTTGGTCATCGCGTTTGCCGCCATTCCCACCCAGGCGTCCAAGCTGCACGATATCCGCTGGTCGCCCTATTATGCCGTCGACCACAACATTGAAGATGGCACCATCCATGTCAACAATATCGGCCATCAGGAGATGATCCCCTTCGAGCAGCGCGGCTCGATGTATTCGCTGATCCACCTCTTGCAGAAGCGCAGCGGCGGCGCGCCGTTTGACGATGTCATGGTGATCGGCGCCGGCTCCGGCAACGATCTGTCGCACGCGTTGCGCTACGGCGTGAAGCGCATCGACGCGGTGGAGATCGATCCGGTCATCCAGGACATCGGCATCCATCATCATCCGAACCAGCCCTATTCGGACCCGCGTGTCGTGCCCCACCTTGATGACGGACGGCACTTCCTGCGCACGACCGAACAGAAATACGACCTCGTCGTCTATGCGCTGGTCGACTCGCTGATCCTGCACTCGGGCTACGCCAATATCCGCCTGGAGAGCTATTTGTTCACCGAGCAGGCCTTTCAGGATGTCCGCCGCGTGCTGAAGCCGGACGGCGTCTTCGTGATGTACAACTTCTATCGCCAGGGCTGGATTGTGCAGCGCGTCGCCACGATGACCGCCCAGGTGTTCGGCTGTGAGCCGCTCGTGCTGCCGCTGCCGTACCAGGAAACGCTGAAAGCTTCCGAGCCAGCCAATTTCGTGACCATCATTGCCGGCTGCAACCATCGCATCCCGCTCGCCTTCAAGCAGCAAGGCACGTTCTGGCTGAACTCGCTGCCGCAGGAAAATCTCAGCGTTGACGGGTTCGACGGCCGGTCCAGGTCGTCGACGCGCGGCAGCTGGGAGCCGATCGCGCCGACGAGGCTGATCGCCGATCAGGCCTCATCGTCACAACTGACCACCGACGACTGGCCGTTCCTCTACGTCAAGGACAGGCTGGTCCCCAATCTGACCATCCGCTCGATGGTGATGCTGGGCGGACTTGGCATCGCGATGGTGTTGTTCTTCATGCCCAAGGGAAGCGGCGGCCTGCGGATCAATATCAGGATGTTCTTCCTCGGTGCCGCCTTCATGCTGCTTGAAACGAAGGCGGTGGTGCAGATGGCGCTCCTGTTCGGCAGCACGTGGCTGGTGAATTCGGCTGTGTTCTTCAGCGCACTGGTGCTGATCCTGTTCGCCAACCTCTATGTCCTCAAGGTGCCCTCGACCCGGCTCACCCTGCCCTATGCGGCGCTGCTCGCATCTCTTGCGGTCTCGGTGCTGGTGCCCTTCGATATGTTCCTGAGCGGCGGCATCCTATGGCGCTACGTCCTGCCCTGCCTGCTGGGGCTGGGGCCGATGTTCTTCGCGGGGATCATCTTCGCGCGATCGTTCCGCGACGAGACCCATCCCGAGCATGCGTTCGGCTCGAACATCGCCGGATCGATGATCGGCGGACTGGCGGAACAGTTCTCGACGCTGCTCGGCTTCCAGCACTTGCTGATCCTGGCGATCTGCTTCTACCTGCTGTCGACCTGGACGCCGACGCTGCGAACGCGACTGAGCCCCGCGGCCTGATCGCGCCGGACAATCGAGACGGGTGACGTGAAGGGCGACCGCGCGTCACCATCCAGGCCTCGGCGGCGATTCTAGCCGGGGCGGCGGGGCACGATTCCGATCGGGTTGAAGGTGTAGACCGGCTCGCCGTGTTGATTGTAGGCGGTCCATTTGACCCGGGCGATGCCTTGCGGCTTGGTTCGCGACGGGACCAGTTCGACCACCTCGCCCTCGAGGTGAAGTGTGTCGCCGGGCCGCACCGGCTTCATCCAGCGCAGATTGTCGACGCCAGCCCCCAGCAGCGGATGCGGCCCGAACGGCCGGACCTGGACCGCAAGGTTCATGGCGATCGCGGCCGTATGCCATCCTGAAGCTGCAAGCCCCTTGAACGCCGTGTTCTCGGCGGCGGCTTCATCCATGTGGAACGGCTGCGGGTCGAATTCGGTGGCGAACCGCTTGATGTCT
>VAZG01000412.1 GCA_005885285.1 Alphaproteobacteria bacterium | reverse complement strand
TTCTGTACCATCAATGCAAGCCCGTGCATGAGCAGCCCCGTGACCGAGAAGGCGAGCGGGCACGCCAAATTGTCGCCGCCTGCGGATTCGCGGGGCTGGCAGGGCGCGCGGGAGATCTGGGTCATGTCGAACTCCGTAAGCCGTGAACTTCCCGGCAGCATAGACCGTTGTGGATTACGGTAGTATGAGCGCAATTCGGGGAAGACCTTTGCGAGATACGGAAGGATCAGCATGGACCAGTTCGCGGCAATAGCGACGTTCGTGCGGGTGGTGGAGGCCGGCAGCCTGTCCGCTGCGGCGAGGTCGCTGCCGAGCTCGCTGACATCGGTGAGCCGACAGATTTCCGCGCTGGAAGAACTATTCGGGACGCGTCTGCTCACGCGAACGACGCGCCGCCTCGCACTCACCGATGACGGGCGCCTTCTCTACGATCGCGCAAAATCGATCCTTGGCGAGCTCAAGGAGGTCGAACTGGCGTTATCGTCGGGCCGGCAGCAACCATCTGGGCGCCTTCGCATCAGTGCGCCAAGCTTGATGGGTCGGTTGCTGATTGCGCCGCTGCTCGCCGAATTCCTGCGCCGCCATCCGTCCGTGTCCGTCGAGCTGTTGCTGCTCGACCGCGCCGTCGACATGATCGAGGAGGACATTCACGTCGCGCTTCGCGTCGGACATTTGCCGGATTCGCAACTAATCGCGCGCAAGCTCGCGGATGTACAGATGATCGTCTGTGCAGCGCCAGGCTATCTGAAGCGCTTCGGCGTTCCGCGCTCGCCCGCCGATCTACGCCATCACGCCTGTCTGGTGTTCTCGGATACGCCGGGTGTCGGCGAGTGGCGCTTCAAGGAGAACGCAAAAGCGGAATGCAAAATCCGGATAGCTGGTCGGCTCTGGATCAATAGCCTCGATGCGCTTGTCGCGGCGGCAAAAGACGGCGCCGGGGTGGTGAGGGTCCCGTCATGGCAAATCAAGTCGGAGCTGGCGGCGGGCCACTTGCGGCGCATTCTGCGCGATCACGAGCCGGCGCCCGCGCCGGTGCATTTATTGCTTCAATCTTCCGGGCTGGCATCGCCGAAGATACGGGTTTGTGCGGACTTTCTCGTTCAGCAATTGCACCGTTCCGACGCCCTCGGCCAACACCTGGAAAAAGTCCGGTCAGCGCAATAATCGAATTCAAATTCGATCTTTCGGCAGCGCCTCGTTCGCTCGGCATATACTGACGTGTGCGAACGCCTCTAGCAATGAATGCGCGTGCCAATTTCGGGCATTTCGCCGTTGCGCTAGCTGTTTCGACTACGTAAATAGGACTCAAATCTGTCGCGATCGCCGAACCGCCCCTGCGGGGCCGCAAAAACCGTCAAAGCCGCCAATGACCGCCAGGATCGAACGACCGCTCTCGCCGCATCTGCAGACCTACCGCTGGACGTTGACGATGGCGCTTTCCATCGTCCATCGCGTAACCGGCATGGCGCTTTATTTCGGCACCCTTTTGCTGGCATGGTGGCTGATCGCGGCGGCCTCGGGACCCGGCGCCTACGCCAATGTGCAGGCCTTTACCGCAAGCACCATCGGCCGGCTGATCGTGTTCGGCTACACTTGGGCGCTGATGCACCATATGCTCAGCGGCATCCGGCATTTCGTCTGGGACCTGGGCTATGGCTTCAAGCCTAACGAACGCGAGGCGCTGACCTGGGGCGCCCTGATCGGCGGGGTTTCGCTGACGGTGCTGGTCTGGATCGCCGCTTACGCGATCGGGGGCGGAAGATGAGCGCGCAGAATTCTCCCGCCAAATCGATGCGCACGCCGCTGGCGCGGGTACGCAGCCTGCCGGTAATCGTGATCGTGCTGATGCTGATCGGCAGCAACCAGGCTGGCGCGAAGCTAATTCTGGGATCATTGCCGATTGCGATCATCCTGTTGCTGTTCATCGTCGCCAGCGCCTGGCACATGAAGATCGGCATGCAGGTCGTGATTGAGGATTACGTTCACAACGAGAAGCTCAAGCTCGCCGGCATCATGGCCAACAATTTCTTCTCGTTCGCGGTGGCGCTCGCCTCGATCTACGCCCTCCTCAAACTGTCATCGGGAGTATAACCCATGGCCGCGAACGGTAACGGCAAGACCGCAAACGGCAGCGCCGGCCCGGCCACCAACGGAAAGGCCTATCCGGTCGACGACCACACCTATGACGTCGTCGTGGTCGGCGCGGGCGGTGCGGGCTTGCGCGCCGTGGTCGGCTGCAGCGAGGCCGGCTTGCGCACGGCCTGCATCACCAAGGTGTTTCCGACGCGCTCGCATACGGTCGCGGCCCAAGGCGGCATTTCCGCATCTCTCGGCAACATGCATCCGGACGATTGGCGCTGGCACATGTACGACACCGTCAAGGGATCGGACTGGCTGGGCGATCAGGATTCGATCGAATACATGGTGCGCCAGGCGCCGGAGGCGGTTTACGAACTCGAGCATTGGGGCGTGCCATTCTCGCGCACCGAGGACGGCAGGATCTATCAGCGGCCGTTCGGCGGCATGACGGTGGACTACGGCAAAGGCCAGGCGCAGCGCACCTGCGCCGCTGCCGACCGCACCGGGCACGCCATGCTGCACACCATGTACGGCCAGGCGCTGCGGCACTCCGCGGAATTCTATATCGAGTTCTTTGCGATCGACCTGATCATGGACGACCAGGGCACCTGCCGCGGCGTGATCGCGCTCAATCTTGACGACGGTACATTGCACCGGTTTCGCGCCCAGACCACGATCCTTGCCACCGGCGGCTACGGGCGGGTCTATCATTCCTGCACCGGCGCCCACACGCAAACCGGCGACGGCAGCGCGATGGCGCTGCGGGCCGGCCTGCCGTTGCAGGACATGGAATTCGTCCAGTTCCACCCGACCGGAATCTATGGCGCGGGCTGTCTCGTGACCGAGGGCGCGCGTGGCGAGGGCGGCTATCTTGTAAATTCGGAAGGCGAGCGCTTCATGGAGCGTTATGCGCCCTCGGCCAAGGATCTCGCCTCCCGCGACGTGGTTTCGCGCGCGATGACCATCGAAATCCGCGAAGGACGCGGCGTCGGCAAGCACAAGGACCACATCTTCCTGCACCTTGATCATCTCGATCCAAAGATATTGCAAGAGCGGCTGCCGGGCATTTCGGAATCAACGCGGATTTTTGCCAATGTCGATGTGACGCGCGAGCCGATCCCGATCGTGCCGACCGCGCATTACAACATGGGCGGGATTCCGACCAACTTCCACGGCGAGGCGCTGACCAAGCAGAACGGCGACGACAATTTCGTGGTGCCGGGCCTGATGGCGGTGGGCGAAGCGGCCTGCGTTTCGGTGCATGGCGCCAACCGGCTCGGCTCCAACTCGCTGATCGATCTCGTGGTGTTCGGCCGCGCCGCCGCGCTGCGCTGCGCGGAAAAGCTCACGCCGAACGGCAAGCAGCCGGACCTGCCGGCCGGCTCGGCCGACAAGGCGCTCGGCCGTCTCGATCGCTACCGTCACGCCGCCGGCGGCACGCCGACCGCAAAGCTGCGCGAGAACATGCAGCTAGTGATGCAGAACAATTGCGCGGTGTTCCGCACCGGCGAGGTGCTGGAAGAAGGGCACAACCTGATTCACAAGGTGCATGGCGGCATCAGTGATATCTCGGTCACCGATCGTTCTCTGATCTGGAATTCCGATCTGGTGGAGACGCTGGAGTTCGACAATCTGATCGTGCAGGCGGTGGTGACCATGGACTCGGCGGCGAACCGCACCGAAAGCCGCGGCGCGCATGCGCGCGAGGATTTCCCCGACCGCGACGACAAGAACTGGATGAAGCACACGCTGGCGTGGATCGACGATGGCGGCAAGACCTCGATCGAGTATCGCCCGGTGCACGACTACACGATGACCAATGATGTGCAGTACATTCCGCCGAAGGCGCGGGTGTATTAATGCTCTGTTCGCCATGCGCGGGCTTGACCCGCACATCCATCCTCTTCGAAGATGATGGATTGCCGGGTCAAGCCCGGCAATGACGGATTGAACCAAAAGGCAAGATGGATGGTTGAATTCGCACTTCCGAAAAATTCGAAGATCATCGGCGGCAAAACCTGGCCGAAGCCGGCGAGCGCCCCCGAGACGCGCGAGTTCAAGGTCTATCGCTGGAATCCGGACGACGGCAAAAACCCCAGCATCGATACTTATTACATCGACACCCATGACTGCGGCCCGATGGTTTTGGACGCGCTGATCTGCATCAAGAACCATATCGACCCGACACTGACGTTTCGCCGCTCCTGCCGCGAAGGCGTCTGCGGCTCCTGCGCCATGAACATCGACGGCCAGAACACGCTCGCCTGCACCAAATCGATGCACGACGTGAAGGACGGCGCGGTCAAGGTCAATCCGCTACCGCATCAGCCGGTGGTCAAGGACCTGGTGCCCGACCTGAGCAATTTCTACGCGCAATATGCCTCGATCGAGCCGTGGCTGAAGACGACCTCGCCGACGCCGCAGAAGGAATGGAGGCAGAGCCACGAGGACCGCGAAAAGCTCGACGGCCTCTACGAATGCATTTTGTGCGCCTGCTGCTCGACCTCGTGCCCCAGCTATTGGTGGAACAGCGAGCGCTTCCTGGGGCCGGCTGCGCTATTGCAGGCGACACGCTGGGTCAAGGACAGCCGCGATGAAGCGACCGGCGAGCGGCTCGACAATCTCGAGGACCCGTTCCGGCTCTATCGCTGCCATACCATCTTAAACTGCGCCAAGGCCTGCCCGAAGAGCCTCAATCCCTCCGAGGCGATTGCCGAACTCAAGCTGATGATGGTCGAACGGCAGATTTAGGCGACCGATCATCTGTCACCGGTCGTCGTCACAGGCCTGCGCCAGCGCTATGTCGATGCTATCTCGAACACGGTCGACCGTGCAGCCAAGCTGACCGCCCAGCTACTTGCCTTGCGCGGCGCCAAACCTTGACGGCATGTCGGTGCTGGTCAGCGGCAGCGCGGAGTGAGCAGCGGATCGTCGTTGGAGCCCGTCATCGTTGGAGTCATGGGCAAAACCGGCTATGCATGCCGCCGCTTGACGAGGAAGTTTGCTTGATTCCCGACAATGACCCTTTGCCCGCGCCGTTTGGCGCGCTGGCGCCGAACGCGGCGCAAGCTGTCGTTATCTCGCTGGCGCGGCGCACCCGCCTGAAGCGCGGCGCGTTCCGCCCGATGCTGTCGCGGCTCGTCAACCTGTTGCGCGCCGGCCCGGTCGATGTGGAGTACCAGGGCGCCTCATTCCGTTTCCACCATCAGGCCAGCGCCACCGAACGCGGCGCGCTGTTCAATCCCGACTATAATCTCGAAGAACTGGAATTCTTGCGCAAGCATACGCCGCCCTGCGGCGTGTTCGTCGACATCGGCGCCAATGTCGGCACTTACGCGCTCGCGCTGGCGCGCCACGTCGGCGCCCGCGGTACAGTCATTGCGATCGAGCCGCATCCCATCACCTTCGCACGGCTTTCGTTCAACAATACGGCCTCCGCCTTCACCCAGGTCCGTCTGGTCGCCGCGGCCGCCGGTCCCGAGGACGGCGAACTGATGATTGAGACCGACGGCGACAATCTCGGCGCCAGCCACATCGTCTTGGGCGCGGGCGCGAAAGATCCCATCAGGGTGCCTGCATGGCGGCTTGCGCGTATCCTCGGCGACGCCGGCGTAGCGAAGATCGATGCGTTGAAGATCGACGTCGAAGGTTTCGAGGATCGCGTGCTGACCGGCTTTTTCAAAGAAGCGCCACAAGCGCTGTGGCCACGTGCGGTCGTGATCGAACATCTGTCCCGCGATCAATGGCAGGAGGACTGCATCGCCGACATGCGCGCGCGGGGCTATGCCGGGGCGGGCAAGACCCGCAGCAACACGTTATTATTGCGCGGCTGAGCTTTCATTCCGAATTTGGAGGGTTCGATGATCGACCATATTGGTTTCCCGGTCTCCGACTATCAACGTTCGAAGGAATTCTATGCGAAAGCGCTGGCGCCGCTCGATTACGGCCTGGTGATGGAGGTGACGCAGGAGCAGACCGGCCATGATCCCGCCGCCGGTTTTGGCGCCAATGGCAAGCCGGATTTCTGGATCGGCGGCGAAGGCGGATTGGACAAGCCGCTGCATGTGGCGATCCTGGCGAAAGATCGCTCCACCGTCGACGCCTTCTACAAGGCGGCTATCGCCGCTGGCGGACGCGACAACGGTGCGCCCGGTGTCCGTGCGCATTATCACGCCCATTACTACGGCGCGTTTGTGCTGGATCCCGACGGCCACAACATCGAAGCCGTGTGCCACAAGCCGGAGTAATCGGGTCAGCATTGCACCCAGGGAACCAAAGGCGGGAACCTCGCGGCTGCCACGCCGTTGTCGATTCCCTAACGCCACACCCGTGGCGCCTATCACTCTTCCTCGCCCGAACACGCCGCAGGGGGCAATATGTGCTTCGATCCACAACCCTCGTCTGAACGCGCAATGAACGAGGGACATATGTAACCCATTGCATGAACGAAATAAAAAGCGTTTTGCGTTGGTAACCCGCCACAATCCGGCCTAATGGCTGGCCGTTGATCGCGATGCCGACGGGTTCGGCCGAACGACACTTCTATCTTTCCTGCCAAGGTTTTCCGGGACCGAGATCATCATGACAAAACTTCGCCTCGTGCTGCTTGCCACAACAGCCCTCACAGCGATGCAATGCGCAAGCTTGCCGTCGCACGCGCAAACAGCGCCACAGGTGATGGCGCAAGCAAAGGAAGAATTGGGTCCCGACGGCAAACCCAAGAGAGAAGCCCCCAAGGGAGCACCGCCTGCGGCCGCTCCGAAGGCCGCGCCACCTGCAGCGCCTCCCGCTGCGGCCCCACCTCCGCGCCCGACGCCTCCGCCGGCCCCACCCGCGGCAGCACCTCCGCGGCCTGCGCCGCCCCCGCCGCCGGCCGCGCCAAAGGCTCCGACACCGCCTTCTGCGGGGCAGCCGAAAGAACAATTCCGGGAAAGGGAAAGGACTGGGCCTCCGCCCGGCCAGACGCCGCCTCCGGCCGCAGCCCCGCAGGCCCAGCCAGCGCCGGCAACGCCGCCCGCGGGGCAGAAGGAGCAACTGCGCGAAAGAGAGCGGACGACGCCCACGCCTAGCCAGACACCGCCACCGGCCGGAGGTCTGAAGGCTCAGCCCGCGCCCGCGACGCCGCCGGCAGGGCAACCAAAAGAGCAGTTGCGAGAGCGTGAAAAAACGGGGCCCACGCCCGGCCAGACACCGCCGCCGGCCGCCGCCCCGCAAGTCCAGCCGGCGCCCGCGACCCCGCCCGCAGGGCAACCAAAAGAGCCGTTGCGAGAGCGTGAAAAAACGGGACCCGCGCCCGGCCAGACACCGCCGCCTGCCACCGCTCCGCAAGCCCAGCCCGCGCCCACGCCGCCCGCGGGTGGCGGTGCCGGCACGCCGCCGACGGGACGGCCCGGCGGGCAGCCACCGACGGGTGCTCCGCCGGCGCCGAACGCTATTCCTGCGCCAGCCGCACCCGGCGGGCAACAGGGCGCAGCGCCCTCGGGTGCTGCCCCGCTGGCACGCCGTGCGCCACCAACTGTCACCACACCACTTCCACCACCGCCGCCGCCCGCCCAAGCCCTGGCACCCGCTCCGCAAGGCGCCGCGCCACAGGGGCCGCGTCGCATGGAAGATTTCCGCGGCCAGCGGCAGGAAAGCGACCAGGGCGGCCGCAGGGTCTTCACCGAACCCGGCCGGGTGATCGTGGTCGACCCCTCCGGCCAGTCGTTCATTCGCCACAACGAAGAGGATCGCTTCCGCTTCGGCGCGCGCGACATCCAAACTCAGCAAGTGGGCGGCGAAACCCGCACGGTCGTGATCCGTCCCGACGGCTCGCAGGTCATCACCGTTGTCGGCCGCGATGGCCAGCTGCTGCGCCGGCTCAGGCGCGACCGCGAGGGCCGCGAGATCATCATCATCGACAATAGCTATCGCGATCCGCGCGCGGTCGGCGGCTTCTATGTCGACCTGCCGCCGCCGGTCATCCGCATTCCCTACGATCGCTACATCGTCGAGGCCGACGTAGCGCCGCCGGAACTGATCTACGACACCATGCTGGCACCCCCGGTAGACCGGATCGACCGCCGCTACTCGCTCGACGAGATCCGTTACAGCCCGTCGGTGCGGCAGTTGATGCCGAGCATCGATCTCAACACCATCAACTTCGAAACCGGATCGTGGGAGATTCCGCCCGATCAGGCGGCGAAGCTGCAGGTGATCGCCGATGGCCTCAACCGCGCGATCCAGCGCAACCCGCGCGAGGTGTTCCTGATCGAGGGCCATACCGACGCGGTCGGCAACGACGTCGACAATCTGTCGCTATCGGATCGCCGCGCCGAATCCGCAGCCGAGCTGCTGACGCAGCAATTCCAGGTGCCTGCGGAGAACCTGACTTCGCAGGGCTACGGCTCGCAATATCCGAAAGAACAGACCTCGGGACCGAGCCGCATCAACCGGCGCGTCACTATCCGGCGCATTACGCCCTTGCTCAACGGCGGCACGGCGTCGTTGCCGCCGCCACCGCCCGGCACCGCGCCGCCGAGGTAGGGGGGCGCCGTTGCTTCGCCTCTCCCCGCTCTTTCGCGGGGAGAGGTCGTCGCGTCTTCGCGGCGGGTGAGGGGCAAGGCACATCGCTGGCCAAAGCCGCCGCGCAAGCCGGACGTTTCAGTGCTTCAAAAATTCGCAGTCGAAATTGAGGAGCGAAGAGCCCCTCACCCAACCCTCTCCCCGCGAAGGGCGGGGCGAGGGAGTGCACCGGCGATGCCGCGGGCTACAATCCCAGCTTCTTCTTGCGCTGGCCGAGCGTGCGCAGCCGCAGCGCGTTGAGCTTGATGAAGCCTGCGGCATCGCGGTGATCGTAGGCGACCGCGCCCTCTTCGAAGGTGACGAGGTCCTGATCGTAGAGCGAATATCTGCTCTCGCGGCCGATCACGATGACGTTGCCCTTGTAGAGCTTGAGCCGCACGCGGCCGGTGACGTATCGCTGGCTGTGATCGATCGCCGCCTGCAGCATCTCGCGTTCCGGCGAAAACCAGAAGCCATTGTAGACGAGCTCGGCATATTTCGGCATCAGCTCGTCCTTGAGATGCGCAGCACCCCGGTCGAGGGTGATCTGCTCGATGCCGCGATGCGCGCCAAGCAGGATGGTGCCGCCCGGCGTCTCATACATGCCGCGCGACTTCATGCCGACGAAGCGATTCTCGACGAGATCGAGCCGGCCGATGCCGTTGACGCGGCCGAGCCTGTTGAGCTCGGTCAGCAATGTCGCGGGCGACATCGGCTTGCCGTCGATCGCGACCGCATTACCCTGTTCGAAATCGACCGTGATGATGGTCGCTTGGTCCGGCGCCTTCTCGGGATCATCGGTGCGCGAATAGACGTAATCGGGCACGTCCAGCGCAGGATCCTCGAGCACCTTGCCCTCTGAGGAGGTGTGCAGCAGATTGGCGTCGACCGAAAACGGCGCCTCGTTGCGCTTGTCCTTGGCGATCGGAATTTGATGCGCCTCGGCGAACGCGATCAATTGCTCGCGCGAGCGAAAGTCCCATTCGCGCCACGGCGCAATGATGGTGATGTCGGGCTTTAGTGCGTAGTAGCCGAGTTCGAAGCGGACCTGATCGTTGCCCTTGCCCGTCGCGCCGTGCGATACCGCGTCGGCGCCTACTTGCTCCGCGATCTCGATCTGCTTCTTGGCAATCAGCGGCCGCGCGATCGAGGTGCCGAGCAGATATTGCCCCTCATACACCGCATTGGCGCGGAACATCGGAAATACGTAGTCGCGGACGAACTCCTCGCGCAAATCCTCGATGAAGATGTTTTCAGGCTTGATGCCGAGCAGGAGCGCCTTCGCCCGCGCCGGCTCCAGCTCCTCGCCCTGGCCGAGATCGGCGGTGAAGGTCACGACCTCAGCGCTATACGTCTGCTGCAGCCACTTCAGGATGATGGAGGTGTCCAGTCCGCCCGAATAGGCGAGCACGACTTTCTTCACGTCCTTGCTCATGAAAATCCTGCTTGATTTTAAAATCGATAATTGGCGGCGGTTCTATAGGTAGAACCGACCCTTGCGCAAGCGCTTCAGGTGGCAGGCGCTTCAGGTGGCAGGTCTAGGTCCCGCGTCGCGGCCGCGCCAGCGCTGCATCGCCCGAAAGGCCGGCCAGGCAAGGCGCGTCAGCGCTGCATCGATGGCCTCGTCCGAAAGCCGGGTCCGCTGCCAGCGGTAGATCATGCCATAGGCCAGCCAGATCACCAGAAACGTCACCAATCCCGCGGTCGTAACGTCGGTGAAGAAATGTCCGCCGAATGCCATGCGCAGCGCGCTCGTGATCAGGCCGAACAGCGTCACCGCGGCATAAGCGAGCGGCCGCCATGGCGGCGGCGTCAACGCGGCCGGCGCGTAGGCCCAAAAAGCGGTGGCGGCCTCGCCGGAGAAGAACGAGCAGTTGCGGCCGCAGCCGCCGCGCGGGTCCCACCACGGCACGAACGGCAAATCGCCGTCAAACTGCGTCACCAGCACCGGGCGCGGCCGGCCCCAATAGCTCTTGAAGGTGAGATTGGTGAGCAATCCGGCAGACAGCGCCAGCGTCACAAGCAGGAAGATGACGGCGCGGCCCGACATCAGGAGCGGCCGGTCCGGCCGCAACAGCTTGATCACCAGTGCTGCGATCGCAGGCACCGCCAGACCCCAGGCGATCCACATCGCACCGTCGCGCGCGATCGCAGCCCAAGCGTTGAGCTTCAGCGGAAACGATCGCGTCGGCGCGTCATAGAACAACGCTGCCAACTTGAGGTCGAGTTCGGGATAGATCCCAAACAGCAATCCCACAACAAGCGCGAGCGAAAGCGCAATGAAGCGGCCGGTCCGGCCGCAACAGCTTGATCACCAGTGCTGCGATCGCAGGCACCGCCAGACCCCAGGCGATCCACATCGCACCGTCGCGCGCGATCGCAGCCCAAGCGTTGAGCTTCAGCGGAAACGATCGCGTCGGCGCGTCATAGAACAACGCTGCCAACTTGAGGTCGAGTTCGGGATAGATCCCAAACAGCAATCCCACAACAAGCGCGAGCGAAAGCGCAATGAAAAGTCCGGTCCGGCTCATGGCGCGGGCGGCCGTGAATTTAACGGCAGCGGCGGTGGCGGGGTGAGCCGGCGCGGCGGCTCACGCCAGGCGCCGGCGTTGCGTCCGGCGATCATCCAGTAGACCAGCCCTGCCACGATCCCCGCGCCGGTCATGATTTCGAGATGACGCCGGACGATGCCCTCGAAACGCAGCGTATCTGGATCGAACGGGACAAGGCCGAGATAACAGGCGAGCCCGACGAGGCCACCACCGACCGCATAGGTCAGCGCGCTTCTGATCGAGAACGCTTCGGTGATCGCGGCCACGATCATCGCCGGCAACAGCGCGAAGCCGGAGACGAAGATGAAGCCAAAGCCGAGCACGATGTTTAGCGCGCCTTCGTCGACCGGACCTGAGCCGAGGTCACTGAACTCGGGAAACAATACCGCGCCGACCACGATCATCCCCGCCACCAGGCAGGCGGCGAGAAAAGCGAACAGGATGACGAAGAGGCGGCCGATCAATGCCATGCCAACCCACCGTCATTGTGAGGAGCGTCAGCGACGAAGCAATCCAGAATCGCACCACTCACTCTGGATTGCTTCGCGGAGCCTGTCATCGGGCGCGCATTCGCGCGACCCGTTGGCTCGCAATGACGGATTGAGCGGTGGGTCGCTTCATACCTAATCCGTCATCGCCATGGCACGCAGCGCTTGCCGCTCGCGCGCCGACAGTTTCTCGGTCTCCGATTTCAGCTGCCCGCAGGCGGCGAGGATGTCGCGGCCGCGCGGCGTGCGCACGGGCGAGGAGTAACCGGCGTTGAAGATATATTCTGAGAATTTCTCGATCCGGTCCCAATCCGAGCATTCGTAACGCGTGCCCGGCCACGGATTGAACGGAATGAGGTTGATCTTCGCCGGAATGCCCTTCAGGAGCTTCACCAGAAGCTTGGCATCGTCAAGCGAATCGTTGACGCCTTTGAGCATCACATATTCAAACGTGATGCGCCGCGCGTTGGACGAGCCGGGATAATCGCGGCAAGCCTGCAGCAACTCGGCTATCGGATATTTGCGGTTCAGCGGCACCAGCTCGTTGCGTAGCTCGTCGCGCACCGCATGTAGCGAGACCGCCAGCATCACCCCGATTTCCTCGCCGGTGCGGATGATGTTGGGCACCACGCCCGAGGTCGACAGCGTGATGCGTCGCCGCGAAATGCCGATGCCTTCGTTGTCGGCGACGATCAACAGCGCATCGCGCACCGCGTCGAAATTATACAGCGGCTCGCCCATTCCCATCATCACGACGTTGGTGACGAGACGATTGCCGGTCGGCGTCTCGCGGTCGGCCCAATCGTTGAGCCGATCGCGCGCCACCATCACCTGGCCGACGATTTCGCCTGCGGTCAGGTTGCGCACCAGCCGCTGGGTTCCGGTGTGGCAGAACGAGCAATTCAGGGTGCAGCCGACCTGGGAGGAAACACACAGCGTGCCACGGTCGGTTTCCGGGATGTAGACGCACTCGACCTCGTGCGCTTTCTCGACACTGTCGCCGCTCGGCAGGCGCAGCAGCCATTTGCGGGTGCCGTCGCTGGAAATTTGCTCGGCGACCACCTCGGGCCGATCGACGTTGAAATGCGCATCTAGCTGGGCGCGGGTGTCCTTGGAGATGCTCGTCATCTCCTCAAAATTCTGCGCACCACGAAAGTAGATCCAGTGCCAGAGTTGCTGCACGCGCATCTTGCGCTGCCAAGGCGCAACGCCGATCTCGCCCAGCGCCTCGGCGATTTCGGCGCGCGACAGGCCGACCAGCGACGGCTTGGCCGGCGGCACATAGGTTTCAAGCGCAATCTTCTCCAACGGCGCATTCGGCGCGGAGCCGGTCGCGGGCGCACTGTCAGTCATGACATCGTTCTTGGCATCGTTCATGGCACATCAGATAGGCCCTCCAACGGGCGCTGGAAAGCGGCCAAATGCATCGATTTGTGGGATTTACGGAAACTAGCGCCGGCAATCCTGCGCAATCTTGTCGAGCGCTTGCGAAAGCCCCTTCAGTGAAAAGGTGTCGGTGGTTTCGGTGCCCTTGGCCGAAACGCCCTTGACGGTGGCATCGGCGGATTTGCGCATGGCTTCGACCATCCGCTCCTCTTCGGCGGCATTCTTGATCCACAGACCATCGCCCTGGGTGTACATCGAAAAGGATGCGCCGCCGACCTCGAGCGTCGATTCCGAACCCGGCTTCAGCGTGTAGCCGATCATCACCGAGACTTCGTTGCTGACTTTTTCTGCCGGTCGCGTCGAGACGAAAGCATAGGCCGGGTCGCGCGGGCGATTCGGTGGATTGGTCTTTGACGACGCCGGCTTGGCGAGCGCAAAGCAAACCTTCTTGCCGTTCGGCGTAGCGGTGTAAGCGCCCCAGGTTCCGAACTGTCCGATCAGGGTCGGCTCGGCGCCACCACTCATTGCGGCCGGCGGTTTGGCGGCATCCGGCTTGGCTGTGCTCTTTGCGGCCTTCGGCGACGCGCTCGGCGTTTGCGCGAGGCTTGTTGCTGCCCCGCACATCAGCACACCCGCTGCCAAGATTGTCAGCACCCGCCGAAATAACATGTTGAAATTGGTTCCCCCATCATTGTGACTGGAAGATGGCTCGGCACCAGCTAGTCACAGGGCGATGGATAGCCGGGAAACCCTACACTGGGAAGGCAGTCGCGACGAGACGAACCACCGGGTCCGAGGCACATCCAGCGATACATGCAAAGCTTCGCAATGTTTTTGCCGCGCGCTGCCGCAGGAAAGCGCCTCATCAGCTTTTCGAGCGCGCCGCGCGCTGCGTCTGCCACTGCGCCTCGGTCCATTTCAACAGGTCTTCGGCACCGGAACTGCGCAGATGCGAGCCGCCGTCCACGACCACCATCTCGCCATTGATGTAGCCGGCGCCATCCGAGATCAGGAAGCTCGCAAGGTCGGCAAGCTCGCGATGTTCGCCGACGCGGCCAAGCGGATTGCGCTTCGCCCATCCTTCGTCGCGGCCTTCGGGGCGAAGCTGGCCCGATGCGCCTTCCGTCGGAAACGCGCCCGGCGCGATCGCGACGGTGCGGATGCCATTCGGCCCCCACTCCACAGCCAAGCTCTTGGTCATCGCCAGAATAGCGGACTTCGCCATCGCCGACGGCACCGTGAAGGCGCGTCCGGTGATGGTCGAGGTCGAAAGGATGGAGAGCACCACCCCTTTGTGCTGAGCCCCGATCCAACGCTTTCCCGAAGCCAGCGTGCAATACATCGTGCCATGCAGCGTGGGGCCAAGGATCGCGTCGGCGGCGCGGAACGACAGATGTTCGGTCTGCGCGATAAAGGTCGCGGCCGCGTTGTTGACGAGTACGTCGATCGGCGCGTCGTGCCAGAGCGCATCCATCATGGCATCGACTGCGCCGCCATCACGAATATCGCACCGGATCGGAGTGACCTCGCCGCCGGTATCGCCGCGCATCCAAGCCGCCGTCGCCTCCAGGAGCTCGAGCCGGTGGCCGCAGATGAGGAGCTCGGCACCCAGCTCCAGGAAGCGGCGTCCCATCGCCGCACCAAGCCCCGAGCCGCCGCCGGTGACCAGGATCCGCTTTCCCGCCAGCAGGTCCTTTTCAAACATGTTCCATTCCTCCCCGTTCCCCCGTCATTCCGGACCAGCCTAGCGCTGGATCCGGAATCTCGAGATTACTACTCCAACCTACGGCACGAGATTCCGGGTTCGCCCTTTTCGCGCGCGCCCCGGAATGACGGCATTCTATTGTCGCCCGACCTCAAATCCGGCAAGAAGCCACAAGCACTATCTTTGCTTCCGAAAGTCAGGTGTGTCCATGAAAGCCATTCTCTGCTCGCAATATTGCCAACCCGACGATCTCGTGCTGGCGGACGTGCCGGATCCCGTGGCTGGACCGGGAGAAGCCGTGATCGGGATCAAATCCGCGGCGCTGAACTTCTTCGACCTCCTGATGATCCAGGGCAAATACCAGATCAAGCCGCCGTTCCCGTTCTCGCCGGCGGCGGAAGTCGCCGGCGTGATCGAGAGCGTCGGCGCTGGCGTCACCGACCTTGAGGTCGGCGATCGCGTGGTGGCCTCCTGCGGCCATAACGGCGCGCGCGAAAAGATCGCGCTGCCGGCGAATTCGATTGTGAGGATTCCCGACAATCTGGATTTCGATCGCGCCGCCGGGATCATCATCATCTACGGCACCGCGCTGCACGCGCTGGAAGACCGCGCCAGCCCAAAGCCAGGCGATACCATCGCAGTGCTCGGGGCGGCCGGCGGCACGGGCCTTGCCGCCTGCGAGCTCGGCAGATTGATGGGGTTGAAGGTGATCGCCTGCGCCTCGTCCGAGGAGAAGCTCGAATTCGCCAAGGCTCACGGCGCCGAGCTCACGCTCAACTACGCCAAGGAGGATTTGAAGGAGGGATTGCGGCGGCTGACCGGCGGCAAGGGCGCCGATATCATCTTCGATCCCGTCGGCGGCGCTTATGCGGAAGCAGCATTGCGCGCGATCGCGTGGGAGGGCCGCTTCCTGGTGATCGGGTTCGCCGCCGGCGACATTCCGAAAATGCCGCTCAACCTGGCACTGTTGAAGGGCTGCGATATCCGCGGCGTGTTCTGGGGCAACTGGGCGCGGCTCAACCCGGCGAAGAACCGTGCCAACTTACAGAAGCTCGTGCAGTGGACCGCGGAAGGCAAGATCTCTTCGCATGTCGACCGCACCTTCCCGCTGGCACAAACCGCCGACGCCTTGAAGGTGCTGGCGGGCCGCAAGGCGATGGGCAAGGTGATCCTGCACCCCTGAACAAGACGCAATGAAGCGGAGCGAGCTGCCCGTCAAAGTGCGTGTTTCTCACACGCCGTGCGGCGCGGGGCACGTCATGCCGTGTCCACAAGTCTTTCCGAAACCTTTCACGACCGCCGTGTCGAAATGGGACATCATCGTGTTGTCATTCGCGCCGACGCTGCGGCGGACAACGACGTGCTTTGTTATTGTCACGATTGGCTTTCTTGTCCTCGCGGCGGCAGCATGCCGTCCGATTTAACCATAATATATGCTGGGGTATTCCGCTCTGGTGCCGCAATCATACCCAAATCTCTCCCAATTCGCGCCCGCCGTGGTCGCTTTTTTGGCCGATTCAACCTGCGAGTTACGGCGTCGGTAGCGGGGCGCTCCTGAACAACCAGAATCAGAAGAAAGTATTTCTGGGCTGCCCCGATCGTTGCGTCGTAGTTGCGGGGAGTCACCAAATGGTGGAGCACACACAGTATCGATCATACGACCCAGACACCGAGACGTATGATGCGTATGATGATGATGAGACAACCGACTATCCCGTAGGATCTTACAAGTTCGGACGGTCGGCGAAGGATCATTCGGTCCCGTTGTTCCTCTCCGATCCCGATGGTGATCCGGATCCGGAGGAATTTGGAATTCCCCTGCGCAAATCGAGACGGCTATCGATCTCGTCGAAAATCCTGGCGAGCGTCATGGTGGCGGCCGCGGTGGCGATCCTGTTCGCGCTGTTTTCTTCCGATGACATGCGCAACATCGCCGTCAACGCCAAGGCTTCGTTTGCCGCCGTTCTTCCGGGCCCGTCGGTCGCGGCGCAGCCGGACCAGGTGCAGCTCACGGCCAAGGACCTCCAGTTGAAAGACCCGGCTCGTCTATCGGGGCCGGCAAACATGACGACCGGCGCTCCAACGGCTGCCGCTCCGGCGCCTGTCGTCCGAAGCCCGACAACGGTCGCGATGGCGCCGTCGCGCGAGGACATCACAACGGCCTATCAGGGCGCGCTGGGTCGCGCGCCTGCCGCCGCGGCGCCGGCCGCCACAGCGCCAGCCGCTATTGCCACCCCTGCTTCGCCCGTCAGAAGGCTCGATCCCGGCGAGCTCGCCACGCTGATGACGCGGGCCAAGGGACTGCTTGCCGTGGGCGACATTCCGCCGGCCCGGCTGTTGCTCGAGCGCGCAGCGGACGCGCAAGAGCCCACCGCCGCATTGATGCTGGCACAGACCTACGATCCCGCCGTGCTCGGAACGCAGGATGCGCGCAACATCATTCCCGACCTTGAGCTGGCTCGCACCTGGTACCAGCGGGCTGTCCAGCTCGGTTCGGCCGAGGCGCAGCGGCGCCTCAGTCAAATGCAATAGTTTTTTCAAGGGGACCAGCGAAAATGCGACGTTTATTTGGATTGGCACTCGTTGCCATCATGATGGCTTGCGGCTTTGCGGCGCGGGCTGAAGAAGGCGAGTTCGACCCGGCAAAAGTCAGCGAAAGCCTCAAAGCCATCTTCCAGTTCGGATCGACGGACACAAAGAAGGCCTTGAACGCCAACACGGTGACGCTGATCTCCGGCACCATCGGCGGCACCTATGTTCAGTTCGGTGCAGACCTCGCATCCGTGCTCGACGACGGAAACAAGTTGCGCGTACTTCCGATCGTCGGGCGCGGCTCTGTGCAGAGCGTCGCCGACATCCTGTTCCTGCAAGGCGTCGATCTCGGAATCGTGCGCTCCGACACGCTCGACTATCTCGAGAAGAAGGGCTTTGCCAAGGACATCAAGAAACAGTTCACCTATGTGACCAAGCTCTACAACGAGGAGGTGCATGTCATCGCCTCGAAATCGATCCACAACCTGAAGGAACTGGACGGCAAGACCATCAGCGTCGACCTCCCCAATGGCGGCACTTTCGTCACGGCGCTGACCGTGTTCGAGCGGCTCGGGATGAAGCCGAACGTCGTCTATATCGAGCAACGAATCGCGCTCGAGAAGATGAGGAAGGGCGAAATCGATGCCGTGATCGTTTGTGGGGGCAAGCCGTATAAGTCCGTCGCTGGCTTCAAGGACGATCGATTCCATCTGGTGACGGTCGACTACGACAAGCCGCTGCAGAACGACTATTTGCCGGCAACGCTGAGCGCAAAGGACTATCCGAACCTGGTCGCGGAGGGCGAGAAGGTGGACACCATCGCGGTTCCGGCCGTGCTTGCCGCCTATAACTGGGCGCCCAACACCGACCGCTATCGGAAGCTTGCGACTTTCGTGGATTCTTTCTTCGCCAAGTTCCCGACCTTCCAGAATCCGCCCTTCCATCCGAAGTGGAAGGAGGTCTCGCTGTCGGCGCCGCTCGCGGGATGGAATCGCCTGCCTGCAGCTCAGCAGTGGCTCGACAAGAATAATCTGCAGCCCGTGGCTCGCGACCGGTTCGATGCGTTCCTGCAACACAATCCGACGGCAGCGGCAAAAATACAGTCGGATGCCGACAAGGAAGCGCTGTTCAAGCAATTCCAGGCCTGGGAGGCCGAGCGAAATGCGCGGGCGCAAGCGGCCCAGGTGCAGGCCCAACAACCTCGCCCCGACAAAAAAGAGCGTCAGTAACACCGGCTCTAAAGCATGATCCGTAAAAGTGGATATCGGTTTTCCCTCGCGACAAATGCGAAGCATTTGCGCGGAGATCATGCTCAAACAAAACGATAGAGTGGGATGACGATTCGAAGAAAAGTCATCGCGCTCTAAGTCGCGATCGGCACGAATATCTCCTGATCGGCGCCGACGCCCTTGAGCGAGAACGTGCCGACCGATTGCGCGGCAACCCCGCCCGCCCTGACAAAATCGGACGACAGCAAGAGCTGCCGTCCAAGCTCGCGGCACATCGATTCGATGCGCGCGGTCAGATTGACCGCCGGCCCGATCACCGTGAAATCGAGCCGGGTGTCGCTACCGATATTGCCGTACATCACGTCGCCGAGATGCAAGGCGAGGCCGTACTCGATGCGCGGCAGCCCGGCATTGCCTCGCCGTTCGTTCTCCTCGACCAGCCAAGCTTGCGCGCGCGTTGCTGCGGTGAGCGCCGCTTGGCAGGTCTTGCTGCAAGTCTTGCTGTTGCAGGTCTTGGCGGTGTCATCGCCGATCGGAAAAATCGCCAGCATCGCGTCGCCGATGAATTTGAGGACTTCGCCGCCTTCGCTCGCGACCGCGTCGCACATCGGTCCGAAATAGCAATTGAGCAGATCTATCAGCGCGTCACGCGACAACGCTTCGGAGAGATTGGTGAAGCCGCGCAGATCGCACAGCCAGATCACCGCGCGGATGGTTTCGCCGGTGCCGCGCCGGATCTGACCCTCCAGCACACGTCCACCGGATTGCTGCCCGACATAGGTATCAAGCAAGGTGCGCGCGGTGCGGCGCAGCGCCTGCACTTCGAGATTGAACCCAACGGCTGATATCATCGCTTCGAACAGCTTCAGTTCATCGGCTTCGAAACCGCTCGGACGGCGCGTGGCGAGCGACAGCGCCTTATGGCTGCCGTCCGCAAACGGTACCGCGTGCACGACGTAGTCGGTGTAACCGTCGCGGCGCAGATCGCCGAGAATGGCGAATTCGCCCGCTTGCGGCGGGGCGCCGAGATCGCAGCGGACTGGACCGCCACCTTGATAGGCGATGCCGATCGGACTGTTGGCCAGAATTGCCGGGATATCCGGCCGAGGGCGGAACAAGCGCTCGGTCGTGCCCTTGCCGAGCTCCCAGAGGCCGCTGAAAGAGAAAATCTGCGGATGCAGGATCGGCACGCCGGTGGTGATGCGCGATACGTCGACCCCGGCGGCACGCAGCTCGTGGGCGAAGCCCTCGAGAAAATCGCTCGAATCGGCCCGCTTGCGCGCGTTCGTCATCAGCCAGCGGATGACCGGATGGGTTGCGTCTCCTGCGGTAGGGTCCAACACGATCCGGGCTTAGCCCTCGCTGTCGATGCCGCGTTTCAACGCCGCGCGTGCGGCATCGCGATGCTCCGGCGTGATGTGGGTCGCGACCAGCCGGATCGCGGTTGCAAGCACCGCGGCATCATCGGTGAAGCCGAGCACCGGCAACATGTCCGGGATGAAATCGAACGGCAGGATGAAATAGGCAATGGCCCCGAGCAGCGCGGCCTGCACGTGGCGCGGCGTCTCTTTGTCGAACGCACAATAATAGGCGGCGAGCAGATCCTCCGCGAACGGGATCCTGGCCAGCACCCGCTTCAGCTTGATCCAGAAGCGCTTGCGCACGTTTTCGCGGTCCTCGGCAAGCCGGTCAGCCGGCTCGAAGCCTGCGGTATGTTCGGATGCCATCGCTTGAGGCTCCCTCGAAACCAACGCAGCGGATTGCCGCCGCGCAGATCTCTAAAGCTGGGGATTCTGCCTCGCCGCCGCAAGGCGTCAGGCGACGCCGAGCTGTTTTGCGATCGCGTTCATCGCTTTCGCGAGCTCGATATCACGCGCCGTGACCCCGCCGGCGTCATGGGTGGCCAGGACCACCTCCACCGTCTTGTAAACATTCCGCCATTCCGGGTGGTGGTCGTTCTTTTCCGCGACCAGCGCCGCGCGGCACATGAAGCCGAAGGCTTCATTGAAGTCCTTGAACGTAAAGGTACGCCCGATCGCCTCGCGGCCCGGTGTTTCGGCCCAACCGTGCAATCCCTGCAAGGCCGATTTCCGCATTTCCGCCGTCAGCCGTTCCGCCATGACCGCCTCCGTTTGCTGCGACTTACCTAACAATTTGGCGGCGTTCGAGGTCCATCACCCGGGCAAGCCATCAGCCCCGGTAACCATGACGCAGATGTAACCCTGTCTGGTGACGAAATTTGCTAGAGTATAGGGCCGATTTGGCAAATAACCGAACTGGGGAAGATGAAACCGAGCGTCAAGCGATTGTTTGCCAGATCGATGACCGGGGGTCTTGACCTTGTCGAACCGCCGGCCACGCCATCGCTGCGCTCGTCGGCGCGCCGGGCAATGCTCATCACGCTCGCCGGGTTGCTCGCCATCGTCGGCGCGCTCGCCGGCGGCTATTATTTCGCGATGCGGCCGGTGAGCCTGCGGATCGCGGTCGGACCGGCCAACAGCGATGACGTCAAGCTCGTGCAGGCGCTGACGCAAGCCTTCACCCAATCGCACGGCTATGTCCGGTTGCGCCCGGTCCAAACTGATGGCGCGGCCGCCAGCGCCAAGGACCTCGCCGACGGCAAGGTCGATCTCGCCATCATCAGAGGCGATCTCGATGTGCCGAAAAATGCGCAGGCCGTGGCGACGCTGCGCAAGAATGTCGCGGTATTGTGGGTGCCGCCCGCCAAGGGCAAAGGCAAGAAATCGGGTGCGAAGATCACCAAGATTTCGCAGCTTGCAGGACGCCGCGTCGGCGTCGCCGGCCGCACCCAAGCCAACGTCAATCTGCTAAAGGTGATCCTGCAGCAATACGGCGTCGATCCCGGCAAGGTCGACATCGTTCAATTCCCCGCGCCCGAAGCCCCGGAGGCCATCCGCAATCAGAGGGCGGATGCATATCTGGCTGCCGGACCGGTCAACAGCAAGACCACCGCGGATGCGATCAATGCCTCGACCCGCGACGGCGGCGCGCCGACCTTCCTTGCCATCGATTCGAACGAGGCGATTGCGCAAAACCATCCGGTCTACGAGGCCGCCGAAATTCCGGCCGGCGCCTTTGGCGGCTCGCCTGACCGGCCTGACGACGAGGTGAAGACTATCAGCTTCTCCCACCACGTCGTGGCGCGTAGAGGCCTTTCGGAGGCGACCATCGCCGCCTTCACCCGGCAGTTGTTCGCGATCCGCCAGCAGCTGATGGCGGAATTCCCGCTCGCCGCGAAAATCGAAACGCCCGATACCGACAAGGACGCCGCCATCCCCGTGCATCCTGGCGCCGCCGCCTTCGTCGATGGCGAGGAGAAAACCTTCCTCGATCGCTACAGCGATTACATCTGGTGGGGGCTAATGGCGGCCTCGGCGATGGGTTCAGCCGGCGCGTGGTTCGCCGGATACCTCAAAAAGGACGAACGCAACAACAATTCATCGCTGCGCGAACGCCTGCTGGAAATGATTGCGCGGGCGCGCCGCTGCGATGCCACCGAAGAGCTCGATCAGATGCAGGCGGAGGCGGACGAGATCCTGCGCGACACGCTGCAGCGCTTCGAACATGGCGCAATCGAGGAAGGCGCGCTGACCGCCTTCAACATCGCACTCGAGCAGCTTCACCACGCGGTCGCCGACCGCAAGGCTCTGTTGCTCAGCGTACCGCAGAATTTGCAGCGGGCCGGCGCACAATTCCGCGCCACTGCAACGATGTAAAATACGCCTGCTGTAATCGAGCCGTCATAGAATCTTCCTAGGTCTGTCAGAGCTTTCAGCGCAACCTGACGCTCGACCAAGGAGACCTGCATGCCGATCCAGATTCAGAACTTCCGCAAGGTTTCGCGCCGGCGCTTTCTTTCCAGCGCGGCCGCGACCGCCGTCGGCGCGATCGCGATGCCCTATCTCAGCCGCGCCGCCGACCGGCCCGTCCTCACCCATGGCGTGCAATCCGGCGACGTCAGCGCCGACGGCGGCATGGTGTGGGCGCGCGCCGACCGTCCATCGCAGATGATGGTCGAAGTCGCGACCACGGAATCATTCAGCAGCGCGCACGCCTTGCCGCCGATCGCGGCACTGCCCGAAAGCGACTTCACCGCCAAGATGCTGTTGGAGAATCTTCCCTCCGGGCAGGATATTTTCTATCGGGTGCGGTTGCGCGACCTTTCGCATCCTGATGTCGTCAGCGAACCCGTGGTTGGCCGCTTCCGTACCGCGCCCGCCGACCGCCGCGATGTCAGCTTCGTCTGGGGCGGCGATGTCGCCGGACAGGGCTGGGGCATCAATCCCGACGACGGCGGCATGGTCACCTACGCCACCATGCACAAGCACAAGCCGGATTTCCTGATTCATTCCGGCGACACCATCTATGCCGACGGCGTCATTCCCGCCGAGGTGAAACTGCCGGACGGAAAAATCTGGAAGAACCTCACCATCCCCGAAAAGGCCAAAGTCGCCGAAACGCTCGACGAATTCCGGGCCGCGCACAAGTACAATTTGCTCGATGACAATGTGCGCGCCTTCAACGCCGAAGTGCCGATCTTCGTGCAGTGGGACGACCACGAGGTCATGAACAACTGGTCGGCGTCAAAGGAGATCCCCGCCGCCTATAAGGTACGCGACATCAATTTGCTCGCCGCACGCTCGGCGCGCGCGTTCCACGAGATGTATCCGATGCGCGAAAGCATTGTCGAGCCCGGCCGGGTCTATCGTACGCTGAGCTATGGCCCGCATCTCGACGTGTTCATGCTCGACGAACGCAGCTACCGCGGCCCCAACGGTCCGAACCTGCAAGCCACCTATGGACCGGACGCCTACTTCATCGGGCCCGATCAATTGTTGTGGCTGAAGCGCGCGTTGTTGAACTCGCGCGCCACCTGGAAGGTGATCGCATCCGACATGCCTCTCAGCCTCATCGTCTATGACGATGCGACCAACAAAAAAGGCTCGGAGGCCTTTGCCCAAGGCGATGGCCCGCCGCGCGGGCGGGAACTGGAAATCGCCGATATCCTGCGCTTCATCAAGACCTCGGGCGTCACCAACACCGTGTGGCTGACGGCGGACGTGCACTATGCCGCCGCGCACTACTACAATCCCGACAAGGCGCAATTCCAGGAATTCGATCCGTTCTGGGAATTCGTCTCCGGCCCGCTGCACGCCGGCACGTTCGGACCGAACGAACTCGACAACACCTTTGGTCCCGAGGTGAAGTTCATCAAGGCGCCGGGCCCCGACAAGCAGAACCTGCCGCCATCGGCCGGCATGCAGTTCTTCGGCCACGTCAAGATCGAAGGTGCATCCGGGCAGATGACGGTGACCCTGCGCGACCGCGCCGATGTCGCGCTGTGGTCGACCACGCTCGATCCGAAGCTGGGATAGTTTGCGGGGCCGCGGATGGCGGTGCCGTCCCGCGTCAGCGCGTGGTGCCGTTGTCCGACGATCGGGTCAACAACGCTTTCAGCGCATCCGCCGAATAGGGTTTGGCTAGTATTGGCCTATCGGCGAAGGCGGCCGGAAACGCGACCATGGGGCCATAACCGGTCACGAACGCAAACGGAATCTTCAAGGCATCGAGCCGCTCGGCGATCGCAAAGCTCTTTTCATTGAACAGCCCGACGTCGAGCAGTGCAAAGTCCGGGGCGCGCTCGGCGATCATTTCGAACGCCTGCGCCACCCTCGCTGCAGTCCGTACCCTCTTCACGCCGAAGCCGAGGATTGTCTCCTCGAAGTCGAGTGCGATGATCACATCGTCTTCGACGATCAGAACGTCTTCGGGGAAAGCGGAGATTCGTTCGGGAGAGGCGGGTTCCATGATCTCGCTGGGCATGAGGGATCCAACAGTCGAAATACCGGAACCCAACTTTGGCGCGGCCGTCGGCCGGTGTTCCAACCTCGAAACCATCACGTCGCAACGGCGTTGTCTGTGCACTAGTGACCACAGCGGCCTGAGATGGCCTGATATTGTCCCGACGCGTGGGGCACTTTTCGATGGATGCACGGGCCGGAAATGGACCGGACAACAATGGGCGCCCCTGCAACAATCTGTTGCGGCGGCTCAGCACAAGCGATTTTGCACTGATTGCGCCCCATCTCGCCCGGCAGGAGGCTGCGCCTGGCGACCTGCTCTACAATCCCGGCGACGACGTCGAGATCGTCCACTTTCCCTGTGGACCGTCGCTCGCGTCCTATCTGGTTCCCAGCGAAGAAGGCCGCGATGTCGAAACCATTCTGGTCGGCCGCGAAGGCGCCATCGGCGGCATCGTCAGCCAGGGATTTCTGCCAGCCTATACCCGCATCATCGTCAAGTTCGGCGGACCGTTCGTGCGCCTGCATGTCGGCAAGCTGGAAGCGGCGAAAACAAAATCGACCTCGCTGCGTAGCGTGTTCGCGCGCTATGCCGACTGCATGCTCGCCCAGATGTTTCAGTCGACGGCCTGCAATGCGATCCATTCGATCGAGCAGCGCACGGCGAAATGGATCATCTCGGCGATGGAGCGTACCGACGGCGACACTATCGTGCCGCTCACCCATGAGCAGCTCGCGACCCTGCTCGGCGTCGGCCGCAGCTATGCGAGCCGCGTCATCCAGACCTTCAAGGCGGAAGGGGTCCTGGAGACCCGCCGCGGCTCAATTCTGGTGCGCAACCGTGAGGCATTGCAGGCGCGCGCCTGTCTTTGCAATGATTCGGTGAAAAACCACTTCGAGGAAGTGCTGCGCGGGGTCTATCCCGCGGACGAGCTCCCACAGCGGACCAAGCCGCACTCGAAGACCAAATTCGGCTAACCAAGCGCGAAACAAGCCATTGTTTTTTGGTGATTTCTGACTATATTGCGCTGCAACGCGTAAGGTGTGCCCGGTCCTCTTGGCCGGGCTTCCTTTTTGGGGCATGCGCGCCCCCCGCGAAATTCAGTTTTTGAGCGTGACGCGGAAACAGGGTCCCGGCTTTCCGGCGAGATCGCGCTTAGGCATTGCACGACCAGAAGAAGAACCATGAACCTTCGCAACGTCGCCATTATCGCCCACGTCGACCACGGCAAGACCACGCTGGTCGATCGCCTGCTGCAGCAATCCGGCACCTATCGCGAGAACCAGCGCGTGGTCGAGCGCGCCATGGATTCCAATGACCTCGAGCGCGAGCGCGGCATCACCATTCTCGCCAAGGCGGCCTCGGTGCAGTGGAAGGACACCCGCATCAATATCGTCGACACCCCGGGCCACGCCGATTTCGGCGGCGAGGTCGAGCGCATCCTCAACATGGTGGATGGTGCGCTGGTGCTGGTGGACGCCGCCGAAGGCCCGCTGCCGCAAACCAAGTTCGTGGTATCGAAGGCGCTCAAGGTCGGCTTGAAGCCGATCGTCGTCATCAACAAGGTCGACCGTCCCGACGCACGGCCCACTGAGGTGATCAACGAGGTGTTCGACTTGTTTGCGGCGCTCGACGCATCCGAGGAGCAGCTCGATTTTCCGATCCTCTACGGCTCCGCCAAGCAGGGTTGGATGGCAGATAGCCCGGACGGTCCAAAGGACGCCGGCATGCAGCCGCTGTTCGACCTGATCCTGCGCCATGTCGCGCCGCCGACCGTCGATGACGGACCGTTCCGCATGATCGGCACCATTCTGGAAGCCAATCCTTATTTGGGCCGCATCATCACCGGCCGCATCACCTCGGGCAGCATCAAGCCCAACCAGGCCGTTAAAGTGCTTCACGCCGACGGCAAGGTCGTCGAACAGGGGCGGCTGACGAAAATCCTCGCGTTCCGCGGCATCGAACGTACTCCGCTGGAGGAGGCCGAAGCCGGCGACATCGTCGCCATTGCCGGCCTCACCAAGGGCACGGTGGCCGACACCTTCTGCGATCCCGCCGTCGATACGCCTTTGCAGGCGCAGCCGATCGATCCACCGACGGTGTCGATGTCGTTCATTGTCAACAATTCGCCGCTCGCCGGCACCGAAGGCGACAAGGTGACCAGCCGCATGATTCGCGACCGGCTCTTGCGCGAGGCCGAAGGCAACGTCGCGCTGCGCGTCACCGAAGCCTCCGACAAGGACTCCATGGAGGTCTCAGGCCGCGGCGAATTGCAGCTTGCAATCCTGATCGAGACCATGCGCCGCGAGGGTTTTGAACTCTCGGTGTCGCGGCCGCGCGTCGTCCTGAAAAAGGACGAGGCCACCGGTCAGTGGCAGGAGCCGATCGAGGAAGTCGTGATCGACGTGGACGAGGAGCATTCCGGCGTCGTGGTGCAGAAGATGAGCGAGCGCAAGGCCGAGATGATCGAGATGCGCCCCTCCGGCGGTCATCGGTTGCGGCTGGTGTTTTACGCGCCCACCCGCGGCCTGATCGGCTATCAGGGCGAACTCCTCACCGATACCCGTGGCACCGCGATCATGAACCGCCTGTTCCATGGCTACGCATCCTTCAAGGGCGACATCCAAGGCCGCCGCAACGGCGTCTTGATCTCCAACGATCAGGGCGAGGCCGTGGCTTACGCGATGTTCAAATTGGAAGATCGCGGCCCGATGATGATCGAGCCGGGCTGGAAGGTCTACAAGGGCATGATCGTCGGCGAGCATACCCGCGACAATGATCTTGAGATCAACGTGCTCAAGGGCAAGCAGCTCACCAACATCCGCACTACCTCAAAGGACGAGGCGGTGCGGCTGACGCCGCCAATCAAGATGACGTTGGAAAAGGCGCTCGCCTATATCGAGGACGACGAGCTGGTCGAAGTCACGCCGAAGTCGATCCGGCTGCGCAAGAAGTTCCTCGACGCCAACGAGCGCAAACGCGCGGTAAAGGCCAAGGAGGCGGTGGCGTAACCGGTGGCCTAGTCAAGTGGGCGAATAGCGAATAGGGAGTAGCGAATAGATGAAGGCATCTTACCTATTCACTATTCGCTACTCACTATTCGTCCGCTAACTCATGCCCCTCCCCTCCGAAATCGATGTCGCCATCATCGGTGCGGGCGCCGCAGGCCTCGGCGCCGCCAAGGCGCTGAAGGATTCCGGCCTCTCGGCGATCGCGCTGGAAGCGCGCGATCGCGTCGGCGGCCGCGGCTACACCATCATGGCGGCGCCCAATATTCCCTTCGACGTCGGGTGCGGCTGGCTGCATTCGGCGGACAAGAATTCTTTCGTCAACGTCGCTGAACAACTGCATTTCGAGATCGACAAGACCCGCCCGCCCTGGCGCGAGCAGAGCTTTGACGCCGGCTTTCCTTTAGACGAGCGCGTCGAGTTCATGGCCGCGCTCGAGGCTTTCTACGCTCGCGCCGAGGAGGCCGCGACGCGCGGCAGCGACAGCCCCGCGGGCGCGTATCTCGAGCCCGGCAACCGCTGGAATCCGATGATCGATGCGATCTCGACGTACGCGAATGGCAGCGAACTCGACCGCGTCTCGGTGCAGGACCTCGACGCTTACGAAGACACCGGAGTCAATTGGCGGGTTCGGCGCGGCTATGGCGAGCTGATGACGGCCTATGGCGCGCAGCTGCCGCTTGCACTGAATTGCCAGGTGACGCTGATCGATCATTCCGGCGCACGCGTGCGGATCGAGACCTCGCAGGGCTCGCTGACCGCGCGCCGGGTGATCGTCACCGTGCCGACCAATCTGATGGCGGAGGAGGCCATCCGCTTTCACCCTGCGCTCCCGGCCAAGCTCGACGCAGCGGCCGGCCTGCCGCTCGGGCTGGCCGACAAGGTGATGCTCGCCCTGGATCAGCCGGAAGCGCTGCCGAAAGACGGCAATCTTCGCGGCGCCACCATGCGCACCGCGATGGGCAGCTTTCACCTGCGCCCATTCGGGCAGGCTTGCATCGAGGGCTATTTCGGCGGCCGCTTCGCGCGACAGCTCGAGGACGCCGGCAAGGGCGCGCTGGCGGCGCAGGCGATCGATGAGATCGTGGCGCTGCTTGGCTCGGATTTCCGCCGCAGACTAACGCCGCTTGCTGAATCCGGCTGGGCGCACGACCCGTTCGCGCGTGGCTCCTATTCCCATGCCCTGCCCGGCCATGCGGCAAAGCGCGCGGTGCTGGCTGCGCCGGTCGATGGCCGCCTGTTCTTTGCCGGTGAAGCGACCTCGCCGAATTTTTTCTCTACCGCGCATGGGGCGCGGGATTCGGGAGAGCGGGCGGCTAAGGAAGTGCTGATGGCGAGCGCGAAAAGCTGATTGTGATCACGTCATTCCGGGATGGTCCGAAGGACCAGACCCGGAATCTCGAGATTCTCAGATGTGCAATTGCACATCATAGTTCGCGCGTTAGCGCCCCGGAATGACGGCCCGCCCCCTACTCCATCACCCGTGCCTGCAGCGCCGCATCCGGCACGAAGCACGTGTCGTACTTCCCGAAGATCCGATAGCGATTGCGCGCGACGAGATTATAGACCGCGTCGCGCAAGGGTCTTGGCACCGCCAACAACACGCGTACCCATCGCCATCCCGGCAGGTTCGACAACACCGTCAGCGCGGCGTCGGATTTGAAGTAGGCGATGCCGCCATGAATGACGGCGTTGGTATCGGGATCGTTGGCATCGATGCCGAGGGCGTCCGCCAGGCGGTTGCCGTAAGGCGATTGGATCGCCGTGAAGCGAAACCGCGCATGAACATCGCGCGCAACGACGAAGCGGACCCAGCGCGAGCAGAATACGCAAACGCCGTCATACAGGATCACGTCATCATCGGGCCATGGCTTTCCCGCACGCGGCGTCATCGCTTTTTCGCCCCCGGCGTTTTGAGCTTCAGCGCGCGATCGAGTTCGGGGCCGGCGATCTTGACCCCGCTCTCGGTCTCGATCAGCCAGTGACCTTCGCTCCCCGAGGGCGGCAGCACCTCAAAGTGCACTTTGCCGCCACTACGGCGGAAGGCACCCGCAAGCCGCCGCGAGAGGTCGGAGGAGAAGTAACTATCGTTGGCCGCCACCAGCCAGGTCACCGGCACCCGCGCGGCTTGGCCGAATGCGCCCACCGAGACCAAAAGCCTGTGCTCCGCGCAGACTTGACCCGGAAAATCATCGGCATGGCCGCCGCGCCCGGGCGCGAATGCGATGATGGCCGAAACCCTGCTCGGATCTTCGCCCGCCAGCGCCAGCGCGCCCCATCCGCCGGCCGAATGCCCGAGCACGACGGCGCCGTCCTTGCGGATGAACGATTGAGCGCGCAGAAATTCCAGCGGCAGCGCGATCTGCTCGGCGGTGGCGCGCGCGGCATGGGCGTAATCGGCATCGTCGCAGCCGCCCTGGTCCTCGAGGTATTTTCCGCCGGTGGCGCCGTGCCCCAGGCGTTCCGGCACCAGTACGGCAAAACCCCGCGCGACCAGGAATGCCGCCAACGCACGGTATTCCGGCTGCGGCATTTGCGCACGACGCAAAACATTTTGCGTCGTGGCGTGCGCGATCAACGCGAGGCGGAACGGCCCATCGCCGGGCGGGCGAAACAGTACCGCTTGCGCCGAGATGTCGGCATCGGGCGTCGGCACCCGCCATTGCTGCTCGCGATCGGGCTCGCCTTCAGGCCCTTGCGCGCCAAGCGGCGGTTGCGCCAGCGCGGCCTGGCCGGCGAAAGCCAGTAGCGCGAGAAACGCCTTTGCCGAGCGCATCAAGTGCCTGCCCCAAGGAATCCGATTCGGAAATCCGATTCGCCATCGGAATCGTCAGAAGGTAGCAGCGAATCACATCCCCACATTTTTTCCGTGAACCGGATTTCGCGACGGCGAAGGACGATGGTCGTTTTGCACTTCCGCGCGTCATCGGGATGGCGGCAAAAGCAGATTCTTGTCCTCTTTCGGCACAATGAAACACAAAACTGATGCAAAAAGTCCACACGTTAACCGATAATTAAGGATAGACCTTGAAGCGGACGCGCCGACTTGCTTTGATTAGGACCATGAGCACAACCCTAATCGAGGTCCGGCCGGCCAAAGCTGCTGACGCAGCCGCGGTTGCGTCTACCCATGACGAGGCTTGGCGCTCAGCCTATCAGGGCATCATCCCCGGCGCCGAGCTGGAAAAGCTGATCAATCGCCGCGGCCCGCATTGGTGGGACAGCGCCATCCGCAAGGGCAGTCGCGTCAGCGTGCTGGTGTTCGGCGACAAAGTCGCGGGCTACGCCAACTACGGCCGCAACCGCGCCCGCAGCCTGCATTTCGAAGGCGAAATCTACGAGCTCTACCTGCGCCCGGAATTCCAGGGCCTCGGCTTCGGCCGCCGGCTGTTTACCTCGGCACGGCGAGACCTTTTGCAGAGCGGGCTGAAGAGCATGGTGGTGTGGGCGCTCTCGGACAACGATCCGGCGACGGAGTTTTATCGTGCGCTCGGCGGCCGGATGGTCGCGCGCAGTTCGGAGAAGTTCGGGCCCAAATCGCTCGACAAGGTCGCGTTCGCCTGGACCAATTAGCTGCCGGTCCGCGACCCGTCGGCGCCCTGCACTTAGCTTTGCCCTGCACTTAGCTTTGCCCTGTACTTAGCTTTAGAGCCTCACGGAGCCAGCCATGCGCATTGATGCCATCCCGATCGGGATCGATCCGCCGCGCGAGGTCAACGTCATCATCGAGGTTCCGGTGGGCGGCGAGCCGATCAAATACGAGATGGACAAGGAGGCCGGCACGCTGGTGGTCGACCGGTTTCTCTATACCGCCATGCGCTATCCCGGCAATTACGGCTTCATCCCGCATACGTTGTCCGGCGACGGCGATCCCTGCGATGTGCTGGTCGCCAACACCCGCGCCATCGTGCCCGGCGCGGTGATGAGCGTACGGCCGGTCGGCGTGCTCTTGATGGAGGACGAGGCCGGCGGCGATGAGAAGATCATCGCGGTGCCGTCGTCGAAATTAACCCAGCGTTACGACAAGGTGAGGCGCTACAGCGACCTGCCCGACATCACGCTGGCCCAGATCCAGCACTTCTTCGAGCACTACAAGGATTTGGAAGACGGCAAATGGGTGAAGGTGCTGCGCTGGGGCGCGGCTGAAGACGCACACAGGCTGATCGAAGAAGCGATCGCGCGCGCGAAGGGGAAGTGACGACGTACTCGTCATTCCGGGGCGCGCGGCACCGCGAACCCGGAATGACGGCGATTTACACCGCCGGCTTCGGCAGTCCGTGAATCGCACACGCTGCTCGCAGCGTATTCACCAGGAGGCATGCCACCGTCATCGGGCCGACGCCGCCCGGGACCGGCGTGATCGCGCCGGCGACCTCCAAGGCTTCCGCAAACGCGACGTCGCCGACCAGGCGCGTCTTGCCGTCGGCCAGGACTAAGCGGTTGATGCCGACATCGATCACGGTGGCGCCAGGCTTGATCCAGTCGCCGCGCACCAGCTCAGCCTTGCCGACCGCGGCATAAACCAGATCGGCCCGCGCCGTAAGCTGTGCAAGATCGCGCGAGCGCGAATGCGCAATCGTCACGGTGGCGTTTTCATGGAGCAGCAATTGCACCAGGGGCCGCCCGACCAGATTGGAGCGCCCGATCACGATCGCGTTCATGCCTTCAAGCGAAGCATGCACGCTCTTTGCAAGGATGATGCAGCCGAGTGGCGTGCAGGGCGAGAGCGCGAAAAAACCAGCGGCGAGCCGCCCGGCATTGTTTGGATGCAGGCCATCGACGTCCTTGGCGGGATCGATGGCGTTGATGATGGTTTCCGCGTCCAGCGATTTCGGCAGCGGCAATTGCACCAGGATGCCATGCACGCTTGCATCGCGATTGAGCCTTGCGATCAATGCCAGCAGTTCGGCTCGGGCGGCATCGGCCGGCAGTCGGTGCTCGAACGACGCCATGCCGGCCCCTTGCGTCTGGGTGTGCTTGCTGCGGACATAGACTTCGCTGGCCGGATCGTTGCCGACCAGTACCACTGCGAGCCCGGGCGTCAGGCCGGCCTCGCGCTTGACGCGGGCGACCTCGCCGGCGACGCGGACGCGAAGCTCCGAGGCAATGGCTTTTCCATCGATGATGCGGGCCGTCATCTTTAGTCCTTCGAAATCAGAACGCGCAGCGCTTCGCCAAGCTTGGCGGGATCGCCGTCGATGGCGATTTGCTTCATCCGTGATGTCGCACCCGACAGCAGCCGGACCTTGGCCTTGGGCACTCGCAGCGCCTTCGCAAGCAATTCCGTCACGGCGCGGTTGGCCTCGCCGCCTTCGGCAACGGCGCGCACCCGAACCTTGACCACGCTGCGGCCATTGGCGAGCGTCTCGACCCCGTCGATATCGTCGCGGCCGCCGCGCGGCGTCACGCGCAAGGCTACACTGACGCCCCCTGTGGAATAGCGCCAAGGATCCATCAGGCGTCCATCAAAGCCCGCATGCGGTCAGAAGACGCTGGGATAGATGTAATAGGTGATCACCCGCTCGATGAACATGATGATCAGGATCAGAATGATCGGCGAGATATCGAGGCCGCCGAGATTGGGCATGAAGGAGCGGATCGGCGCCAGCGCCGGCTCGGTGATCCGGTACAGGAACTCCGCGACCGCCGAGACGAACTGATTCCGGGTGTTGACGACGTTGAAGGCGATCAGCCAGGACAGGATCGCCGAAGCGATCAACAGCCAGATATACAGATCGAGAACGATGAGGACGATGTCGAGAACGGCACGCATGGCTGATGAACTCTGGCTTCGGTCGGACCTCCAGCTAGATATCGGTTCCGTCATCTGCAAACAAGGGAACTTCCCGGCAAATGGCGCCGAAAACGCCCGTTTTTCGCCGTTCTTGACTTGGCCTTGGCACGGATTGTAAATGGCCGCCATCGCTGGCCGCGCCGCTTTCATGATCGGGCGGCCCGCGGAGGGGCCATAGCTCAGCTGGGAGAGCGCGTCGTTCGCAATGACGAGGTCGGCGGTTCGATCCCGCCTGGCTCCACCACGCTTCGCCTTCGGCTACGCGTGGCGCAGCCACGTGGTGGCCGATGGCGAAGCGTGCCCGGCGTAGCCCACTTGGGCGAAGACGGGCCTCTATCCCGCGACGCAACCCGCGCATCTATTCCGCGGCTTCCGACATGATCGACAGCGGCATGCGCTTGAGCCAGCCATCGATAAAATCCTTGAGCCACGCACGCTCGGTAGCGTCGTGCACCGCGCGATCTTGGAAGTGCAGGTGGCGCGGCCGCGCCCCCGGCAGATCCATTCGGCCGCGCGTGGTCCAGCAATGCATCATCGCGTAGGTCACATCGGGATGAAACTGAAGGCCGAATGCATGGGCGAACCGGAACGCCTGAACCGGGAAGTCATCGCCCGCCGCCAGCAGTTCAGTCCCCGCCGGAAGCTCGAACCCCTCACGGTGCCAATGATAAACCTGACCCGGCCAGTCCGGGCAGAGCGCCAGTCCGGCCGCCGTGGGACGGATCGGATAGTAACCGATCTGGGTCACCCCTTCCGGGTGCGGCGCAACGGGCGCGCCGAGCTGCCGGGCGAGCATTTGCGCGCCCAGGCAAATGCCCAGAAACGGACGCTGCTCCCGAAGTGGGATCTCGATCCAGTCGATTTCCTCAGCAATGTAGCGGTCGGAATCATTGGCGCTCATCGGGCCGCCGAAAATGACCGCGCCAGCGTGCTCGTCGAGCGTTTCGGGCAGTTGATCGCCAAACCGAGGCCGCCTGACATCCAGCCGATGCCCCAGCGCGCGCAAAACATTGCCAACCCGGCCCGGCGTGGAATTTTCCTGATGCAGCACGACCAGAACCGGCCGGGCCTCTGTTCGCGGGGGTGCGGCTGCCTTGCCCCCGGCACCGAAGGGCAGCACGTTTTCGCCTGCAATGTTTAACCGCGACGGCATCTGCTATGCTTCGCCACCAGAGCTCAAATCTTACCCAGGTGACCGTTAATTTCGTGTGAGTTCGCCCACACTCGTAAGCTTGGGAAGCAAATGACGGGCCAAACAGTGCCCGGGTGCCGCCGTCAGCGCTTGCGCAACTGGAATCGGGCAACCGCCGCAAGGATGAAGGCACGGGGAAATAGCCGCAGCAGCAGCGGCACGATCTTGATGCCGAGGCCCGGCAGCACGACGCGCTTGTTGGCCATCAGCCCGCGATAGGCGGCCTTGGCGACATCCGCCGCCGAGACGTTGAGGACCGTGGAATCAAGCCCCGGCGCGAACCCGGCCCGTCCCTGAAATTCCGACGGCACCGGGCCGGGGCAGAGCACGGTCACGCGAACGCCGCGAGCAGCAAGCTCGGCGCGCAGCGCTTCGCTGAACGACAGCACATAGGCCTTGGAGGCATAATAGACTGCCATTCCCGGACCCGGCAGAAAGCCGGCGATCGAGCCGACATTGAGGATGCCGCCGCGATTCCTGATCAAATCGTCTGCGAACCGCAGCGAAAAATCCGTCAGCGCGCGGACGTTGACCGCGATGATGCCTAACTGCTCGGCACGATCTCTTAGGGTCGCCTCGCCGAAAATGCCGAATCCGGCGTTGTTGACGAGGTATTCGACCTCCACCGCCTCAGTGGCAAGAACGGCGGCAATCTTGTCGCCGGCATCAGGCTGTTCGAGGTCGCAGGCGATCACAATCGGCGCTGAGCCGCCGGTGGACGTGATCTCACCGGCCAACGCGGCCATGCGATCGGCGCGCCGGGCCACCAGAACCACGCGGTGACCGTTCGCCGCAAAAACGCGTGCCAGCTCGGCGCCTATTCCTGCCGAGGCACCGGTAATCAGCGTCACGCGCTCGGTCACGATCCAATGCTCATAAATCAATTTGGGGATATTCTGCTAACGTGGGCACGAGAG
>VAZG01000411.1 GCA_005885285.1 Alphaproteobacteria bacterium | reverse complement strand
TTTCCTCGCCGCGCGCGGTCAGCATGATGATCGGCAGTTGCTTGGTCTCCGGCCGCGCCCTCAAGCGGCGGCACAATTCGATGCCCGACAGGCCGGGCAGCATCCAGTCCAGCACGATCAGGTCGGGAATGCGTTCCTTCAACCGGGTGTCGGCGTCATCGCCGCGCGTGACCGTTTCAACATCGTAGCCTTCGGCGTCGAGATTGTAACGCAGCAGGGTCGTCAACGCTTCCTCGTCTTCAACCACCAGAATGCGTGCGCTCATGGCGTCGTATTCTCCATTTGCCTCTGCATGCCCTGATCCGAAAAACCGGTACCCAGCCCGCTATCCGGATAAGGCTCTTTCGGGATCATGCTCTAGTTACCGGGGACCGTCGTTGCGAATGTCGTCATGTCGCCCTTCGGGCGCTTGTCGAGAATCTGCTGGCCTTCGATCATGTAGAATACGGTTTCGGCGATATTGGTGGAATGGTCGCCGATCCGTTCGATGTTCTTGGCGCAGAACATCAGGTGAATGCAGAACGAGATGTTGCGCGGATCTTCCATCATGTAGGTCAGGAGTTCGCGGAACAGCGAGGTGCAGATGGCGTCGACCTCCTCGTCCGCCTTCCACACGTTCATCGCCGCCGGCAGGTCGTGGGCCGCATAGGCGTCGAGCACCGATTTGACCTGCGACTGCACGAGATCAGTCATGTGCTCGAGCCCGCGGATCAGCTTCAAGGGGTGGAAATCGCTTTCCAGCGCGGCGACCCGCTTGCCCATGTTCTTGGCGAGATCGCCCATCCGCTCGAGGTCGGTGGCAACGCGCATCGCGCCGACGATCTCGCGCAGGTCGATCGCCATCGGCTGGCGCCGCGCGATGGTCAAGACCGCGCGCTCCTCGATCAAGCGCTGCAGGTTGTCGATCTCGGCGTCGGCTGCAACCACGCGTTGGCCGAGCGGGATGTCACGGCGGACCAGCGCATCGACGGAATCGGTGATCATGCGCTCGACGAGACCGCCCATTTCGGCGACCAGCCGGGTCAAATCCTGCAGATCGCTGTCGAACGCCTTGGCAGTGTGCTCAGAAGTCATCGTCTCTCTCCTCAACCAAAGCGGCCGGTGATGTAGTCTTGGGTGCGGCGATCCGTCGGCGAGGTGAATATCTTGCTGGTGTCGTCGAATTCGATCAGCTCGCCGAGGTACATGAACGCGGTCTTGTCCGAGACGCGCGCGGCCTGCTGCATGTTGTGGGTAACGATGACAATCGTATAGTCTTCCTTCAATTCGTCGATCAGCTCCTCGATCTTGGCCGTTGAAATGGGATCGAGTGCCGAACAGGGCTCGTCGAACAGGATCACCTCGGGCCGCACCGCCACGGTGCGGGCAATGCAGAGCCGCTGTTGCTGACCGCCGGAGAGGCTGAGACCGTTGGCGTTGAGCTTATCCTTGACCTCGTTCCACAGGGCCCCTCGTGTCAGGGCCTGTTCGACGCGGTCGTCTATCACGCTTTTCGGCAACTTTTCGTAGAGGCGGATGCCGAACGCGATGTTCTCATAGATCGTCATCGGGAACGGCGTCGGCTTTTGGAACACCATACCGATCCGTGCCCGAAGCAAGTTGAGGTCCAGGCCTGGTTCGAGAATGTTTTTGCCGTCAAAGAGAACCTGACCCTCGGCGCGCTGGCCGGGGTACAAATCGTACATCCGGTTAAGAACGCGAAGCAGCGTCGACTTCCCGCAGCCGGAAGGGCCGATGAAGGCGGTAGCTTTGTTCGCGTACAGGGGAAGACTTACGCCTTTCAGCGCCTTGGTTTCCCCGTAATAGAAGTTGAGGTTTCGGATGGCGATCTTGTCCTTCACCGCCGATCCGTTCGCCGAATGCGACTTGACTACAGGAGTTGCTGTCGCGGTTGCTACGTTCATGACGGTTTCCTTGTTGCTGTCAGCGCGCGGGCCATGATGCTCATTGCAAGGACCGCAAGCGTGATAATAAGCGCTCCCGTCCAGGCCAGGTCCTGCCAATCTTTGTAGGGGCTGAGCGCGAATTGAAAGATGACAGCCGGCAAACTCGACATTGGCGCGTTGAGATCTGTACTGAAAAACTGGTTATTGAGCGCCGTAAAGAGAAGCGGCGCCGTTTCGCCGCTGATGCGTGCTACGGCAAGCAGAAGGCCCGTGATGATGCCAGCCTTCGCCGCACGATAGGCGATTTGGCGGATCATCAAAGATCTGGGCAAGCCAATGGAGGCCGCCGCCTCGCGCAAAGTGTCGGGCACAAGCGTCAACATATCTTCGGTCGTGCGCACCATGACGGGAATCACCAGAACGCCCAGCACCACAGCTCCAGCGACCCCCGAGAAGTGCCCCATCGGACGAACCATCACTTCATAGATGAACAGGCCGACGACAATTGAAGGCGCGCTCAACAAAATATCGTTGATGAAGCGAACGATCTTCGTCAGGTGACCGTGTCGGCCATATTCGGCCATATAAGTTCCTGCAAGAACTCCGATCGGCGCGCCTATCAGCAGCGCAAGCCCCGTCATGATCAGGCTGCCGACAATAGCATTAAGCAACCCGCCAACGGCTCCGGGTGGAGGCGTCATTTCGGTAAAAACCCGAAGCGACACTCCGCCGAATCCCTGCCAAAACAGGACCCCGAGGATCAACGCCAGCCATGAGAGTCCGACGAATGTAGCGCCATAAGAAGCGGCTCCTGCGAGCACATTGCGCCGCTTCCGCCGCGCGTAAAGTGACGCGTCCATCAGCCGACCCTCCGTTCGATACGAAGCAGCAAGTACCGGGCGATCGCGAGAACGATGAATGTAATGACGAACAGAATGAGACCAAGTGCGATCAGGGAGGACGTGTATAGATCGCCCACGGCTTCGGTGAATTCATTCGCAATCGTCGCCGATATGGTCGTACCCGGGGCCAGCAGCGAAGTCGTAATCTTGTGTGCGTTACCGATCACAAAAGTGACCGCCATCGTTTCGCCAAGCGCGCGCCCGAGGGCCAACATCACGCCGCCGATGACACCGATGCGCGTGTACGGCAGCACGACGTAACGCCAGACTTCCCACTGGGTCCACCCGAGCCCATAAGCCGCCTCCTTAAGCACCGGCGGAACCGCATCGAAGACGTCGCGCGAGATTGAGGTGATGAACGGCAACACCATGATTGCCAGAATGAGGCTCGCCGTCAGAATGCCGATGCCGAAAGGAGGACCGGCAAACAGCGTCGACAGCACCGGTATATTCTCAAAGGCTGCAATGATCGGCGGCTGCACGTGCGTTTGTAGAAAGGGGGCAAATACGAACAACCCCCAGATTCCGTAGATAATGCTTGGAATACCGGCCAATAGTTCGATGGCAATACCGATAGGTCGGCGCAGCCACATCGGACAAAGCTCGGTCAAGAACATCGCAATCATGAGCCCAAACGGCACCGCGATCAGCATGGCAATGAAAGAGGTAATGATGGTTCCATAGATCGGCGCTAGCGCGCCGAATTTCTCGGTCACCGGATTCCAGCTTTGTGCGGTAAGGAAGCCGAAGCCGAATTCCTGGAGCGCCGGCATCGCGCCGATAAACAGCGAAACGATCACGCCGCCGAGGACCACCAGAACGAATAGCGCCGAAGCCTTTGTAATCTGATGGAAGACGATATCGCCGATCCGGAGTTTGTTGAGGACCCTGGCCCGCTCCGTCACGACGTCTTGCGCGCTCACGTCGGTCTCCTGCCAAGCCACGTCTGCCACGATCCCACCTCCCGGCGCATTCACTAGAAACCAGACGTTCGAAAATTCGCCTTCAGAAGGCGAGCGCGGGGAGCGAACCGCTTCCCGCGCTCGTGCACATCAGTTTGATGCGGTAAACAGCGCCTTGCCAGTGCCGTCCTTGATTTCCGACGCCCACATCTTCTGGATCGAAGTCACGACCTTGTCCGGCATCGGAACGTAGTCGAGCTCCTCGGCCATCTTGTCGCCCTTCTTGTAGGCCCAGGCGAAGAACTTCAGCGCTTCGGTAGCTGCCGCCGGATCCTGCGGCTGCGTGTGGATCAGGATGAAGGTGGCGCCAGCGATCGGCCAAGACGTGGCTCCCGGCTGGTCGGTCAGGATGACGTAATAGTGGTCAGCCTTTTCCCAATCGGCGTTGGCAGCAGCCGCTTGGAAAGCTTCAGCGCTCGGAGCGACGGATTTACCGTCCTTATTGATCATGTTGACTGCGGTCATCTTGTTCTGCTTGGCGTAGGCATATTCCACGTAGCCAATCGCACCCTTGGTGTTCGCCACGTTGTTGGCGACGCCTTCGTTGCCCTTGGCGCCGATGCCGGCCGGCCATTCGACCGACGTATTCGCGCCGACCTTCGATTTCCAGTCTGCGTTCACCTTAGAAAGGTAATCGGTCCAGATGAAGGTCGTGCCCGATCCGTCGGAGCGGTGTACCACGACGATCGCTTGCTTCGGCAGCTTCGCCGATGGATTGAGTTTGGCAATCGCCGGATCATCCCACGACTTGATGTCGCCCAGGAAAATCTTGGCCAGGGTGTCGCCGTCAAGCTTGAGATCGCCCGACTTCACGCCATCGAGGTTGACGACCGGCACGTCTCCGCCAACGACGGTCGGAAACTGAACAAGTCCTGATTTGGTCAACTCTTCCGGTTTCAACGGCATGTCGGACGCGCCGAACGTGACGGTCTTGGACTGGATTTGCTTGATCCCGCCGCCAGAACCGATCGACTGATAGTTCATGCCGTTGCCGGTCTCTTTCTTATAGGAGTCGGCCCATTTGGCGTAGATCGGGTACGGGAACGTTGCGCCCGCGCCGGAAATATCCAAGGCGCGAACGGGTACTGTCGATGCGGCCACAAGGCCGGCAGCAACAAGGGTCTTGAGGAAATTCACTGGTTTTCTCCATTGTGAGAGCGGGGCGCTCGATCGCTTGGGATCGCGCTCCGGCCGCCTCTATAGAGGCCCGGCGTGCACGTATTATTGCGGTTACATGACAGTCATGTGACACCGGCCGGACGGGTTAATTAAGTGGGCGTTAACGATTCTGAACCCGAAATGCCTGCCCATTCAGGCATTTCGGACCATCTGGCGAAACTAGGGCAGGCCGGTTCTTCGAGAGGATTCAGTGCATATGCCGGAAAGAGATGACCCGGGTTCCGTCGTTTGGACAATCCGACGCGGCATCGGCCAAATCACCTGAACTTGCGACGCCCATGCTCGCAACAGCAATCAGTGTCGTAATTTTCTTCATGTCTCGCGCCCCCAGCCCGCGTCGAAGGCGGAATAAGACAGCGACATGCGAACAGTGTGTGTCAGTACAGTGTGTGTCAGTAGTGTCAACGTTTCATCATGACAAAGACATGAAAGAGCGAACGCTCGGCATTTTATTATGGAAATGAACTACGCGCTGCCTTAGTCATTACGTCGATGCATCTCGAAATAACGAGTAGCCGCGGACGACCGGCCAAACCATGGATTGGACGACAAACCTCATCATACAGATCGTTGCAGGATTCGTCGGGGCTCACTGCAACGGTCTTGCATGAGCATCGGTTCGGCTGGTTAGCACAGAGCCTGGTTGGATTGATCGCGGGTGCCCCGAGCGGGTATTTTCTTCAGGCGATCGTGCTTACGATTGTCAACGGCGGTGGCGTGAATGAGCCAACAGTCGCCGAAGCCGCCGTTATCGAGGTCTTGACAGGTGCGGTCATGGGCGCGATCGCGACCGCTGCCGTCGGATTTCTGGTCAAAGAAGCCTCGACGAAAACTTGAGCGCGAGGCGCGAGCCAGCTCGATATTTTCCAACGAGTCTTGGAATGTTTGCCGTCTCTCCAGCGCGTGCTAGTGAGTGAAACAGATTTGCCCCTCGTCCCTTGGCCAGAAATCATGCGTCGTATCGCAATTGCATCTGCGCTGTGTTTGCATTTGTTTCATTCGGTGCGGCGCTCGCGCAGTCGCCTTCCCGAGCACCTAAGTCTCCCGGGGAGATCGCCGCCGTCAGTCGGCTGCTCGCAGAGAAACAAGAGAACTGCCGCCTGGAGGCGAAGCGGCAGAAATTGACCTTTCTAAAGCGCCGGAGCTTCATTCGCGCGTGCAAGAAAAAGAAGCCCTAGCTACGCAAATCGCTGCGGCTATATAGCCCCCTGCGCTGATAACTGCGTCGCGTCACCTTGCGGCATCCGTAGATCTACTGCTCAAATTCAGCGCGCCAGCCCTCCTCGCACATCCACCGCTCGATTCCCTGCCGCCGGTTGGCGCAAACGTCAGCTCCAAGCGCAAACATCGGGAAATCTTAAGAATTGAAAACTACGATGCTGCAAATTTCCGTGATCGGTTAAGCAAAGGTTCTTTCCATGGCCTCGGCCCTTCGGTCTCTCAAAATTCAGGCAGGCATCGCCGTTGCGGTGGCGTTTTGTGCGGGAGTGGCAGCCGCGGGGGCGCTCTCCTACGATGCCATGAGCAGGACGCTTGACCAAGCGCACCGTAATGCGCTGGGCGCCGCGGCAAAGGACGGACTTTCAACGCTTGCTGCCGTGCGCAACCGGATGAAAGTGTACTCCGACGTGATGTCCCGGCATCCGGAGATGGTCGCTGCCGTTGACAAGCGCGATCCCGGACAGCTCGAAGCGGTGACGGTGCGGGAATTCAAGGCCATGCACGCGCTTGATCCATCGCTGGCCTCGCTTGAGGTGACCGATTCCAAGGGCATTATTCTGCAACGCGGCCACAACCCGGCGAAACGCGGCGACGACAAGTCTGCCCAGCCGCAAGTGCGCTCGGCGCTTGCGGGCAAGGCCGCGGGCGGCTTGACCGTGTCGCCGACCAGCGGCGAAGCCGCCGAGGACAGCGTCATGCCCATTCGGCAGGGTGACAGCGTGATCGGCACGATCAAACTCGGATCGTATTTCAATGAAGCGACCGCGAGCGAGCTCAAGCAGCGAACCGGGCTCGATATCGTATTCGTGACAAAGGGAAAGATTGCGGCCTCCACCTTCGGCAAGGATGTCCCGGTAGCGCTTCCACCCCAAGCCATTCAGTCGTCGATTGCAGGCGCACCCGTGGTCGCCGATCTGACGTTGGCCGACATGCCCTACTCGGCTCAGATGGTCACCCTCGCAAGCGACGTCGGCGACGGGATGACGATCGCCTTCGTTTCAAGTCGCAAGGATGTGGAGGCGGCAAAGCAAGCGTTCGCCTGGTCGCTCACGCTGAAGTCCCTTGTTGCTCTCGTGATCATCTTGCCCGTTGCATTCCTTCTCGCTCATCTGGCGACGCTGCAGCTACTCAAACTTGCCAGCGCCATGCGGGAACTGGCCGCGGGCCGCTTCGACGTCATCTTGCCCGGAATAGCCCGCAACGATGAAATAGGTGACATCGCGAGGGCCGTCGAGAATTTCAAAACGGTCGCCGTTGAAAAGGCGGCTGCCGAACAGCAGGAAAGGCGCGAAGCTGACCTGCGTAGGCAAGCGGAGCAACGGCAAAATACGAAGAAACTCGCCGACGAATTCGAGACTGCCATCGGATCGATTGTCGGTGCGGTCTCAACGAATGCTGGTCTGCTTGAGTCGGCAGCGGGAATGCTGACAAAGACAGCCGAGAAAACCCAGCAGCTTTCGACAATGGTTGCTTCCTCTTCCGAAGAAGCCTCGGCCAACGTTCGCTCAGTGGCAGGCTCGACAGAAAAGCTGATATCGTCGGTCGGCATGGTCGCCGAACAGGTGCGTCGATCAAGCAAGATCGCGAACGAGGCAGTCGCGCAGGTCCAAAAGGCCGACGCGCGTATCACGGACCTGACGGCTGCCGCCACGCGCATCGGCGACGTCGTGCAGTTGATTTCATCGGTCGCGGAGCAAACCAATCTGCTGGCTCTCAATGCAACGATCGAGGCTGCGCGCGCGGGCGAGGCTGGTAGAGGCTTTGCGGTTGTCGCCCAGGAAGTAAAGGCGCTCGCATCCCAAACAGCCAAGGCGACTGAGGAGATCGGGGCGCAGGTTGCAGGTATGCAGACATCGACCTCCGAGACGGTGAACGCGATCAGAGAGATCAACGCCACGATTGGCAGCGTATCCGAAATCGCATCGAGCATTGCTTCTGCGGTCGAGACGCAGGCTGTGATGACGCGCGAGATAGCGAGCAATGTCGGGCAGGCAGCCACCGGGACTGCCGAGGTTGCCGCGAACATCGCCAATGTCAGCCAAGGATCCGTCGAAACGGGCTCGGCGTCGACGCAGGTCTTGCAATCGGCACGATCGCTGTCCAACGAGAGCGCTCATTTGAAAGCGGCTGTCGAGAAGTTTCTCGTCACCGTGCGTGCTGCGTAACGCCAAGCGTCGAGCGAGCGCGGCATAAGGGCAAGATCATCCCTTAATGCATAGTCCCGCCTGGCAAGAGCTTGGCCGGAACGGGAAACGTTGAGTATCGGACGCTCCGCTGCACTGGGTGCATCCACCAAATGCAGGTGAGCACTGAACTGCTACAATCCGACGTGCGGGGACGGACAGAAGGTGAGTTGCGGCCGCGCATCAATTGTGTTCTTGGTCATATTGAGGTCTGGCCGCACCTCGGCGCAGCGCTTGCCGGAAGTAAAGTCCATGGTCGTCATATTTCGCCCCGGTGAAAAAGGATCAATATCATTCGCGCGGAGTTGCTGCGTGCCGCAAACCCGCGATATCGTGGATGTGCGTGACAGGCCGGATGCATCGGCATGCCCGAAGGGACAACCAACATAGCAGGAATTGAAATACCATCCACCGATCCAATTTTTCTGGCGGTGGTCGGCGTTCACATCCTGCTAGGGCTCGTCTGCACGATCACCGCCCCAATCGCCATGCTGAGTCAGAAGCGTGCCGGTCGCCATCCGCGTTTCGGCACATGTCCCCATTCCCGCGATGTGCAGTCTGGCCCAATTGCGCCAGCGAACCTATTGGCTGTTGCCTCTCACCGTCGGTATTCCTTTAATCGTTCGCGCTCTCTTGTGGCATCCGCTGGTGCCGCGTTGAAGCACACTCGACCGAGGCCCAGCTTTCCCCACGGTAAGCTGGGCTTTTTCCTTGGGAACGGGCATGGGTTGCGAGGCATAGACTCCTTGCTTCCGGCTAACCTGATGGTGCGGCCGGAAGAAAACCTCCACGGTTGGCGGCCCCAGTTCTCTCCGCAAACTGGGGTCGTTTTTGGTCCGCATCGCTTTCACGGCAAGTCGAAGGCGTACCGCTTCACCTTGACGATGCCCGCATGCGTCCGGGTCTCCGCGATCGGCTTGGTCGACTCTGCGGGAGGTCGGTGTTGGCTCCCCACCGCTGGTCTTTCAAGATTTCAATTTTAAGTTCAAGATAGCTGGCATTGACGGGCGCTTCCGTCCGCCGCCTCGTGAGAAACCGACGGCGCAGTTTTCGACCGCGGCTGCGCAGTTCGCGCGACGGACCATCACCTACCGCATCGCCCATGAACGCCATGATCTCGGCCCGAACCTGCATGACGGCACGGGCACGGTCCGTTCCGGACACATGGGTTACCCCTCTCTCAAGAAGGGCGGCACTCAACTAAAGAACACCGCCAGCAAGAACAGCGGATAGGCCAGCAGCAGCACGACGCCGGTCATGCGGCCGAGCTGCCCTTTGGGCGCCGCCAGCAGGATCACCAGAGTGAGCGCTGCCAGCATCGCCAACCAAGGCAGGTGCAGGCTCTGCGCATCGACGATCGTCAGCGGCCGGGCGAGCGCGCCTGCACCAAGCGTCATCGTGACGTTATACGCAAATGACCCGACGACGCCCGCTACAACGGCTTCGGAGGCGCCGCGACGCGCCGCCGACCAGGCCAGCACGACCAGCTCGAAAGCGGTGGCGAACCCAACCAGGGTCAGCCCAAGCGCGGTCTGCGCCGATTCGACGTGGGTGATACGCTGGACCGCCTCGACGAGCAGGCTCGCACCGGCCGCCATGGCGGCAACTCCGGCGAGCACAAGCAGCAGTTCACGGCCGACGCGGCGCTGTGCACCCGCGGTCGCCGCGGCGTGCTCGGCCTCTTCCAGCTCGTGGACCTCGCCGAGCGCCGGCGGTCGGCGCTCGATCATCCAGATAGCGGCGACATAAATGATGTAGAGTCCAACGAGCACGGCGCCTTGCAGCCGCGTCACGACGCCGTCCCACGCCATCCACGCAGCGATCGCGCCGAGTGGCAGGCCCAGAGTGGCGTAGCGCATGACGCTCGCGCGGAACGGCAGCGGTGCGATCACCGCGCCGACGCCGAGAGCGACCAGGCAAATGGCAACGTTGGCGCCGATGACGTCGCCGAGCGCGATACCCGGCGAACCGCGAAGCGACGCCACCACGACCGTCGCGAGTTCCTCGGGCTCGGCGCCGGCCAACAGCAGCGCCAAGGCAAAGGAGCTCACGCCCAAGCGCACCGAGGCCGCGCCGAGATGTTCGGCAAAAGCCTCGGCTCCCCAGACGATGAGGCCGATGCCTGCGAGAAAGGCAACAATCCAGACGACGATCAAATTGCTTGTCACCCCTGTCGACCGGGCCAGATGAGCGCGCCGGACTGTCGCCGGCGATTACACCATCACGGCCGCCGACAGACCAGATCGATCTCGATCAGCGCATCGTAAGCGAGCCCGGTGACCCCGACGCAGGTACGGGCGGGCAAGCGGTCGGCCGCGAAATATCGTCGGTAGGTATCGTTCATCGCGGCGTAGTCGTCCTTGAACCGCGTGAGGTAAATTCGAGCCATCACGACGTGCTCGAGCCCAAGACCCAGCCCTGCGAGCACGATCTTCAAGTTTTCCATCACGGCCTTGGTCTGCGCGACAATGCCCGACGGCAGGACACCGGGAGCTTCGGGACGATCCGGCATCTGGCCGGTCACGAAGACGAAACCGCCGGTTTCAACGGCATGGGAAAATGGCGCGACGGGCTTTGGCCCGCCTGCGATCATGTGGAATTTCACGCCTGTCGATCCCTTTGATTTTTCCGCGCTCAAGACACGTCCGGAAACAGCTTCTTGCTCAGGATCGCGTGCACGCCCCAATTGCCGTCCACGACCTGCGTGACGCCGAAATCAACGGCGGCCGACATCAGCGCGATCGCCTCGTCTTCGGAGAGGCCTTTGACGTTCATCAGGAAGCGCCGCATCTTGCGGAACGCATCCCGCATCGCGAGGTCGAGCGAGGATTTCGCATAGACCTCGCTTTGCCCCTGCGATCCGAATTCGGCAAGATAGTTCGGGTGGCTGAATCCGGTCAGCACCCAGTCGGTTTCGGTCTCGATCAAGGGATAGCTGAGATCGGCGAAGGCACGCCCGGCGAGATCTCCCTTCTTGTGCAGAATAATTTGGAACGTGCCGGTCATCGAACATTCGATCGCGGTCCCGCTCAATTCGCCGTCGCCTTGGGCGGCATGGGGATCACCGACCGACAACAGCGCGCCCGGCACCGAGACCGGCAAGTAGATGGTCGAGCCCTTGCCCAGCCGCCAGTTGTCGAGATTGCCGCCGAAGTAGGAAGGCGGCACCGAATCGACGAAATCAGCCTCGCGCGGCGCCACCGCGATCACGCCGAAATGCGGACGCAGCGGAATGCGGATGCCGTCCAGGACCGCATGCCGACGCTTTACCGTTCCCGGCGCAACGGGGACGCCCGGATAGTCGTAGGTGTTGTGCACCACGCCGAAAGGATCGGTCTGCGGCTCCCAGCGATAGGAATAAAGCGCGCGCGCGTGCGGCGTCTCGTCGGAACTGAGAATCTCGTAAATCGTGACCGCTTCGCGCGGCTTCGGTCCGGCGAGGAACTCGTTGTAGTGGTAACCCCACCATGCCGCGACGCTGCTGCCGAACACCCGTCCTTCAAATTCTCGGTTGCGGCTCGGCCTCGGCACAATATCGAGGATGCGAACCTCCAGCACGTCGCCGGGTCGCGCTTCCCTGACCGCGACCGGGCCGGTGCAGATATGAACGCCGAACCCCTCGCCCGCGCCGCGGCCGAAAACGCTGGCGTCCATCGGGCCCGCACCGCGCCGATCGATATTCTTGTGATGTTTTGTCCAGCCGAAGACACTCTCCGCGCCCGGGTCTGCAGCGATCATCCGCTCAGGATCGTCGGAGGCATGCTGGGTGAGCGTTTCGATGGTGATGGTGTCGCCTGACCTGATCTCGGTCTGGGGGGCCAGCGCGCGGCTGAAATATCCCCAGTGCACTTTCGCAGCGTCAACGGCAATATGATGGTGGCCTTGCTCGGCCGCCGTCCTTGCATCACCTGTCTCGCCGCTGGCGATGACGGCACTGCTCTTCACGACGGCTGGCGGTTGATGTGTGCGCAGCTGCGCGAGCGCATCTTGCGGCCAACCGCGCTGGCCGACCACCGACGGCGCGGCCATCCGGCCCGCCTCCTGCTGACGAAACTCGCGCGGCGGCAAACCGAAGCGATGGCGGAAGGTGCGGCTGAAATGCGCGGAATCGCCGAAGCCATAGCGATAGGCGATCTCGGAGATCGACCGATGGACCTCGGTCGGATTCGATAAATCGGCCCATGCCCGCTGCAACCGCCGTTCGCGCACATAATGGGTGAAGTTGTCTCCGACGCCTTCGAACAATTTCTGCAGGTAGCGCTCGGAGATCCCCTCGGCCTGGGCCACGCGCGCGGGCGAAAGCTCGGGGTCGTCCAGCGTGCGCTCGATGGTCTGGCAGATCCGGTGCAGGATCGCTGCCTGCGTCGCGGTGTTATTGTTGTTGGTGTCCGGCGTCGGCACCGAGCGGCGTTGCGCCAAGGTCGAGAGCAGTTCGACGAGGTTCTGCGCGACCGATGCCCACTCGACATCGGTCAGGATTTCGAGGGTACGTGCGGTTGCCTCCAGCGACCGGGAAAACACGTCGGCGAAGCCAACTGGCGCAACGACCTGCGGCTCGCCAAACCTGGGCTTGCGGAGGATCCTGCCGTGCATGGCATCTGATGTGACCGACAGCACGATGGCGCGCATGTCGCGTTGGAACACGACGCTCCAATCACCATTCCTGGGCAGCAGAAGCAGATGGCCGACCGGAATGATGCGATGGCCGGTTTCGCTCCGCAGCACCACGCCATCCTCGGTCGGCAACAGCGCAATCGGCAAATCCTCGCTGGGTTGCGACAGCGGCGATACGCCCTGCGACCCCGCCGATATCCTGCTCAGGGCCACGCCGGCGAGGTTTCGATGGATGGCGGTCGCATGTCCGTAATGGAATGCGCTGCCGGACGCCGGTCGAAGGCCAACCGCACGCAGGACGTCACGCCAGGCTTCCGCCCGGTCGTCCTGCGCGTAGGATTCACTTGTAAACGGACGGAAGCTCATCGCAATCGACCCACCTCGGTCGAACGAAGCAACCCCCGTGCCAGACAGCCGCACTCGCCCGCCGCGACAACGGCGTCAAAGCGCGTTCATTGTTCCAACCGAGAGCAAAAAGCCGCTTTTGTTCAAGACATTAGTCGCACCCGAACACGTTTTTCCTGATCGTGCCGTGAACTCCCCAGTTGGCATCGACGACCTGCGTCACGCCAAAATCCGCCCCGACCGACATCAGCGAAATCGCCTCATCTTCACTCAGTTTGTGGACGGTCATGAGGAACCGGCGCAGCTTGCGGAACGCGTCGCGCATCGCCCGATCGAGGCTCGAATGGTTCGCGATTTCGGTCTGCGCGCTCGCCCCCAGTTCGGCCAGGTAGTTCGGATAAGTAAAGCCATAGACCGACCAGGCTTGCTCGGTCTCGAGCATCGGATGGCCAAGACCTTCCAGCGGCGTGCCGCTGAGATCGCGATGCTTGTGGAGAATGAATTCGAAATCCCCGGTCAACGAGGTTTCGATCGCGGTGCCGCCGAGTTCGCTGTCGCCCTGCGCGGCGTGGGGATCGCCGACCGAGAAGAACGCGCCGGGCACAGCCACCGGATAGTACATCCGGGCGCCCTTCCCGATGCGCCAGTCGTCGATATTGCCACCGCTATAGCTCGGTGGGATCGAGCTGACGAAATCCGCTTCCGACGGCGCAAGTCCCATGGTCCCGAAGTGCAGCCGTGCCGGGACCTTGACGCTGGGAAGGATGTTGTCCCGCTTGCGAATGGTCGAATGGTCGACCCGCACGCCGGGGTAATCGATGGTCGGATGCGCGATGCCGTCCGGATCGGTCTGCGGCGTCCAGACGTAGTTGTAGACGGCCTTTGCGAACGGCTCGCCGGATGTGTCGAGCTCGAAGATCGTGATGACTTCGCGCGGTTTCGGCTCCTCGATCAGGTCGTGGTAGTGGAAACCCCAATTGGCCGCGGCATTGGACCCAAAACAGCGGCCGGCATGACAGGCATGGCAGCTCGGCCGCGGCCGGACGTCGAGGATGCGCACTTCCAGGACATCGCCTCGTTCCGCATTTTCGATCGCGACCGGCCCGGTCAGGAGATGAACGCCGAGACCCTCGCCCGAGCCCTTGATGAATGGACCTTCGGTTGAGCCGGCGCCACGACGCGCCACCGCTTTATGCTCGCGGGTCCACTGAAACACGCTTTCCGCGCCGGGATCATTGGCGATCATGCGTTCATAATCATCGTTGGCATGATGAGTGAGCGTTTCGATGGTCGCGCGATCTCCCGACCGAACCGTCAGAGCCGGCGCGACCTTCTTGCTGAAATAGCCCCAGTGAACGGTCGCCGGCGAAACCGGCAGCGTAAAGTGTCTCATGCAAATGCCCCTTCGAAAGCAGGTCGAAAGATTGCAGCCATCGTGACGCGGAGCCGCGCAAGCGAAAATGTCATCGCACCGCCTCCAGCGCCTTGTCGGCTTGCATCACGCTGAGAAATCGAGCGGTTAGCGGATGGCGCGGGTGGGTGAGGACCTCGTGCGCCGGTCCTTCCTCCAGGATCGAGCCGGTGCTGAGAAATGCAACGCGGTCCGCGACTTCGTCCGCGAACCGGATCTGGTGCGTCGAGATGATCATCGTCAGCCCGTCGTCGATCGCGAGCCGCCGGATCACCTCCAGCACCTCGGTGACGAGTTCCGGGTCGAGTGCAGACGTCGGTTCGTCGAGCAGCAACACGCTCGGATTCGGCGCCAGTGCACGCGCAATCGCCACCCGCTGTTGCTGCCCGCCGGAAAGATGTCGGGGCAGAGCATGCGCGCGATGGCTGAGGCCCACACGATCGAGCAACTCGCAGGCGCGGCGATCGGCGTCGAGGCGCGTCATTCCATGCACCCAGCGCAGCGGACCCGCGACGTTCTCCTTGGCGGAGAGATGGCTGAACAGGTTGAATTGCTGGAACACCATGCCGACGCCGACGCTGGCGCGCTCATTGGCGACGGCTTGCGGTGACAGCCGCTTACCGTCGTCGCGGAAGCCGAGGCGCCGTCCGCCGACGCGGACCGTGCCGCGGTCCCAATCTTCGAGATGGTTGATGCAGCGAAGCAGCGTGCTCTTGCCCGAACCGCTCGGGCCCAGAAGTGCTACGACCTCACCGATACGAACCGTCAGCTCCAATCCCCCGAGCACGGTCTGCGCACCATAGTTCTTGTGCAGATCCTTGACCTCGACCGCGACATTGTTGCGGGCAATGGTGGCGGCACGCTTGGCGCGCTCTGCGCGCGTCAAAAGACGCGCGGGAGGCATGATCTCAGGCTGCGCGACGGCCTCGGCGGCCAGTGGTGCTTTTTCGGAAAACGCGAGCTTTGCCGTCAGATCGACCCGGCGCCACGGCAGATAATCAGTGAGCCGTCGCGCGCGCGTGGTGCGATCGAGGTCGAGCAGCCATTCCAGGCCAAGCTGGATGGCGCTGACCGCGCCCGTCAGCAACAGATAGAGCAGCCCGGAGGCGAAGAAGATCGAGAAGAAGTCGAAGGTGGAGGACGCGAGCTGCGTGCCTCGGAGCGTCAATTC
>VAZG01000410.1 GCA_005885285.1 Alphaproteobacteria bacterium | reverse complement strand
GCCGGCTTCCTTCAAGAGCAACGCAACCTCGAGCATGTCGGACATCCCCTTGCACATGGAGATGATGCATTGGGGAATCGCGTCCGCGCCGAACTTGGCGTGCGCTTCGGCGGCCGCGTGGAAGACCGCGAGCTCGCCCAGTGTCTCCTCGCTGTATTTGACGAAGGCCGACGTCAGCGGCCGCGCATTGCGCAGTTCGCTGGAAAGCAGCGCGATTCGCGCCTCCTCGTTCAGCGCCAGATAGGACATGCCTGGCATGGCCGAGTCGATCAGCTCCGCGACGGTGCGCTCGTGCACGGCCGAATTCTGCCGCATGTCGAGACATGCCAGGTGAAAACCGAAGCAATCCACGGCCCGGCGCAACAGCCGCAGCCGTCCGCGCGCGATCACGCGCGAGTTGTTGGATATCAGCGAGCGATGGAGAACATCGAGATCGGCCTTGAACTCCCCGACATTGGCATAGGGCGCGGCTTCGCCGACGGGCGGCCTCGTGGTTTCCACATCCAGCCTCGCGGCGGTAGCGGTGAGCCGGGCGTAGATACCCGACACCGCCAGCCGGTACGGCTCCCCGCTTCGGTGCGGCGAAGTGTCGGGCGAGCGCTCGGCGAGCGCGCGCAAGTCCTTCGACACATCGGCAAGGTGGGCTGCGAGCGACAGTTCGGAGCCGAGCACGTGCAGCTCCTCGAGATAAAAGCGCAGCACCCGGCTCGACTGCATCTTGAGCGTTCCGCGCATGACTTCCGCGGTAACAAAGGGATTGCCATCGCGGTCGCCGCCGATCCAGCTTCCCATCCGCAGGAACGAGGCCAGTTCGCCTGAGGCTGCGCCGTCGCCGTCGCCTAATCGATCCTCAAGCGAACAATGCAGCCGCGGCACTTCGTGCAGGAAGGTATAATCGTAAAAGGAAAGCCCGTTTGCGACCTCGTCGAGCACGGTGAGCTTGGTACGGCGCAACAAGTTGGTCTGCCACAGCGTCAGCACTGCCCGGCGCAACTGCTCGTTGGCAGCCTCGGTTTCTTCAGCCGTCAACTGGACCCGTTCGCGCCGGTCCAGTAGCGCGGCAATCTCCATCTCGCGGTCGATCGTGCTCTTGCGGCGAACTTCGGTCGGATGCGCCGTCAACACCGGGCTGACCAGGGCAGTTGCAAAGAACTTGCGCAGTTCAGGCACGCTGAAGCCGGCAGCGCGCGCATGCGACAATGTCAGCGCCAGTGTTCCGGCACGCGGTGCCCCGCTGGCGGTCGAGCCCGCCCGCATCTGACGGATGTTGTTCTGGTCTTCGGCGATGTTGGCGAGGTGCGAGAAATAGCTGAAGGCGCGCACGATGCGCACGGTCTGGCTGATCGACATGCTGTCGAGGATGAGTTCGAGCTCATGCCGGGCCGGCCGGTCGTCGTCCCGGTGGAAGCGGATCGAGGTCTGCCGGATGCGTTCGACCAGATCGAATACGTCGGCACCTTCCTGATCGCGCACGGTGTCGCCGAGGATACGCCCGAGCAGGCGAATATCGTTCCGCAGCCGGGCGTCCTCCTCCAGCGCCTGCGCATCTTCGTTGCGATTGGACCGCAATTCGCCATTCGAAGGCATGATCTGGGTAGACATCGGTGACTGCTCCAGAAACTGCCCGGCAACCCGCAGTCTGCAATTTTTCTGCCGCAGCGCAAGATAAAGATAGAGGCGGTGTTACGGGTAGATGTCCTCAACCTATCAGCAGCATCTCAAATCCTCCGTCCCGCCCGTTCCCAATAGGGATCCCGCAGGCGGCGCTTGAAAATCTTGCCGGAATCCTCGCGCGGCAACTGGGCCCTGACCTCGATATGCTTGGGGACCTTATAGTCGGCGAGTGCGGCCTTGAGCTGCGCTCGGATACTGCCAACGTCCAGCTTCACGCCGGCTTGCGGTTCCACCGCCGCCATCAGCGCCTCGCCGAACTCTTCGTCGGGAACGCCGAACACCGCGCAATCGTGCACGCCGGGCAGCGCATGCAGCGCGGCCTCGATCTCGGCGGGGTAGATATTGACGCCGCCCGAGATCACCATGTCGCGCTTGCGGTCGCAGATGTAGACATAGCCACCGGCATCGATATAGCCGACATCACCCGAGGTGATGAACCCGTCGCGCTCGATCTCGGTGCGCTTCTCCGGCTTGTTGTGATAGGTGAAGTCCGGATTGTTCGCGACCCGTGAATAGATTTCGCCGATCTCGCCCCGCGGCAGGGCTGCGCCATTGTCGCCGAGAAAGCGCAGTTCGACGCCATCCAAAATTTTGCCGACGGTGCCCGGCTTCTTCAGCGCATCCTCGGAGCTGGCGAACGTGAGGGCGCTGGCTTCGGTGCTGCCATAATATTCACAGATTACCGGCCCCCACCAATCGATCATCGCCCGCTTGATGTCGGCTGGGCATGGCGCCGCGGCGTGGACCACGTGGCGCAGCGAGGAGGTGTCATATTTCTTGCGCACCGTCTCCGGCAGCTTTATGAGGCGCACGAACATGGTCGGCACCATGAAGAGGGTATCGATCCGCTCGACCTCGATCAGACGCAAAAATTCCTCGGGATCGAACCGCGGCATCAAGACCAGCGCGCCGCCGAGACGGCCGGCGCGCAGACCGAACGAGTTCGGCGCCGAATGATACAGCGGCCCCGGCAGCAGCGCCCGCACGCCTTGCTTCAGGCCGTAGATCAGCGCGCGCAAGCGTTCCGCCGTGATAGCCTGCTCCGGCGTCGGCGCATTTCGCCGCACGCCCTTGGGATGACCCGTGGTGCCCGACGTGTAGATCATGTTGGCCGGCTGCGGCACCGCTGGTCCGTCATAGGGCCGCTGTCCTCCCAGCCAGGCCTCGAAATCGACCGCGAAACCGGGCGTTGCGAGATGATCGGGATCGATCTTGTAATGCTTGAGAATTTCCCGCGGCGTCGGAACACTGAGGACGCTAATTGCGGCTGGAATTATCCCGCGCAGTTGGTGCAACAGGTCGGCATGGCCGATGAGCACCGACGTGCCGGAATCCTTGAGGATGTAGTTGATCTCATCCGGCTTGAAGTGCCAGTTGACCGGCACGCCGTAGGCCCCTAACCGCATCGCCGCATAGGCCGCCTCGATGAAGGCAATGTCATTGCGCATCAATATGCAGACGCTGTCGCCTTGCTTGATGCCGAGTTTCTGCAATCCGCTGGCGAGGCGCGAGGCGCGATCGGCGACCTCGGCATGGGTTTGCCTGCGATCGCCGCTGACGATGCCGAGGAAAAGCGAGGACTCCAGCCTGGATGCTGCTTGCACGTGTTGCACCGTCATCCGACGTCGGCAAAGCGCGGCGCCCGCTTCTCGATATTGGCGCGTACCGCCTCTAGCTGATTGGGACTGCCCAACAGCTTCTGCTGCTCGACGGATTCGGCAAGCAGCGCCGGACCGGGATCGACAGAAAGATTGTTCAGCAATCGCTTGGCAGCGCGGATCGCATCCGGGCTCTTGCCGGCAATCTCAAGCGCGAGTTCAAGGGCAGCGGCGCGCGGATCGTCGCAGATGCGCGTCGCAAGGCCGTAAGTCATCGCCTCCTGCGCCGAGAAAATCCGCCCGGTATAGGTGAGCTCGCGCAGGATGTCGTCGCGCACCAGGCTTGCGAGGATCGGCGTTCCCGCCATGTCGGGGACCAGTCCCCATTTGATCTCCATGATCGACATCCGCGCATCGGGCGCAAGCAAGCGCATGTCGGCGCCGAGCGCGAGCTGGAATCCGCCGCCAAATGCCACGCCCTGAATCGCGGCAATTACCGGGACCGGCAACTGCCGCCACCCCCACACCGCAGCTTGCGGAAAATTGGCGAGTCCATGGGTGCGCACGCTGAGGTCGCGTTTTTCGCCGCCTGCGATCCCGTTGCCGCCATTGTCGTTCATGGCGGCGAAGCGGCCCATGTCGAGGCCGGCGCAAAACGCCCGCCCTTCGCCGGATAATACTACCGCTCGCAGCCCTTTTTCAGTAGCAAGCCGCGCGGTGGCAGCAACCAGCGCGTCGAACATCGCCGCATCCAGCGCGTTCATCTTGTCCGCCCGCACCAGACGGACGTCGGCGATACCCTCCGAAATCGATATCGAGACGCGCTGCTCCATGAAATTCTCCTTGAGGCTCTTATTCTTGTGCCAATTTTACAGATATTGTTGTTGCAGCTTTACAGAAAGCCGTTGTTAGTCAATCGACCAATTAACAGACAATTCCCTTGGGTGGATACGATGTTCAAGGATCAACTTCTCGCAGGCCGCCGCATTCTCGTGACCGGAGGCGGCACCGGTTTGGGCAAAGCGATGGCCGCGCGCTTCCTCGAGCTCGGCGCCGAGGTGCATATCTGCGGCCGCCGCAAGATTGTTTGCGACGAAACCGCGACCGAATTGATGGACCTCCATGGCGGCCGGGTGACGAGTCATGGCGTCGACATCCGCAACGCGCTTGCGGTCGACGAGATGATCGAGACGATCTTCCGCGAGGGTCCCCTCACCGATCTCATCAACAACGCCGCCGGCAATTTCATCTCGCGCTCGGAAGAATTGAGCCCGCGCGGCTTCGATGCGGTTGCGAATATCGTCATGCACGGCACCTTCTATGTGACCCATGCCGTGGGGCGACGCTGGATCACGGCCAAGCTGCGCGGCAACGTGGTGTCGATCACCGTGACCTGGGTGCGCAACGGCTCGCCCTATGTGGTGCCGTCGGCGATGAGCAAATCCGCGATCCACGCCATGACCATGTCGCTTGCGACCGAATGGGGGCATTATGGCATCCGGCTGAATACTATCGCCCCCGGCGAAATCCCGACCGAGGGGATGAGCAAGCGTCTCAAAGCTGGCGACGAGGCCGGCGCGCGGACCAAGGCGATGAACCCGATGGGGCGGGTCGGCACCATGGAAGAATTGCAAAACCTCGCGGTGTTCCTGATTTCCGGCGGCTGCGACTGGATCAACGGCGAAACCATCGCGATGGACGGCGCGCAGGCGCTCGCGATGGGCGGCAACTTCTATCAGCTCCGCGACTGGACCGATGCCGACTGGAACCAGGCGCGCGAGCAGATCAAGGCGCAGAACGAGAAGGACCGCGCGGCACGGGGGTGATTGCAGGGCGCGCTTCACCCTAATGCTTCCCCGCCCTGCCACCCTCCTTGCGCAATTGGATGGTGTTCGGTGCTGACCGCACGCTTGTATTGTTGCGAGCCTTCCACGCCAAACCCGACGGGAGCAAACATGGATCTGAAATTCTCCAAGCTCACGCGCAAGGGCCCAATCACGATTGTGACGCTGTCGCGCCCCGAGGTGTACAACGCGCTGCATATCGATGCGCATTTCGAGCTCAACAAGCTGTTCGACGATTTTTCCGCCGATCCCGAGCAATGGGTCGCGATCGTCACCGGGGCCGGTGACAAGGCGTTCTGCGCCGGCAACGATCTGAAATGGCAGGCGGCGGGCGGAAAACGCGGCTGGGATAAGGGCGGCTTCGCCGGCCTCACCACACGCTTCGACTGCGACAAGCCAATCATCGCCGCCGTCAACGGCGTGGCCATGGGCGGCGGTTTTGAGATTGCGCTCGCCTGCGACCTCATCATTGCGTCCGAGAATGCAAAGTTTGCCCTGCCCGAACCGCATGTTGGCCTCGCTGCTCTTGCCGGTGGCCTGCACCGCCTGCCGCGGCAGATCGGCCTGAAGCGCGCGATGGGCATGATCCTGACCGCGCGCCATGTCTCGGCGCGCGAGGGCTTTGAGCTCGGCTTTGTCAACGAAGTAGTGCCCGCAGGCGAAGCGCTGGCCGCGGCCGAGCGCTGCGCCGAGACGATCTGCAGGAACTCGCCGATGTCGATCCGTGCCTCCAAGCAGGCGATCCACAAAGGCCTCGCGGTCTCGCTCGAGCAGGCGATCGCCGAGCAGCGCGAATACCCGGCGGTGAAAGCGATGGTTGCCTCGCAGGATTATATCGAGGGGCCGAAGGCGTTTTCCGAAAAGCGCCCGCCGAAATGGGCCGGGAGATAACGGCTCGTCATTCCGGGACGATGCGAAGCATCGAATCCGGAATCTCGAGATTCCGGGTCTGGTGCTAACGCACCATCCCGGAATGACGACGGTGGATGGATCGCCGCTAGGCATTCGATGTTCGGCCAGGCCTGGTGTTTGCAGGTCGAGTTCGCCTTTGGCGATCTTGTCGGCGAGCGCGCGGTTGAGCTCGAGCAACGCGCCTTCCACCCCGAGCAGTCGCTCAAGCCGCGCGGCTTCCGCCGCATCGCTCCCCTCTTCCAACGTCAGTTGCCGCGTGACGAGATCGAGCACGTTGATTGCCACACGCAACTTGAACGCGTTATGCCCGATGACGTGAGGCGCGATCTCATTGCGCAAGAAGTCCGCGACCGCCTTTGTCAATTCGATCGGTGTCGGTTCGTCCTGCATGCTAATTCCCTCGTGGCGCCAAGAGTCGCAGCAAATCGATTTCGGTTTCCGACGAGCGGCGTCCGATCATGGCGCGCTCCATGGAATGATCGGGGCTGGTGCGAAAGCGCTGCATCATGCCGCAGCACATCACGCCCCAGCGCAGCGTGCCCATCACTTCCCAGAATGTCACCCGATCCGGATCGACGCGGCGGCCGGCGGATTCATATCCGGCGAACAAATTCCTCGCGCGAACCAAAGCCGCCGACCGGCTTGTCGATCTCGCCAAACCGCCACGAATTGACGCAGACCCAGCCGAGATCCTCCATGGGATCGCCGGTATGCGCGAGCTCCCAATCCAGTACCGCACGCACGCCATCCGGGCCGATGATCAGATTGCCGTGGCGGAAATCGCCATGTACCAGCGTCGCCTCCTGCGGCGGTCCGGGATCGTGACCCTTGAGCCAGCGCAGCGCGAGTTCGAATACGGGGCGGGGCCAGTCAAAGCCGCGGTATTCCCGTTCGAGGTCAGCGATCTCCCTGGTGGAGGTCATGCGCCGCAACTGCGGCAGGTTCGAAATGTCGAGAGCGTGAATGCCCGCCACGATCTGACCGAGCTGGCGCGCCAGCATCGGACGCGCCTTGGCGAATTGTTCGTCGCGAAGAATCTTGCGCGCGATGGTCTCGCCCTCTATCCGCTGCATGATGAAGCCTGCGCCGAGTTCGTCCTCGGATTTAAGCACATGGAGCACGCGCGGCGACGGCAGGCCGGCGTCGTGCGCCAATTGCATCAGTGTGGCCTCGGCATCGAGTCCTGCGGCGCGCGTCGGCGCCGCGCCAGAGCCCGGCGGCGCGCGGCGCAGGATCGCGCCGATGTGGCCTGCGGGATGAACGATATCGAAGGTCCAGGTCTCCTGGCTGGCGCCGCCGGAAAGTTTTGCAGCGCCAGTGACGCCGGCGGCGCCCGGGCACCACGCGGCAACGCAACGAAAAAGTTCTGTCTCGATCATTTTCCCTTGAATTTGGCCGGACGCTTCTCGAGGAACGCGGTGACGCCCTCCTTGAAATCTTCCGCGGCACCGGCGATCCGCTGTGATTCGAATTCGAGGTTGAGTTGATCCTCGAACGAATTGTCCGGGCTTTCCCAATACAGTTTCCGGATCAGCGACAGCGCGATCGTCGGCCCGCTGGCAAGCTCATGCGCGAGCTTCATGGTCTCGCCCGAAAGCGCTGCATCGTCATGGACGCGATTGACGAGCCCCCATTCGAGCGCCTTCTCGGCCGGCAGCCGCTCACCCATCAGCGACAATTCGACTGAGCGCGCCTTGCCGATCAGCCGCGGCAACAGCCAGGTCGATCCACAGTCCGGCACCAGGCCAATGCGGCGGAAGGCCTGCAGGAAATACGCCGACCTCGCGCATAAAATCATGTCGCCCATCAACGCGAAACTCATGCCGGCGCCGGCGGCGGGCCCGTTGACCGAGGTGACCAGCGGACAATGCAGATTGCGCAGCCGCCGCAGGAACGGATGAAACCCGGTCTCGAGCGCGGCACCGGCATTGCTCCTGCCGGGCTTCTGGCTGTTTCGCCCTTGCAGGTTGGCGCCGGTGCAAAACGCCCGCCCTGCCCCGGTCAGGACGACGCAGCGCACCTCGGCTTTTTTCTCGTCGATCGTATCGAGCGCTTCGGCAAGGCCGCCGAGCATGTCCATGGAGACCGCGTTCATGACCTCCTGGTGATCGAGCTTGAGGAGGCCGACCGGTCCATCGAAATCGAGCGTGACGTGCTTGAATTGCATGGCTTCCTCGCCTGTTGCCGCCGCGTTGGTATCGCGGTGCGTCAAATGGGTGTCTCGAAGCATATTTGATTTTCCGGGCGGGCTTGTCCATGCTTGGCATCTGATGTGCGTCATACAAAAAATGGAAACGCCCCAATGAGCGGCTTTGAGAACATTTTTGACCTCTCCGGCCGCGTAGCCGTGATCACCGGCGGCAATGGCGGCATCGGCCTTGGTATCGCGCAGGCGCTGACTGCTGCGGGCTGCAACGTTTCGATCTGGGGCCGCAACGTCGAGAAGAACAAAAGCGCCGCCGCGCGCATGGCGGATGGACCCGGCAAGGTCGATACCCGCGTTTGCGATGTCACCGATCCGGCGTCGGTGAAGGCCGCGATGAACGGCACGCTGGAAATTTTCGGGCGGGTCGACGGCTGCTTTGCCAATGCCGGCATCGGCGGCGGCGGACGGCGTGCCTTCATCGACCGCACCGAAGACGAATGGCGGCAGATGTTTGCGACCAATCTCGACGGCGTGTTCCACGCCTTTCAGGTCGCGGCGCGCCACATGACCGAACGCGCCAATGCGGGCGATCCGTTCGGCCGGCTGGTTGCGACTTCGAGTCTTGCCTCGCTGTTCGGCACCGCGCGCAACGAGCATTACGCCGCAACCAAGGCCGCCATCAACGCGCTGGTCCGCGCGCTCGCGGTCGAACTGGCCCGTCACGGCGTCACCGCCAATGCCATCCTCCCCGGCTGGATCATGAGCGACATGACCGCCGGCCTCATGGCCAACGAGAAATTCGTCGCCAACGTGATGCCGCGGATTCCGGTGCGGCGGTTCGGCGAACCCTCCGACTTCGGCGGCATCGCGGTGTATCTGATGAGCAAGGCATCATCCTATCACACCGCCGATTGCTTTGTGATCGATGGCGGGTACACGGCGTTTTGACTTTATCTCGTAGGGTGTGCAGAGGCCCACTTGGGCCGTGCCAATCATAACCATTTCACGACGACTCCACGTTCCCGCGGCGCAACGCGCCCGAGTCGTGCATGACTTTTTCGCCCAAAAAATAAAGGGCGCAGGGAAAGCCGGGTGCTCGATGCACCCGCAGCCTCGCACGCAAACAAAAAGCGCACGAGCGTAGTCACCACAGGTTCACCGAAACAATCCGGCCTTCCCTGCGCGATGGTTTGACGGCTTATACCGCGCTCTCCCCGGCGACGAATTCGTCTTGTCACCGTCATCGGCGGATTAAGGTTTGCCGGACCCGGTCGGGCCGACTTGCCTCCGCCGACTTGACACCAGCAACGGGTGCCAGGACCACACGGTTTTGCCGTACGCAAAAGCGCTGTTCGTCAGCGCGCCTTGATCGCTCACGGGGAAACCGCCCTGCGACCAAATCCGCGCGCCCGGCGCTACCGCGTCCACCGCATCCCGCTCCAACGTCCGTGACGATCGCGATACGCCCCTTGTAGCGAGGGCGGGATGCACGGAAGGAAATCGCTGATTTGGGGTGGCCGTCAAGCGTTCACCCGTCGCGAGCCAAGCATGGCTGTGCGGCCAAATTCCACGTTGACGAAGCGGTGGTGTAATCGGCCGTGTGCCGCCTCTAACTCTAGCCCGACGGGCAAATCGGCCCCGGTCGAGCAGCCTGCAGCCTCACAGTTGCGAAGCTTTTGTTCGCAAGCGCCGCACCTGCGGGATACCGAACGGATTCAATCAGGCGATCGCGACTATATCGGAGGCGGCGGCACGGGAACGTTCGAATACTTATGCTCGGGCGGCAAGATGAGCCGGTAGGCCCGTAACCTCGATTCTTGCCAAGATGCCAAGAGCTCACCGCAGACGGTGCAGTACGCGCGGCCTGGGCTTCCTTTCACCGATATCGACTCGGCGACTTCATAAGATGCCTGGCAGGACGGGCAAGTAGTGTCGGATATCTTCATGGAACCAGCGGGATCGATTCCTCAGGCGTTTGATTGAACGAAACCAATGCGACGCCAAGATGGCGGCCGCCTTTCATTTCGAGCCAACGCCGGAGTGTATGCGTCCGCCGCTGGTCCTTGCATTGGTGCGAAACACGATGTCCCAGAAAATGGTGGTCACGCCGTAATTGCAATTCTCGAAGCGATGATGCGTGAGGTGCCGCATCTTTGCGCAATACAGCCAGGAGTTCGGCTCTATCGGCCAGCGATGCACGGCATAATGGACGACGATGAAGGCGAGATAGCCTGCGAGAAGTCCGGCGAAAATCGCCGACCCATCTTCCACCCCTAGGGTGCCAACCAGCAGAAGTCCAATCGGCAATGCAATGAGCGGCGTACTGAGGCTGGATCGTTCAGCGTCCGGATCGTTTGGATGGTCATGATGCAGCAGGTGAAGGCGCCGGCCCACAGAATAACGGTGGAAGGCAAATCGGTGCACCAGGTATTCCAGCAGCGTCCAGGCCGCGACCGCCATCACGACCAGATGGAGGCGATAGATGCCGGCCAGCTCCAGGAAAACTACCGTCGCAAGCGGGACGGTGACGAAGTCGCCGAAGTGCCTGATACGCCGCATCACCTCGGCAGTCAGGCCCGCTATGATAGCCGCTCGCCTCATTGGATCACCTTGCCGCCGGGCCGCGGCTTTTCCTTCGCGCGATGCATCTGCCGAATCGAGATTGGAACAGATTTGCGTGACGAAATTGCATGCAGCATATTGGTTTTAGCTCAGCTAACGTCAGCCGGTGGTGCGGGTTCCTATCCAGGCCGCGCCAGGTCGCCGATCCGGCCTGCTCAGAACAGGAAATGAACGATGGAGTACGCGCCTTACGATCTCTCCCCGCGCGAGCGCTACAAGGTGCTGACGGGGTTCGTGCTGCCGCGGCCGATCGCCTGGGTGACGACGGTTGGACCCAAGGGCGTGGTCAATGCGGCGCCGTTCAGCTTCTTCAACGTGTTCTGCGAGGATCCGCCGCTCTGCATGTTTGCCGTCAACTTGAGGCCCGACGGCCGCCTCAAGGACACCTTGGCCAACATCCAGCGCACGGGAGAGTTCGTGGTTAACCTCGCCGACGAGCCATTGGCGCGCGCGATGCATGAGACCAGCGGCGATTTTCCGCCCGACGTCGGCGAGCCCGGCTATCTGGGCCTGAAATTGGCGCCGTCTTCGAAAGTCGCCGTACCACGGCTTGCCGATGCGCCGTGGGCGATGGAATGCAAGACCTGGAGGACCATCGATGTGAACGGCGACCGCCAGCTCATCATGGGCGAAGGCATCAATTTCCACATCCGCGACGAATTGTGGGACGGCACCGCCATGCGCGTGCACATGGACCGCTATCATCCGGTCGGCCGCATGTTCGCCGATCGCTACTGCCGGACTGACGACCGCGTGGTGTTCCCGCCGGCCCGGGGGGCGCCCTCTCCCTCCTGACGAGCTTGGGGTGGGGGTGGCACTTCCCAGAACTACTGATATCCGCCGCGGCAGTCGATAATGGCGCGCGAACATCGCGGCGCCTAAGCAGAGGCAGGCCGGTGCGCGCGGAGGAAAGAACGTATCTGGCGCACCGCCAACGGAATCCGCTCCTTCGGCTCTTTCCAAGGGAACATGCTCACTTCGGACTTGGGCGCGAGCATCGCAGTCTCCATGGCGACAGCATAAGGATGGGCCGGAATGTCATCCGGCAGGATCAAGACCGGCCTTTTGCAATCATGCACGAAATCGCGCGTCACGGTGAATACGAAGTCAGGGTTGGTGCGGTACATCCTGGTCAGAAATTTATCGACCATTTCCATGGTGATGTCGGGCCGGCGTTTGACCAGTTCCGGACCCCAGCCTTTCATATTGTTATCGTAGAACAGATCGCGCATCTCCGGGCGCGACCCGCTGGGCTGCGCCAGCACGGCCGCGACGATACGATCAGGCGCGCGCTTCAAAAGATTCCAGATCAAGGGACCGCCAATGCAGAAGCCCAACACCATGAACTTGTCGATGCCGAGGTGATCCATGAGGCCGATATGGTCATCGGTGTAGGCATCCCAGGGACGGTCGATCTCGAGCGGGCCGCTAGACTGACCGGCATTGGCATTGCGCAGGTCCGACGCGATGCAGCGGTACTCATCCTTGAACTCCTCGATCGCGTTGAAGGGCGGGTAGGTGCCGGTGATGCCTGAAATCGTCGAGTTCAACCCGCCGCCGGCGATGAGCAACAACGGAAAGCCGGAACCGGCTTCCTCAAAGTGGATGCGAACCGCGCCCTTTTCGAAAACACCCATGGCTCCTCCTGGCTAAGCCTGCTGCGCAAACGCGCACGACGCTAGGACGACGCGGCCAGCTTTTGCGGTCGCGCTACGGCGGTCATCGCAAAGCCCTCATAACCCTTCGCCGCGACGTCGTTGCAGATTTGCCGGTAAGCCCCGACGCCGCCGATATAGGGCATGAAGATCCGCGGCTTGCCCGGGATGTTGGCGCCCATGTACCAGGAATTAGCCTGCGGATAGAGCGTGCTGTAGGCGACCTCGTTGACGTGGGCCACCCACTTCTCCTCGGCGTCCTTTGTTGCTTCCATCGCCTCGAAGCCACGATCGCGCATAAAGGAAATGCAATCGGTGATCCAGTCGACATGCTGCTCGATCGACACGATCATATTGGACAGCACCGACGGGCTGCCGGGACCGGTGATGACGAAGAGATTGGGGAAGCCTACACTCATCAAACCGAGATAGGTTTTGGGACCCTCGGCCCATTTCTGGTTCAGCGTTTGCCCCTGGCGGCCGCTGATGTCGATCTTGGCGACCGATCCAGTCATGGCGTCGAAGCCGGTCGCCAGCACCAGCGCATCGACCTCGTAGTCTTTGCCGCCGGCGCGCACCGCGTTCGGCAGAATCTGCTCGATCGGATTGGACCTGATGTCGACCAAGGTCACGTTCGCCCGATTGAAGGTCGCAAAATAATCGCTGTCGACGCAAATGCGTTTTGAGCCGATCGGATGGTTGTCGGGCTGCAACAGTTTCGCAGTCTGCGGGTCCTTGACGATCTCGGCGATCTTTTCGCGGACGAAATTGGCGGCGGTGTCGTTGGCGGCCTTATCAAGCGCGAGGTTGTTGTAGACCGACATGAAGGTCAGCCCGCCGCGCTGCCAGCGCTGCTCATACCTGGCGCGGCGCTCGTTGTCGCCGTCATCGAGCGCGCCGCGATCGGGCAGATCGGTATAGATGCCGTTCCTCGCCTCTTCGCGCGCAAAACGCCGGATCTCCGGATAATTCGTCCGAAACCTCTCGCGTTCTTCCGCGGTCAGCTTCGCATTGCGGGCGGGAATGGAAAAATTCGCGGTGCGCTGAAACACCGTGAGATGGCTGGCCTGCTCGGCAATCACGGGCACCGATTGAATCCCGGATGAGCCGGTGCCGATGACGCCGACGCGCAAGCCGGTAAACTCCACCGGCTCATGCGGCCATTGGCCGGTGTGATAGACCTTGCCCTTGAAGCGATCGAGCCCCTTGATATCGGGCATCCGCGCGTTGGAAAGACAACCGGTGGCCAGCACCACAAATCTCGCCGTCACGGTCTTGCCGTCGGATGTGGCCACCTGCCAGATATTGGCGGCTTCGTCGAAGACAGCCTTGTCGACGCGGGTATTGAATTGAATATCGGGGCGCAGATTGAAACGGTCGGCGACGTGGTTGGCGTATTTCAGAATTTCCGGCTGCGGCGCGTAGCGCTCACTCCAGTCCCAGTCCTGCTGCAACTCGTCGGAGAACGAATAGGAATACTGCATGCTTTCGACGTCACAGCGGGCGCCTGGATAGCGGTTCCAGTACCAGGTGCCTCCGACGCCACCGCCCTGCTCATAGACTCGCGCCGATAATCCGAGCCCGCGCAAACGGTGCAGTATGTACATGCCGGCAAAGCCCGCGCCGACCACGACCGCGTCGTAGGCCTCGGCGGGCTGGCCTTTGCCGGATATCGATTGCAGGGCGGACATTCGAACTCCCCTAAGATTCTTCTCGCGTTGCCCATCAGCATTCTACCCGCGGGGCCAAAGCGCAAGAGACAAAAATGCAAGCCAAGGTACCCGCAGCCGTCATACCCGCGAAAAGCGGGTATCCAGTAATCACCGCCCGCGAAAGATCGCTGACGGCGCGGTATACTGGATCATCCGCCTTCGCGGATGATGACATCGGAATCTGGACCGGCATCTCGCGCTTGGCATCCACGCCTATGGTACGCTAGCGTCTCCGCTAGCCTGGCCGTTTCAAACAACAAGCCGCCGCGGGGAGGAAGCAGCGCCATGAAATCACCGATCTGCGACATGCTGGGAATTGAATTCCCGTTGCTCGCTTTCAGCCATTGCCGCGACGTGGTGGCAGCTGTCAGCCGCGCCGGCGGTTTTGGCGTATTAGGGGCCACCACGCACTCGCCGGAATCGATCGAGCAGGAACTGAAATGGATCGACGATCACGTCGACGGCAAGCCTTACGGGCTCGACGTGCTGATCCCGGAAAATATCTCCACGGCGGGCGAAAAGGACGTCACCTGGAAAAGCCTGGCGGCGCGCATCTCGAAGGAGCATCGCGATTTCACCCGCAATCTCCTCAACAAATACGGCATCGAGCTGACGACGACGGAGGTCAACGACAACCAGCCGCAGCCATTCGACGCCAAGCGTGCGCTGGAAGTGCTCGAAGCATCGTTCCGCCATCCGATCCGGCTGATCGCGAATGCCCTCGGCGTACCGCCGAAGGCGATGATCGACATGGGCAAGGCGCACGGCGTGCCCGTCGCGGCGCTGGTTGGCGCCAAGGAGCATGCGCTTCGTCAAGTGGCGGCCGGCGTCGACATTCTGGTGGTGCAGGGCACCGAGGCCGGCGGCCATTGCGGCGACGTCTCGACCATGGTGCTGGTGCCCGAGGTGATCAAGGCGATCAAAAAGATCCGCGACGTGCCGGTGTTAGCGGCGGGCGGCATCATGACCGGGCGGCAGATGGCGGCGTGCATGGCGATGGGCGCCGCGGGGGTGTGGACCGGCTCGGTGTGGCTAGCGACCGTGGAATCCGAGACATCAGAAATTTTCCGCGAGAAGATGATCGCGGCCTCCTCGCGTGATGCCATCCGCTCCAAGGGCCGCACCGGAAAGCCGGCGCGGCAGTTGCGCTCGGTCTGGACCGACGCTTGGGACCGCGGGCCCGACTGCCCCGGCGCGCTGCCGATGCCCTTGCAGAGCATCATCAGCCGCGACGCCTTCGATTCGATCGACCGCGCGGCCGCCGCCGGCAATGCCAAGGCGCGCGACCTCGTGAGTTATTTCGTCGGACAGGGCGTGGGATTGATCGACAGCGTCAAATCGGCGGGCGCCGTGGTGCAGGAGTTCAAGGAAGATTTTGTCGAGGCGGTCGAACACATGAACGCGCTGGTTGCAGAGTGATCCACCGTACCCGCTTCATTGCGAGGAGCGTAAGCGACGAAGCAATCCATTCTTTCTTTCCGTGTCGAGATGGATTGCTTCGCGGAGCCTGTCATCAGGCGCGCATTCGCGCGACCCGTTGGCTCGCAATGACGAATAAGAAGTGAAACAGAAAACATGGCAGTCATTTCCGAACACCGCATCCCCGTCATCGTCGGCGTCGGCGAGATCGTCGACCGGCCCGAGGAAATCACCGCAGGCCTCGAGCCGCTCACGCTGTTGGAGGCAGCGCTCAAGCGTGCGGAGGAAGATTCCGGGGCCAAATTGCTCGGCGAGATCGGCTCGCTCGACGTCGTCAATTTCCTGAGCTGGCGCTATCGCGATCCCGAGCAACAGCTTGCACGGCGCCTCGGCATCAAGCCGGCGCACCTCTATTACGGCCCGGTCGGCGGCGAAAGCCCGATCCGCTATCTGCATGAGGCGGCCCAGCGCATCGCACGCGGCGAATGCACCGTGGCCGCGGTCTGCGGCGCGGAAGCGCAATCGACCGCGACCAAAGCCGAACGCGCCGGCGTCACGCCGCCATGGACGCCGTTCGCGCATGACGTGGAGGAGCCGAAGCGGGGCGCCGCGTTCCAGAAGCCGCTTGCCGTGAAACTCGGCGTGTTCAGGCCGGTGACCGTCTATCCGTTTTACGAAGTGGCCACCTCGGCGCATTGGGGCCAGACCCCGCGCGAGGCGCTGGCGGAATCAGGACAACTCTGGTCGACCTATTCGGCCGTGGCCGCGGAAAATCCCAACGCGTGGCTAAAACGGCGCTTCACGTCCGATGAGATTACGACGCCCTCGCCCGAGAACCGGATGATCGCCTGGCCCTACACCAAACTGATGGTGGCCAATCCAACCGTGAACATGGGCGGCGCGATCCTGATGACGAGCCTCGCCAAGGCGCGCGCCGCCGGGATCGCGGAGGAGCAATTGATCTACCCTCTCGGCGGCGCATCGGCGGAAGAGCCGCGCGATTATCTGCTGCGCGATCAGTTCTATGAGAGCCATCCGCAGAATGCCGTGCTTAACGCGGTGATGAATCTGGTTGGCGGTGACGGCCAAAAGTTCGACGCGATCGAGCTCTATAGCTGCTTTCCCTGCGTGCCCAAGATGGCGCGCCGCACGCTCGGGCTGGGGCCCGACGTCAGGCCGACGGTGACCGGAGGGCTCACCTTCTTCGGCGCCCCGCTCAACACTTATATGACGCACGCGGCCTGCGCGATGGTGCGCAAGCTGCGGGCCGGCGCCAAGCTCGGCCTGCTCTATGGCCAGGGCGGCTTTGTCACCAAGCATCATGCGCTGGTGCTGTCGCGGCAGGCATCTCAAGCGCCGCTGGCGCAGGATACCAGCGTGCAGGCGGAGGCCGACCGCAACAAGCGCACCGTGCCTGACTTCGTCACGCAAGCGAGCGGCAAAGGCGCGATCGAGAGTTTTACGGTGATCTATGGCCGCGGCGGCGAGGTCGAGCATGGCGTGGTAATGCTGCGGACCAAGGAAAACGCCCGCACGCTGGCGCGCGTGCCGCCGCGTGATGATGCGACGCTGGCGCATCTATTCAACATGGACCGCACGCCCGTGGGATCGTCGGGTGATATCGTCATGGCTGACGACGGCGTCCTGGAGTGGCGGGCGCGTTAGCCATACTGCGTCATTGGACCCTCATGGTGAGGAGGCGCCAACGGGTCGCGCGAATGCGGGCCCGATGACAAGCTCCGCGCCGTCTCGAACCACGAGGCCCCGATGTCTTTTCGGCCTCATCCTTCGAGACACGCGCAAGAGCGCGCTCCTCAGGACGAGGGGATAAAGCGGTGATGACGCAGTAAGATTAGCGGTCCAGTAATCCCAGCCGCTTGAGATTGAACGGGTCCGCCGCTGCGTGCTGGATCGTCCAGTCAAGCCCAACGATGACAGCATAAACCGTGGCGTTCTTCTCGTCGCTGTTCGCGGGGCGAGTTGAAGGAAGCGCCGCCCTACCCCTTCACGTCAGGTCGCTCCGATACCTTTGCGGGCTTGCCCTTGGTGCCGGCGACGCGGACCTGATCGCCGTCGGCGAGGCCGTCCGGAGGTGCAACGATGATGCGGTCCTCCGGCGACAGGCCCGAGCCGAGCTCGATCTCGCGGCCAAGATCGCGCGCGATCGTCACCGTCTTGAACAGCACCTTGTCGTCCGAGCCCACGGTCGCAACGCGCAGGCCGCTCTGATTGAAAATCAGCGCGCTCGCCGGAATATGCAGCGGCACGGTATCGCGCTGCAGGCTGAGGCGTACATTCGCATAACCGCCCGGCATCAATTCGCCGCTGGAATTGTCGAGCCCGAGCTGCATCCGCGTGGTGCCGGAATTGACGTCGACGGATTGCGAGGAGGCTTCCACCGTCGCCGCGAACGTCCGGCTTGGATATTCCGGCATGGTGATCACGGCCTTGGCGCCGATCCTGATCGCGGGCACGTAAGTCTGCGGGATGTTGACGTAAACGCGCAGCTTGCTGATATCGGATATTACGAACATCGCAGGCCCGGCGCCACCGCCCGCATTGATCAGTGCGCCGACGTCGGTGTCGCGCGCGGTGACCACGCCATCGAACGGCACGGTGATCTTCTTGAAGCCGGCCAGCGCCTCCAGCCGCTCGACATTGGCCTGGCCGGAATTCACCGCCGCCTTCTTGTTGGAGAGATCGGCGGTGCGCTCGTCGATTTCCTGCATCGACACGAAATTCGAAGCGAGCAGCGATTTCCGCCGCGTCAGCGTCGCTTCCGACAGTTTCGCGCTGGCCTCCTGGCTTGCGAGGTCGGCTCGCGCCTGCAACAGCTGCTGATCTAGATCCGGCGCTTCGATTTCGGCGATCACCTGTCCGGCCTTGACCCGCGCCCCGATATCGGCGCTCCAGCTTTTCAAGTAGCCGCTGACCCGCGCAAAGATCGGCGCGCGATAATACGCTTCCAGCCTGCCGGGCAGGTCGAGTGTAGCGTTCAGTGCCCTCGCGTCGGGCAAAGCCACGGCCACCGTCGGAACGGCCTGATCGTCGGTCCATTCACGGAGCTTCGCGCTGGCTTCCTCGCGCGATCGAATGCCGGTGACGACGACCACGATCAGGGCGCCACATGCCACCACCCCGAAAATGCCCAATCTCCGGCGTGAGACCGGCGGGCGCTGGTCAGTTGGCATGCGGCTTCTCCGATGAGGCGGCGGCTTTGGCGCCCTGCTTTTTGTGTACCATACTAAAAACCACCGGAACAAACATCAGCGTGGCGGCGGTTGCGAAGATCAGGCCGCCGATCACGGCGCGCCCGAGCGGCGCGTTCTGCTCGCCGCCCTCGCCCAAGCCAAGCGCCATCGGCGTCATGCCGATGATCATGGCGAGCGCCGTCATCAGCACCGGACGGAACCGCACGAAGCCTGCTTCAAGTGCCGCCGCGGCGGGGTCTCCGAGTTCTTCGTAGCGCTCGCGCGCAAAGCTGATCACCAGCACGCTGTTGGCGGTCGCAACGCCCATGCACATGATCGCGCCGGTGAGCGCCGGCACCGACAGCGTGGTCTGCGTCGAAAACAGCATCCACACGATGCCCGCAAGCGCCGCCGGCAACGCCGTGATGATCACGAACGGATCGGACCATGACTGGAAGTTCACCACGATCAGCAAATAAATCAGCACCACCGCGGCAAGCAGCCCGAACAATAGCCCCGAGAACGCGCTGTTCATGGTCTGCACCTGGCCGAGCAGGACCACCGACGAGCCTTTCGGCACCTGCTTGGCGGTGTCGGCAATGATGGCCCTGACGTCGGCGGCAACCGCGCCGAGGTCGCGGCCCTGCGGGGTTGCGTAGATCTGCACCATCGGCTGGATATCATATTGCGATACCACGGCGCTCGACGTGGCGCGCGTAACGTCGGCGATGCCGCCCAGGATCGGCGACTGCGAAACACCGGGAGCCGTGATCGGCAGCGTCTGCAGCGCACTCAGCGAATCGATCTGATATTGCGGTGTCTGCATCACGATCGAATATGAAACGCCGTTGTCCGGATTGAGATAGTAGGTCGGCGCCACCTGTGAGCTCCCCGCCAGATTGACGACGAGCGCGTTGGTCACGTCGCGCTCGGTCATCCCCACATATTGCGCCCGGGTGCGGTCGACGTCGATGTTGAAGGTCGGATTGTTGGGCGATTGCTGGATGCGCGCATCGGCAACGCCCGGGATGCGGCGAATCCGGCTCAGCAACTTGTTGGCGTAGGCGAAGTTGGCGGCAAGATCCGCGCCGCGGACCTGAAGATCGATCGGCGCCGGGGCGCCGAAATTGAGGATCTGGCTGACGATATCGGCCGGCAGGAACGCAAACGCCATGCCCGGAAAGGCCCGCGGCAACTGCTCGCGCAAAGCCTGGACGTGTTCGGCCGTCGGCCGATGGCCTTCTTTCAGCTTGATTTGGACGTCGCCGTCTTGCGGGCCGATCACGCCGGTATTGTTGTAGGTCATGTTGATGCCGCTGATGGGCATGCCGATGTTGTCGGCGACCGTGTCGATCTCTTGCGGCGGGATGATCTTGCGGACCGCTTTTTGCACGTCGGCGAGCTGACTGGCGGTCTCCTCGACGCGGGTGCCGACCTGGGTCCGCACGTGCATCAGGATATTGCCGGCGTCGACGGAAGGAAAGAAGTTGCGGCCAAGGAACGGCACCAGCAGGAACGACACCGCGACAAATCCGAGGAAAGCCATCACGAAGGTCGGCCGATGTCCGAGCGCCATCGACAACAGACCGCGGTAGCCCTGGCGAATGCGCTCAAAGCCTGTCTCAAAGGTCCGCTGGAAACGCACCAGCGGATTGCGCGAGCGCGGCGGCCCGGCGCCCTCATCATGGTGCATATGGGCCTGCAGCAGATAGTTCGCCATCGTCGGCACCAGCGTGCGCGACAGGATGAACGACCAGACCATGGCGAACATCACGGCTTCGGCCATCGGCACGAACAGAAAACGGGCGACGCCGGTCAGGAAGAACATCGGCACGAACACGATGCAGATGCACAACAGCGAGACGAAGGCCGGCGTGACGATCTGATTGGCGCCGTCCAGGATCGATTGCTCGACGGGTTTGCCCTGTTCCAAATGGTAATTGATGTTCTCGATGGTCACCGTCGCATCGTCGACGAGGATGCCGACCGCAAGCGCCAGCCCGCCCAGCGTCATGATGTTGAGTGTCTCGCCGATCGCCGACAGCATGACGATGGCGCCCATGATCGACAGCGGTATGGAGACGGCGATGATGAGCGTCGAACGCCAGCTACCGAGAAACAGCAGGATCATCACGCTGGTCAAGAGCGCGGCGATGACACCTTCATTGGCGACGCCGCCGATGGCGCCGCGGACGAACAGCGATTGATCGCCGATGAAGGCGATCTTGAGCGCATCCGGCAACTGATCCTTGACGTCGATCACCTTCTGCTTGATGCCGGCGATGATGTCCAGCGTCGAGATCGCGCCGGCCTTCAGCACCATCATCAGAACTGAACGATTGCCGTCGACGTGGACGATATTGGTCTGCGGCGGATTGCCGTCGCGCACGCTGGCGACGTCGCGGATATAGACCATGGCGCCGTTGACGGCCTTGATCGGCAGGTTGCCGAGGTCCTCCATCTTGATCGGGGAATTGTTGAGTTGGAGGGTATATTCGAAGCCGCCGATCTTCTGGGTGCCGATCGGCGTGATCAGGTTTTGTGCGGCTAGCGTGTTTGCGACGTCCTGCCCGGACAGACCGCGCGCCTGGAGGGCCTCCGAATTGAGGTCGATCTGGACCTGGCGCTGCTTGCCGCCGAACGGGTACGGGATCGCCGCGCCCGGCACCGTGACCAGCGGCGTGCGGAGCTGGTTGATGCCGATGTCGGCGAGGTTCTGTTCGGTCAACCCTTCGCCCGACAGCGCGACCTGAATGATCGGCACCGTGGAGGCGCTGTAGTTGAGGATCAGCGGCGGCGTCGAACCGGGCGGCAATTGCTTGAGCATGGTCTGCGAGATCGCGGTGACCTGGGCATTCGCGGTACGGATGTCGACGTTCGGCTGGAAGAAGACCTTGACGATGCCGACGCCGTTATACGAATTCGCAACGATGTGCTCGATGTCGTTGACCGTCGTCGTCAGCGCGCGCTGAAACGGCGAGACGATGCGTCCGGCCATCTGATCCGGCGGCAGGCCGGTATATTGCCAGACCACGCCGATGACGGGGATGCGGATATCAGGGAAGATGTCGGTTGGCGTGCGCAGCGCGGCCAGCGGTCCCATGATCAGCAGGAGAAGCGCGAGCACGACAAAAGTATACGGCCGGCTTAGCGCGATGCGGACCAGTGCGATCATGAAACGGGCCGTCCCAGGTCAGGCGGAATGACCCGGAACCTGCGCCGAAAGCCATTCGTCGGCGCTATTTACCCGAACTGCGGCAAAATAGCTAACAGCGGGACGCAACGCCCTCCCTCACTTCCGCGATAGCTGTGTGCGTGACTGTTGCGTCGCCACGGCGGATTCGATCAGGCGGCGCGAACAGAACCGAGAAACTTGCCGACCTCAAGCTTGAGACGGTTGCTGTCACCGGACAGCGACTGTGCGGCGGAGAGGACCTGTGAGGAAGCCGATCCGGTCTCGGCAGCGCCGCGCTGAACGTCGGTGATGTTGGCGGATACCTGCTGGGTGCCCTGGGCCGCTTGCTGCACGTTGCGGGAGCGGTGACCTGCTGTCCGATCTCCCCGGTGGCCTTGGCGGTTTGCTCGGCCAGCGCCTTCACCTCGGATGCCACCACCGCGAAGCCGCGGCCGGCCTCGCCGGCGCGCGCAGCCTCGATCGTGGCGTTCAGCGCCAACAGGTTGGTCTGTCCGGCGATCGTATTGATCAATTCGACGACATCGCCGATCCGGCTTGCCGCCTTGGACAATTCGCTGACGCGGTCGGTGGTGGTGCGCGCCTGACCGACGGCGTCGCTCGCCATTCGCGCCGATTCTTGCACCTGGCGGCTGATCTCGTTGACGGAGGACGATAGTTCTTCCGTAGCGGAGGCCACCGACTGCACGTTGGTGGAGGCCTCTTCGGAAGCCGAAGCAACCGCGGTCGCCATTTCCTGCGACCGATCCGCGGTGGCCGACAGCGTGCCGGCCGAGGCTTCGAGCTGGGTCGATGCCGAGGACACCGTCTGGACGATCTCGCCGATCATCGATTCAAAATCGCGCGTGATGGCATCGACCCTGCGCCCGCGCTCGATCTTGGCTTCCGCGTCGAGCGCTGCGGCCTCGTCGGCCGCCTGCTTCGCGATCAGCGCTTCCTTGAACACCTGCAGGGTATCCGCCATGGCGCCGATTTCGGTCTTCTCACCCCGGTGCGGTACTTGCGCGGTCAAGTCGCCGGTGCCCAGCGCCTGCATCGGCTGCACAATGGAAGCGATCCCGCGCGTGACATCGCGGACCATATAAGCGCTGATACCAATGCCGACGACAACCGCGGCGCTGATGATGGTCGCGAGCATCACGAGGGCCGAAAAGTAATTGTCGGCCGCATCTTGGGCCGCCTTATCGGCGCCCGCATTGTTGAGATCGATGTCCTTCTTGAGGATATTGTCGGCTTCGATCCCGATCTTGTTGACCGTCTTGCTGTTCAGCTCGTGCGCTTCATGAGGCGCCTGGCCGGCGGCTTTCCGTGACAGGGCCATGACCTCCGCGGTGCCCTTCTTGTACTCCTCCCAGGTCTTGACCCAATCGTTGTAAAGCGCGCGCTCTTCCGCAGACGTGATCATCGGCTCGTAGGCCTGACGAACCTTGGCGTTGGCATCGACGACGGTGGCTAGGGTTTTTTCCGCCGCCTGCTTTTCTTCCAGGGTCTCCGCCAGCATGTGCTCCCGGATCACGTTGCGGTAGGTGATGACGCCGGCGCGCAGATCACCCAGGACGCGGATGCTCGGCAGCCAGTTGGTCGTGATATCCACGGTGCTGGCATTGATCGCCCTCATTTTCATGACTGCAAGGACGCCCGCGCCCGCCAACGCAACAAGCAGAATTGCGACCACGGCAGTGATCTTGGCGCGGATCGAAATCTTCGAAAGCATGGATGGAGTCTCTTGCTTTGGGCGCGTCGGTGCGCCGTGGACCACCTGTGAGGGCACGCGAACCAAGCGATGCCGCGCTGCATCCAAATTGATTCGGGCTACGCATGCGTTAACCGGTGCTGCCAACGCGGCTGCCGAGGAGCATAAATCGCAAAAATCAATGCAGCTATGCGCCTGGAGCCTAGGTCAGAACCTGGGCTCCAATTCTTTGACGCGTTTTCGTGACGCGAACCAGTACCCGCCTCGCTCGAAAACGCTTTAGCGCATCAGCTTGAGCGCATCGGAGAAGAATTCCGGACCGCCGAAATTGCCTGATTTTAGTGCAAGCAACATGTCGCCCTGCTTGTCGCCGACCGCCCTCAGCACCGGCACGCCGGCCGCGATCTCCGCCCCCACGAGGAAGCCGGGGATTCCCAAACGATCCACCACCGCGCCCGAAGTTTCGCCGCCCGCCACAACGAGCCGCCGCAGACCCGATCGCGCCAGCCCCTCGGCGATATCGGCCATCGCCTGCTCGATGGCGTGCCCGGCCGCATCGCGGCCGTGGCGCGCCTGAAGGGCTGCGACCTGGTCCGGCGTCGAACTCGAGGCAATCAGGACCGGACCTTGTTCGAGCCGCTGTTTGGCCCAGGCCAGCGCGCGCAAGCCTTCCTCCTTGCCCGCCACCACGCGATCGGCATCAAGATGCAGCACCGGCATGACGCGTTCGGCATTGGCGATCTGGCCGAGGGTGGCGTGTGAACAACTGCCGGCAAGGCAGGCCGCGGGCCCGCCGACCGGCGCGTCTGAAATCGCAGTCGCTGCGTTCGCTCTCGCCTTGCCGGAGATGACCAGCGCCCGCGCCAACCCAAGACCGATGCCGGAGGCACCAACCGAGACGCGGTGGTCGAGCGCTACCTTGCCGATGGTCTCCAGATCAGGGTCGAACACGGCATCGACGATGGCAGCGCCGATGCCCTGACTTGCGAGATCGGCAAGACGCGCGCGCACCGCATCGACCCCGCGCGACAGCACCGCGAGGTCGACGAGCCCGACCTTGGTCTTGCTCTGGCGCGCTAGCACCCGCACCAGATTGGAATCATGCATCGGATTGAGCGGATGATCTTTTAGCGGGCTTTCATTCAGCGGGACCGAACCCACGAACAGATTGCCCTGATAGACGGTGCGGCCGGTTTGCGGAAACGCCGGCGTCACCAGCACGATCGGGTCGCCGGAATCGGCGCGCAGCGCATCCATCACCGGGCCGATGTTGCCGGCATCGGTGGAATCGAAGGTCGAGCAGATCTTGAACAGCACGTGAGACGCGCCGCGTCCGCGCAACCATTTCTCCGCAGCGCGCGAGCGTGCCACCGCAAGCCCCGCCTCGATCGAGCGGCTCTTGAGCGAGACCACCACCGCATCGACCTCGGGCAGCGCCAGATCGTCCCGCGGCACGCCGATGGTTTGCACCGTGCGCAGGCCGCACCTCGTCAGGGTGTTGGCGAGATCGGAGGCGCCGGTGTAATCGTCGGCGATGCAGCCAAGGGATAGTTTGACGGCCGGCGTCAAGGTTTTGCTCCGGCGTAAGGCTTGAACCAGGCAAGGCCGTCGGTGGTCTTGCCGCGCGGATTGTATTCGCAGCCGACAAAGCCGCTGTAGCCGAGCCGATCCAGTTCATCGAACAGGAACGGATAATTCAGTTCCTCGCCATCCGGCTCGTTGCGCGAAGGAATGCTGGCGATCTGGACATGGCCTGTTATCCGCATCATCTCGCGCAGCCGCATGGTGACATCGCCATGGATGATCTGGCAGTGATAGATGTCGAACTGAAGTTTGAGATTGGGGATTTTCAGCTCGTTGATCAGGTCGCGTGCGAACGCGAAATCGTTGAGGAAGTAGCCGGGCACGTTGCGTGGGTTGATCGGCTCGATCACCACGTCGAGGCCATGGGGCGCGAAGAATTCGGCGGTCCATACCACCGATTTGCGAAACGCCGCCACGGCTTTGGGATCGCCGCGGTCGGCAATCCCTGCCATCAGATGCAACCGCTTGACGTCGGTCGCCTGCGCGTAAGGAAGCGCGGTGCGCAAGCTCTGCTGCAGATCGGCGAAGCGATCCGGCAACGCGGCAAAGCCTTTTTCGCCGGCATTCCAGTCGCCCGGCGGCAGGTTGAAAAGCGCTTGCGTCAGGCCGTTGTTGCGCAGCCGCTGGCCGACAGCCTCTGGAGGGTGTTCATACGGAAACAGGAATTCGACCGCGGTGAAGCCGGCCTTCGCCGCAGCCTCAAAACGCTCGAGGAACGGCACCTCGTTGAACATCATCGAGAGATTGGCGGCGAAACGGGGCATCGACTGTCCTCTTGTTGGTTCTATTTGGTATCACCCGGCAGATGGGTGCCGGAGATGCGCCCGTACAGCCGCGCCACCGAGGCATCGTCGTCGCGGCCCATGCCGGAGGCCGACGCCATCAGAAACATCTGCAGCGCGGCGGAAGCCAGTGGCGCGGGGAATCTGGCCGAGCGCGCCATGTCCTGGACGATGCCAAGGTCTTTGACAAAGATCTCCACCGCGCTGCGCGGCTTGTAATCGCCTGATATCACATGCGGCATGCGGTTCTCGAACATCCAGGAATTGCCGGCGGAGGCCGTGATCACCTCGTAGACCTTCTGGAGGTCGAGCCCTTGTTTGGCGGCAAACGTGATCGCTTCCGAGGCGGCGGCGATATGCACGCCGGCGAGCAACTGGTTGATCATCTTGAACGCGGCGCCCTGGCCTGCGGCATCGCCAAGCTCATAGAGTTTTGCCGCCATGGCATCGAGCGCCGGCCGCGCTTTCGCGAAGGCTAAAGCACTGCCCGAGGCGAGAATGGTCAGTTCGCCCTGCGCCGCGCGCTGCGCGCCGCCCGAGATCGGCGCGTCCAGATAATGGGCCCCGGTGGCTTCCAGTTGCTTTGCGAGCCGCCGCGCCACCTCCGGGTCCATGGTTGCCGACGATACGAACACAGCATCCTTGGCCAGCGTCTCCGCGACGCCGTCTTTGCCGAACAGAACGGTTTCGGTCTGGGCGGCGTTGAGGACGACGCAGATGACGATGTCGGCTTGGTGAGCCGCCTGCGCCGGGCTCTTGGCGCCCTTGCCGCCATCGGCGACAAAGCGGGCGACCGCTTCGCCCGCGACGTCGTAGCCGGTGACCTCAAAGCCGGCGCGCTTGAGCGAAGTCGCCATGCCAAAGCCCATCGAGCCGAGGCCGATGACGGCGATGCGCGGTTTTGTGGATTGGGACATGCAGCGGTTCCCCGTACCTTGTTGCGGCCGCCATCTCTGTTGCCATGATCTTATCGGAAAACCGGTTCCCACTTTTCCGGATCATGCTCTTGCGGCCTTGCCTTTGGGTATCACGGCTTGGCCGCGCTGCCAAAGCGTGAGACAAGGCTTAAAAAGGGTAGAATGCCATGAGCGAAGCAAAAATCCGCGAGGAAATCTGCCGCCTCGGCCGCTCTCTGTTCGAGCGCGGGCTGACGCCGGGCTCGTCGGGCAATATCAGCGCGAAACTCGATGACGGCGGCTGGCTTGTGACCCCGACCAACGCCTCGCTCGGCTCGCTCGACCCGGCACGGTTGTCGCGGCTTTCGGCGGACGGCCGGCTGGTCTCAGGCGATACGCCCACCAAGGAAGTGCCGCTGCATACCGCGCTCTACCAGACCCGCGGTGTGGCCCGCGCGGTGGTGCATCTGCACTCGACGCATTCGGTCGCGCTCTCGATGCTCCCGGAGATCGATCCGCGCGCCGCGTTACCCCCGATGACGGCCTATTACCTGATGAAATGCGGTGCCACCGCACTGGTGCCCTATTATCGGCCCGGCGATCCCGCCGTGGCCGACGCGATCAAGGGGCTCGCCGGGAAATACGCTTCCGTGCTGCTCGCCAATCACGGCCCGGTGGTCTCGGGCGATACGCTGGAGGCCGCGGTGTTTGCGATCGAGGAACTGGAAGAGACGGCAAAACTCTATCTGCTGCTGCGCGGGCTCAACCCGCGCTATCTGACGCCGGCGCAGGTCGCGGATTTGGCGAAGACGTTCGGGTTGGTGCTGCCGGAGCATGGGCACGATTGACCCCTCCGCGTCATTGCGAGCAAAGCGAAGCAATCCATATCGGCCCGGAACAAGGCGCTGGATGGATTGCTTCGTCGCTTTCGCTTCTCGCAATGACGACGGAAAGAACTACAATCCCAGATATGCCTTGCGCACGTCGGGATTGACCTTGATCTCCGCGGCGGCGCCTTGCATCAAGAGCCGGCCGGTCTGCAGGATATAGGCGCGGTCGGCGATGTCGAGGCATTCGGCCATCCGCTGCTCGACGATCAAGACCGTCATGTCGGCGTCGCGGATGCGCTTGACCGCGGCAAAGATCTCGTCGACCAGCTTTGGCATGATGCCCTGCGACGGCTCGTCCAGCATGAGTAGCCGCGGCCGCGTCATCAGGGCGCGGCCGATCGCCAGCATCTGCTGCTCGCCGCCGGATAACGTTTCGGCGCGCTGCTCCAGCCGCTCGGACAGCCGTGGAAACAACTTGAACACCAACGCCAACGGCTGATCGCGATCGGCCTCGCCGCGAAACATGTAACTGCCGAGCCGCAAATTGTCGCGCACGGATAATCGCGGAAACAGCCGGCGGTTTTCGGGCACATAGGCGATACCGCGCGCAGTGATCACGTGCTGCGCCATCCCGTCGATCCGCGCGCCGTCAAGGGTCACGGAGCCGGAGCGCGGACGCTCGGCGCCGGCGATGGATTTCAGCAATGTCGATTTGCCCGCGCCGTTGGCACCCGCGACGCAGACGATCTCGCCCTTCTCGACCTCGATCGAGACGGCCGAGATCGCCACCAATCCCTGATAGGCGGTGGTGACTTCATGCACTGAGAGCATGACGATCCCCGAGATAGGCGCTGATGACTTTCGGATCGCGGACGATTTCGGCCGGCTTGCCCTCGACCAGGACCTTGCCGAGATCGAGCACGATGGCGCGGTCGACCAGCGGCATCACGATCTCCATGACGTGCTCGACCATCAGCACGGTGACGCCGGTCTCGCGAACGCGCCGCACCAGTTCGACGCCCCTCTGCGCCTCGATCGGCGTCAGCCCTGTCAGCACTTCGTCGAGCAGCAGCAGTTTTGGTTCGGTCGCAAGCGCGCGGGCGACTTCGAGCCGGCGCTTTTCGGAAGGGATCAAATTGCTGGCGAGCACATCGGCGCGCCCGGCAAGCCCGGCGAATTCCAGGACCTCACGGGCCTTGCGGCGCGCCGCGCGCATCACGGTGGTGCGCATCAGCGCGCCGACGATGACGTTGTCGATCACCGTCATGGTCTCGAAGCTCTTCACGACCTGAAAGGTGCGCGCGATGCCGCGTTGGCAGCGTTCCGCCGCCGGCAGCGCGGTGACATCTTCGCCGTCGAACAGAATGGAGCCTTGCGTCGGCGGCAGCACGCCTGCGATCAGGTTGAACAGCGTCGATTTGCCGGCGCCGTTGGGGCCGATTAGGCCGACGATCTCACCGCGGCCGACCGAAATCGAGACGTCGCTGTTGGCGATCAGGCCACCGAAACGCTGCCAGACGCCGCGGGTTTCCAACAGCGGCGTCATCGCACCGCCTCCTTGCGGCGCCGCGAGAATAGCCCGACCAAGCCTTCGGGCCGCGCCAGCGAGATCAGCACAATCAGCGTGCCGTAGACGATCAGGTCGACGCCGCGGCCGGAGCCGCCGATAAAGGAGCGCGTCAGTTCAGTGAGCGGGATCAGGATCACGGCGCCGAGCACCGGTCCCCAAAGCGTGCCGATGCCCCCCAACACCGCAGGCAGCGCCATCAGTAGCGAGAACTGAAACCCCATCACGCTTTCGGGATCGATATAGGAAACGAACTGCGCGTAAAAGCTGCCGCCGACCGCGGTCAAAAATGCCGAGACAGCGGCCGCGCCCATCTTGGAATTGAACACGACGACGCCGAGGCTTTCGGCGGCGTCCGGATTGTCCTTTACGGCGCGCCACCAGTAGCCCCATTTGGAATCTTCCAGCCACCAGGTCACCAGCCAGGCGATGGCCGCCAGGACCAGCGCGAAATAGAAGTATGGTAGCTTGCTGCGCGTGAACTGAAAGGTGAGCCAGCTATCGTGGCGCACGGGAA
>VAZG01000322.1 GCA_005885285.1 Alphaproteobacteria bacterium | reverse complement strand
GACATGACGGATTCGACCAATCTGATCCGGCTGATGCAGCAGATCAAGCCGACCGAAATCTACAATCTCGCGGCGCAAAGCCATGTCGGCGTCAGCTTCGAGAGCCCGGAATATACCGCCAATGCTGATGCGCTCGGCGTACTGCGCCTTCTGGAAGCGATCCGCATTCTCGGCATGGAGAAGGAGACGCGGTTCTATCAGGCGTCCACCTCCGAACTCTACGGTCTGGCCCAGGAAGTGCCGCAGCGGGAGACCACGCCGTTCTATCCGCGCTCTCCTTACGGCGTTGCCAAGCTTTACGGCTACTGGATCACGGTGAACTACCGCGAGGCCTACGGCATGTTTGCTTCCAACGGTATCCTGTTCAATCATGAAAGCCCGATCCGCGGCGAAACCTTCGTGACGCGCAAGATCACTCGCGGCGTTGCCCGCATCGAGGTCGGTCTTGAGAACACGCTCTACCTCGGCAACCTCGAGGCCAAGCGCGACTGGGGTCATGCGCGCGACTATATTGAGGGCATGCACAAGATCCTGCAGGCGGACGTGCCCGACGATTTCGTGCTGGCAACCGGCGAGACGCGCTCGGTGCGCGAATTCGTCGAGCTTTCGTTTGCCGAAGTCGGCCGCAAGGTCGAATGGCGCGGCAAGGGCGTGGAGGAAACCGGCGTCGACAAGAAAACCGGCAAGACATTGGTGCGCATCGATCCGGTTTATTTCCGTCCGACCGAAGTGGATCTCTTGATCGGCGATGCCAGCAAGGCGCGCGAGAAACTCGGCTGGAAGCCGAAGACGACGCTCGCCCAACTGGTCAGCGAAATGGTGGCCGGCGACCTCGCGATCGCCAAACGGGAAATTGCCAATGGCAGGAACTCCCTTTGACCTGAAGGGTAAAACGGTCGTCGTCGCGGGGCATCGCGGCATGGTAGGCTCCGCGCTGGTGCGCCGGCTTGCGCGCGAAAACGTCGAGCTATTGACGATCGATCGCGACGAACTCGATCTGCGCGATCAGTCAGCAGTGTTCCGCTGGTTTGCCGAGGCGCGCCCGGAAGTCGTGTTTCTCGCGGCGGCCAAGGTCGGCGGCATCGTCGCCAACAACACGCTGCGCGGCGAATTCATCTACGACAATCTGGTCATCGCCGCGAACGTCATCCATGCCGCGCACATGAACCGCACGGAAAAGCTGATGTTCCTCGGCTCATCGTGCATCTATCCCAAACTGGCGCCGCAGCCGCTGCGCGAGGATTCCGTGCTGACCGGGCCGCTTGAAGAGACCAACGAGCCCTATGCGATCGCCAAGATCGCGGGGATCAAAATGGCCGAGGCCTATCGCAGCCAATATGGCTGCGACTTCATCAATGTGATGCCGACCAATCTGTACGGGCCGGGCGACAACTATCACCCCGAGTACAGTCACGTCGTCGCAGCCCTAATCCGCCGGTTCCACGAAGCAAAACTTTCAGGCAGCCCCCGCGTCACCGTCTGGGGCACCGGCACGCCGCGCCGCGAATTTCTCTATGTCGACGACATGGCGGATGCCTGCGTCCACCTGATGAAGACCTATTCGGACAGCGAATTGGTCAATATCGGTATCGGCGAGGACGTCACGATCGCCGACTTCGCGCGGTTGGTCGCCACCGTGACGGGATATCGCGGCGAGATCAGTTTCGACCCGTCGCGGCCGGATGGTACGCCGCGAAAATTGCTCGACGTCTCCAGGCTCGCCAAACTCGGCTGGCGCGCACGCACGTCGCTGGAAGACGGACTGCGGCTCGCATATCAGGCGTATCTGAACGAAACCAGGCAGGCGGCGGAATAGTCTTTCGTCATTGCGAGCGCAGCGAAGCAATCCAGAAAATCCCGTTGCGGAAATAGTCCTGGATTGCTTCGTCGCTTTGCTCCTCGCAATGACGGCTTACCTATCTCGCCGCCGCGCGCGGCGGGCTGTTCGCGAGCGCCTCCGCCATCGCCGTTATCAGCGGCCTCATGAAGTAGGCGTCGTTGGCGGGCGAGATGTCGGCGCGCAGCCCGTGCGCCTTCAACTCATCAGACACCACCGGCCCGACAGAGGCAATCGGCGTGTGGGCCAGTCCCTCGCGCAAGCGCGCTTCGCATGCACGCGCCCGCGCAACTTCGAACAGCCGGCGAACCTGGCCCAGATTGGTCAGTGCGACGGCATCGATGCGCCCTTGCGCCATCTCCTCGATCGCGGTGACGATATTGGCATCGGCAGCCTGTGCGTCATAGGCATAGGGCAGCACGGTGTCGACCTTGGCGCCCTGCGCCGTGATGGCGCTGATCAATGCGCTGTGATCCTTGTCGGGATAGAGCTGCAGGCCGAGGCGATGTCCGGCGAGATCGACGCGCGATAGCATTTCCGCGACGCCCTCGGATGTGGGCTTCTCCGTGATCTGCTGGGGCTCCAGCCCGATCTCGCGCAAGGCCCGGCCGGGTTTTGGGCCGCGCGCGAACTTTCTGGTTTTGCCGAGGGCGGAGATAAAATCCTTCTCCACGCCGATCCGGCGCACCACTTTCATCAAACGACGCAACCCTTCGCCCGTCATCAGCACCAGATCGTCGAAAGGGTTTTCGACAAAGCGGCCGATCCAGGCTTCGATCGGCGCGGGATCGGGCGCATCATGGATGGTGAACATCGGACACTGCAGCACGTCCGCGCCCTGTTCCGTGAGCAGACGGGAAAACTGCGCTTCCTCGCGCGTCTCCAGGATCAGGATGCGGTAGCCCGTGAGCCTGTCAGCCATGGTCTTGCTCTAACTCATATCATCCATCGTTTGTTCATCCTGACTCTTCCTTAGGCGTTGGCGCAAGGGTACCGGCAGTGATAGAGCAGGGCCGCGAAGGCTCTCGTTCCACCCGCCCAAATTCTAATCAACGAGCCCTCAAGCCGAGTTTCCATGTCCGATCACCAATACGTGCTGACCCTCTCCTGTCCGGATCGTCCCGGCATCGTCTCGGCCGTCTCGACCTTTCTTGCCCACAACGGACAGAACATCCTCGACGCCCAGCAGTTCAACGACGTCGAAACCAAGCACTTCTTCATGCGGGTGGTATTCACGGCGGCCGACCTCGCGGTCGAACTGTCGGCGTTGCAGACCGGCTTCGCCGCGATCGCCGAGCGCTTCGGCATGGCCTGGCAGATGCGCGACCGGGCCAACCGCCGCCGGGTGATGCTGCTGGTCTCCAAATCCGATCACTGCCTCGCCGATATTCTCTACCGCTGGCGTACCGGTGAGTTGGAAATGATCCCGACCGCGATCGTCTCCAATCATCCGCGCGAGACCTATAGCAATCTCGATTTCGGCGAGATCCCCTTTCATCACCTGCCGGTGACGAAACAGACCAAGCGCGAACAGGAAGCGGCGATCTGGAACCTGGTCGAGAAGACCAGGACCGATCTCGTCGTGCTCGCGCGCTACATGCAGATCCTTTCCGACGAGATCTCGGCGAAACTTTCGGGCATGTGCATCAACATCCATCACTCGTTCCTGCCCGGATTCAAGGGCGCACGGCACTATCACCAGGCCCATGAGCGCGGCGTCAAACTGATCGGCGCCACCGCGCATTACGTCACCAGCGATCTCGACGAGGGGCAGATCATCGACCAGGACGTCGAACGCATCAGCCATCGTGACACGCCCGAGGATCTCGTCCGCAAAGGACGCGATATCGAGCGGCGCGTGCTGGCGCGCGCGATCCGCTATCATTTGGCCGACCGCGTGATCCTCAACGGCCGCAAGACCGTGGTGTTCATGGATTGACGAAGGGCTCGCCAAACACGGGGTGGAAGGCGCGAGGGTTCCAGCCGAAATCTGTGATGGCGGGGCCGGCGTCGAAGGTCATGTCCTGCATCATACGCAGACCCATTGCGACGTTCGTGCCGGGAAACAGCGGCTTTGCCAGGAAAAACGCAGCTCGCCACAATGCCGGCGGAATGGACACCGTACGCCGCGGCAACCGCAGCCCGTCAAATATCCGCCCGATCATTTCGCGATAGGAAAGCGTCTCTCCACCGGGCAAGGCATAGAACTTGTTGACGGCGGCTGGGCTAGCCGCGGCTGCGATCGCGCCGATGGCAAGATCCTCGGCATGGACCGGCTGGCGCAGGCCCCGTGCGCCGCCGACCAGCGGCATGAAGCCGAAGCGGCGGATCAACCGTGACAGCGGCGTGATGTTGATGTCGCGTCCCTCGGCATAGATCAGGGTGGGTCGCAGGATCGTCCAACCGATGTTGCTGTCGTGGCAGGCCTCGACGATCTTCTGTTCGGCCTCTGCAAGCGCGCGGAGCATGTCCCGCTCCGCCGCGACTTCGCTGTCCAGCTTTGTGATCACGCTAGTGGAGCTGAAAACGACCACTCGCCTTAATGCGGGATTGAAGAAATGATGAAGCGCCGGCGCCACCAGAATGGCGTCGGTGGTGCAGTACAGCGTAGCGAAGGGCGGAAACTTGAGGGTCTCCGGCTTTTCGAGATCGCCGCGGAGCCAGTCCACATCAGGTCTGTCCTGGGCGGATCGCGAGAGCACCAGCGGCCGCTCGCCGCGTTGCAAGAGATGGTCCAGGATATAGGTGCCGACAAGCCCGGTGCCGCCGATAACCAGACTGCTCCGCTCCGCCGTTTCGGTTTTGCCGTCCACTTAATGCACCGGCTCAAGCTTGCTCTGATCAGGTTTGCTGTCCTCGCCGCGTTCGGCCGCGGGTATCAGGCGCTTTCGTTCCCGTTCCTTCATGTACTCTTCGTATTTTGCCGTTCCGGGGCGGGGCGGAGCGTCGGGCGGCAAGCCCCCGGCCCATTGCGGGATGTACTCGCCCATGCCGGAAGAAAGCTTTTCGTTGATGCTGGCGCAGCCCCCAAGGCTGCACGCAAGCAGCGCGGCTGCAAGCAGGATCGCAAATTGGCGCGGGCTGAAGGGCATCGCTCTGGGCGTCCAAACCTTGTGGGT
>VAZG01000321.1 GCA_005885285.1 Alphaproteobacteria bacterium | reverse complement strand
ATGCCCCGCCGCTACACGGCGCAAAAATCTAGGCTATGGTGAGGCAAGGGCCGGGGACTCGGTTCGAAGCCGGAGAGGGGAGAAAGCGTTCATGTTTGTTCGCACCAAAATGCTGTGGCCGACTGCGACCGTAGCCGCTGTTGCAGGCATGGTTGCGCTGACGCCGGCGCGAGCCGATGAGGCCGTCAAGATCGGCCTGATCCTGCCGATGACGGGCGGGCAGGCCTCGACCGGCAAGCAG
>VAZG01000320.1 GCA_005885285.1 Alphaproteobacteria bacterium | reverse complement strand
TCGTAGTGCTGGCTCCAGAAGAAGGGCACCGCGTCGAACGCCTGGCGCTGTCCCAGCATGTTCTGTGCGGCGGTCTGTCCCTGGCGCTCGGCCACCACCCAATGCTCGACGCGGATATTCTCACCCGAATGCGGGTCTGGCCAGCGCGCGATATCGCCGGCGGCATAGATGCCGGGAACGCTGGCCTCGAGATAAGCGTCGACGACAACGCCACGATCGAGCTTGAGGCCTGCCTGCTCGGCAAGCGCCAGCCGTGGACGCACCCCGACGCCAACCACGACGAGATCGGCCTCGAGCGATCCGCCGCTCTTGAGCGTGGCGTTGTGACCCTCGATCGCCGCGACGGTATCGCCGAGATGGAAGATAACGCCATGCTCCTCGTGCAGCCTGCGGACGAAATCGCCCATCTCGGATCCTAGGATGCGCTCCATCGGCCGCTGTTCCGGCGCCACCACATGAACCTCGATGCCGCGGACGCGCAGCGCCGCCGCCACTTCAAGGCCGATGAAGCTCGCACCGATCACGATCGCGCGCCGCGCGCCCTTGGCGTTCCCGATGATGGCGCGGCAGTCAGCGAGCGAGCGCAGCGTATGGACATGCGGCTGGTCGGCACCGGGGATCGGAAGCCGCACCGGCTCGGCGCCGGTTGCCAGCAGCAAGCGATCATAGGCGACGCTGCCGCCGTCGGCGAGAACCACGTTGCGCGCTTTGGTGTCGATCGAGGCGACGTTCGTTCCGAGCCGAAGGTCGATATTGGCATCGGTGTAGAAATCGTCCGCACGCAGCGGCAGCCAGTCCTCCGGCGCGCTGCCCGCCAGATAATCCTTCGACAGATTTGGCCGATCGACCGGCGCAGCCGCATCGTCGCTGAGCATGACGATATCGCCGCGAAACTCCTGGCGCCGCAACATCTCGGCCGCGGCAAAGCCCGCCGCGCCGCCGCCGACGATCACGATCCTGCCGGGTGCATCGACCGGCCGTTTGCCGCGCGCGACCGGCTGTTCGCGCTTTCGCCGGACAAAGATGCGGTCGCCCTCGCGATCTACCTGCCAGACCGAAAGCGCGTTAAGGGCCGGCGCGCGCGTGGCCTCTCCGGTGCGCAAATCGAAGCAGGCGTGATGCCAGGGGCAGCGAATGGTTTCGCCGACCACGAGCCCCTCGGCGAGCGGTCCGTGGTAATGGCTGCAATGCGCGTCGATGGCGTGGATCGTAGCACCCCTGCGGGCCAACACGACCTCCTGATCGCCGACGTGGCCAAGCAAGGTATCGCCTGGGAAATCGGCTGCAACGCCCTGAGTGAGATCGGGTCCGGATGGCGGGGTTTGCGCTTCTGCCATGGCTGCTCCCTCCGTTCCCTGCTTGCGAATATGACACCCTGCAGGATTATTTGTTCCCACTGCCGAGAAACGCGCTTTCGATCATATCGCCGATCGGCTGCCAGGTGCCGCCATCGAATTGCACCAGCCGCATCTGCTCGATCGGGCGAAAATCGTCGGGAGCGGTATTGACCGCAATGCCCGGCAGCAGGATCGAGCCCCGAAAATCCTTCAGCGATGCCGCCTGCCGCATCACGTTCTCTCGTGACAGATCGTCGCCGCATTGCGTCAACACCTGGACCAGGGTTTCGGCGGCGGCATAACCAAACAGGGCGTTGCCGTCCTCCTTGTTGCCGTCGGGATAGTACTTTTCCATAAAGGACGACCAGTCCTTCATGCCGGCATCGTCCTTCCAGGCGGGATCGCCGGCATTCTTCAGAAACGAGGTCGAGATCACGCCGATCGAATTCTCGAGTCCGGCCGGCCGCAGCGCGTTGGCGATCGAGGCAGAAACGTTGTCGAGCAGAAACACCGGATGCCAGTCGAGTTCGGCCATCCGGCGGATCGCGAGCGCGGCGATGGCCGGCGCCCCGTCAAACAGCAGGATTTCCGCACCGGAATCCTTGAGGAGGTCGATCTGGGAATCGATTGATTTGTCGGAAACATCGAACGAGATGTCGGATACGATCATCCGTGCCCAGTCGCCGAGCCCTTCCTGCAATCCCCTGAACAGGTCGCGTCCGAACTGGTCGTTCTGCCAGAGCACCGCGATCTTGCGCTCCGGGTAGGATGCCTGGATGTAGTTGGCATAAATCCGCCCCTCGGCGTGGAATGCCGGCTGCCAGCCCATGGTCCAGGGGAACGCCTTGGGATTGCTCCACTCTTCGTCGCCGGAGGCGAGGAAGAGTTGCGGTGTCTTGCGCGCGTTCAGATAAGGACGTACGGCCAGGTTGCCCGGCGTGCCGAACGATCCGAACATCAGCAGCACCTTGTCGGTCTCGACCAGCTTCCTTGTCTGCTCCAATGCCGCCGCCGGATCGGAACTGTCGTCATAGGAAATGAACTTGATCCTGCGGCCGTTGATGCCGCCGCGCTCATTGATCATGTCGAAATAGGCGGCTTCGGTCATGCCGATGGTCGAAAACGCGGCCAACGGACCGGTGTACGGCATGATGTTTCCGATCCGGATTTCGCTGTCGGTCGTCCCGGCCTCGAGTGTCTCATCGGCCAGCGCTGCGCCGCAGAGGTGGGCCAGCACCGCAATAAGCGGTAGTACAGAAATATGCGAGGAGCTATTCCCAAATCTAGCGCTTTTTGCGGTCACCTGGCATCTTCCGATCCGGTCCGCGGCCCGGTTCCGACCGGCACGAGGCCCGGCCCCGGCGGGTGGTCGGCGATTTCTCCCAGTGCCGCGTCCGGCCGGGAAAGCCCGGTCGCAGGGTTTCATTTCAGGTCAGTATTGACTATGTAAAAGCAACTGATCGATTTGACTCGCACTTGTACGACGATCGAGTTCCAAGATGGCAAAGACCAATCTCGACCTCACTTGTCCCGTGGCCCGAACGCTCGACATCGTGGGCGAGCGCTGGACCCTCCTGATCATTCGCGACCTGCTTTCCGGCACCAAGCGCTTCCAGGATTTCCAGGAGCGCCTTCCGGGGATGGCGCCCAATGTCCTTTCGGATCGGCTGAAGACGCTTGAAGCCCACCGTCTGGTGCGCCGCGACTTCTATTCCGATCATCCGCCGCGCGCCGCCTACACCCTCACCGACCAGGGCCGCGAACTTGGCGTCGTCGTGCTCGCGCTCGGCCGATGGGGCATGCGCAATCTCGCGGGCAAGCTGAACAAGGGCCTCCAACACGAGGAAGCCTTCCGGCATCTGGCGCAGGCCGATGAGGCGTTGAAGCGCCGCCCGGTCCAGCGCGGCAAAGCCGCCGCCAAGGCTGCGTCCTAGCGGCAGCGCCCACTCACCGTCACGTGAGCGTAGCAACGCCGGGTGGCGCGGCGTCCGGATCATCGCGGCCGCCGATGCCGGCCCGCTTGGTAGTCAATTTATAGTGACATGCCATTTCGCTGGCGCTTCCGCGACCGGCTTGCGCCGGTTTGCGCGCCAATGACTATTGACTGCGCTGTCACTATTGTTTTTATAGTCAATAGCTGAATTGGTGCTGCAGGAGTTATCCATGACGGGACCGCGACGATGAAACATCCAAGGTTGTGGATGGTGGGCGCGGCCGTTGTTTTGGCCGCCGCGGTGGCGGCCTATCTGTGGCACGCAGGTCTTCTTCCCTCGGGAAGCACGACCGCCGCAAGCCCGGGTGCGCCGCCGCCACGGCCGGTGCCCGTGACAGCGGGTATTGTGAGAAACGAGGAATTCTCGATCTCGCGCACCGGCCTCGGCACCGTCCAGGCCTACAACACCGTGACCATGAAAGTGCGGGTCGACGGCGAGGTGCAAAAGATCGCCTTTCACGAAGGCCAGGACGTTCAGGTGGGCGACGTGCTGGCGCAGATCGACCCGCGTCCATACGAAGCGCAACTGCACCAAGCCGAGGCCGACAAAGCGCGCGACGAGGCGCTGCTCGCCAATGCCAAGCTCGATCTCGAGCGTTTCAGCTCGCTCGTCGTCAAGGAATTCGCCACCCGCCAGAGCGTCGACACCCAGAAGGCGCTGGTCGCGCAGTACCAGGCCGCGATCGCGCGTGACCAGGCGGTGATCGACAATGCGCGCGTGCAGCTCGCCTATACCACGATCGTCTCGCCGCTGGCGGGCCGCACCGGCATCCGCCTGATCGATCAGGGCAACATCGTCCACGCCACCGATTCGAGCGGGCTCGTCGTCATCACGCAGATGGCGCCGATCAGCGTGATCTTCACGCTGCCGCAGAAATATCTCCCTGAAATCATCGATGCGACGCGGCGCTCCTCGCTCGCCGTATCCGCCTACGATCAGGACGACCGCATCAAGCTCGCCGAAGGCCGTCTCGAGCTGATCGACAACCAGATCGATCAAGCTACCGGCTCGGTCCGGCTCAAAGCGATCTTTCAAAATCAGGACGGGCAACTCTGGCCCGGCCAGTTCGTGAGCGCCCGCCTGGTGCTTGGCGTGCGTCGCGGGCCGATCGTGCCGGAATCGGCGGTACAGTCGGGACCGAACGGCGCTTACGCCTTCGTGGTCCGGCAGGATTCCACCGTCGAGACCCGCCCGGTGCGGATCGCCGCAAGCCGCAACGGCGAGGCGCTGGTCGAGAGTGGCCTCTCTGCCGGCGAAACCATCGTGGTCGACGGCCACTACAAGCTGCGGCCCGGTGCCCGCATCGCGGCCACGCCAGCGCCTGCCGCGCGCGAACGCACAGCCTCCACAGCACAAGGCCGAGAGTAAAGGCGGAGCGCGCGGGATGAATATCTCCGAACCCTTCATCCGGCGGCCGATCGCAACCGCGCTGGCGATGTGGGGCCTCGCAATGGTCGGCCTCGTCGCCTATTTTCTGCTGCCGGTCGCGCCGCTGCCGCAGGTCGACTTTCCCACCATTCAGGTGACGGCCCAGTTGCCAGGCACAAGCCCCGAGACCATGGCGTCGTCGGTCGCAAGTCCGCTGGAACGGCAGTTGGCGCAGATGTCCGGGGTAGCCCAGCTCACCTCGGTGAGCGGCATCGGCATTTCTGTGATCTCGATCCAGTTCGAGCTCTCCCGCAATATCGACGCCGCCGGACAGGACGTCCAGGCCGCGATCAATGCCGCCACCGGTCAGCTCCCGAAAAATTTGCCCTCGCCGCCGACCTATCGCAAGACCAATCCGTCGGATCCGCCGGTGATGGTGCTGGCGATGACCTCGGACACATTGCCGCTGACGACCGTGAGCGATTATGCCGACAACATGTTCGCGCAACAGCTCTCGCAGGTCGACGGCGTCGCTGCGGTGCTGATCGCCGGCGCACAGAAGCCCGCGGTCCGCGTCGAAGCAAATCCGCTCGAACTCGCAGGCCGCGGCCTGAGCCTGGAGGACCTGCGGTCGGCGATCGCGACCGCCACGCTGAATGCGCCCAAGGGTACGCTCAACGGCCAGCGGCAAGGCTATACGCTCGAGAACAACGACCAGCTGCTGAGCGCAGCCCACTATCGGCCGGTCATCGTGGCCTGGCGCAACGGCTCGCCGGTCCGGCTCGGCGACGTCGGCACCGTGGTGGATGGGGCTGAGGATATCCGCGGCTCCGGCACCTACAACGGACAGCCGTCGATTATCCTGATCATCCAGCGGCAGCCCGGCGTCAATGTCATCGACACCGTCGAGCACATCAAGGCCGCGCTGCCACGCCTGAAAGCATCGATCCCGCCTGCCATCGACGTCCACATCGTCACCGATCGCACCCAGACCATCCGCGCCTCGGTCGACGACGTCCAGTTCACGCTGATGCTCACCATCGCGCTGGTGGTGATGGTGATCTTCCTGTTCCTGCGCAACCTGTGGGCCACGCTGATCCCCGGCATCACCGTTCCGCTGTCGCTGATCGGCACCTTCGCGGTCATGTATGCGCTCGGTTACAGCCTCGACAACCTCTCACTGATGGCATTGACGATCGCGACCGGGTTCGTCGTCGACGACGCGATCGTGATGGTCGAGAACGTGGCGCGTTACCTGGAACAAGGTCATTCGCCGCTTGCCGCCGCGCTCAAGGGCTCGCGTGAGATCGGCTTCACCATTATTTCGATCAGCCTGTCGCTGATCGCGGTGTTCATTCCGGTATTGCTGATGGGCGGCATCATCGGCCGGCTGTTCCGCGAATTCGCCGTCACCGTGAGCGTGGCCATCCTCGTCTCGACCGTCATCTCGCTGACGCTGACGCCGATGATGTGCGCCCAGCTCCTGCGGGACGAAAAGCACAGGCAGCACGGCCGGCTCTATCGTGCCAGCGAACGCTTCTTCGAGCGGATGCTCGCAATCTACGAATCCGGCCTGCGCTGGGTGCTGCGTCACCGGCGGCTCACGCTGAGCGCGACCATTGCGACGATCGTCCTGACCGGCTATCTCTATGTCCTGATCCCGAAGGGCTTCTTTCCACAGCAGGACACCGGTTTCATCGTTGCGGTATCCGAGTCCTCGCAGGACGTTTCCTATCCGGCCATGCTGGAACGGCAGGCGCAGCTCGTCCGCATCCTGCTCGCCGATCCCGGCGTCGACGGCGTGATTTCGGCGGTCGGGGTCGGCGGCATCAACCAGACCATGAATAACGGCCGCATGTTCGTCAATCTCAAGCCGCGTGACCAGCGCGACGCGAGCGGGAGCCAGATCATCGACCGATTGCGACCGAAGCTTGCGGCCGTACAGGGCATCGCGCTATTCATGCAGGCTTCGCAGGACATCAATGTCGGCGGGCGGGCGAGCCGCACGCAGTATCAATTCACGCTGCAGGACGCCGACCTCGACGAGCTCGATCACTGGGCACCGATCCTGCTTCGCTCCTTGCAGGCAATCCCATTGCTGCGCGACGTCGCGACCGACCAGCAGATCGCGGGGCCAACCCTGCGGCTCGAGATCAATCGCGACACGGCATCCCGGCTCGGCGTCGCCACACAGGCGATCGACGACACGCTCTACGATGCGTTCGGACAGCGCAAGATCGCGCAATTTTTCACCCAACAGAACAGTTATTGGGTGATCCTGGAGGTCGATCCGCAGTTCCAACTCGATCCCAATGCGCTCGATCTGATCTACGTGCCCTCCAGCAGCGGGCGACAGGTGCCGCTGAGCGCGCTGGTCGAGCAGAAGCGCACTGTGCGGTCGCTGTCCGTCAGCCATCAGGGCCAGTTTCCCGCGATCACCCTCTCGTTCAACCTCGCTGCCGGTGCGGCGCTCGGTCAGGCCGTGGAGGCGATCGAGAAGGCGAAACGGGACCTGAATGTCCCCCCTACCCTGATCACCAGCTTCCAGGGCAACGCCCAGGCCTTCCAGGATTCGCTCCGGACCCAGCCGCTCCTGATCCTCGCCGCGCTGATTGCTGTCTATATCATCCTCGGCGCGCTCTATGAGAGCCTGATCCACCCGATCACGATCCTTTCGACCATCCCCTCGGCCGGCGTCGGCGCGTTGTTGATCTTGATGGCGTTCAACCTCGAGCTCAGCGTCATCGCGCTGATCGGCATTCTCCTTTTGATCGGCATCGTCAAGAAGAACGCGATCATGATGATCGACTTCGCGATCAACGCCGAGCAGGCTGAGGGGATGAATCCCGAAGATGCGATCTATCAGGCGGCGATAAAACGCTTCCGCCCGATCATGATGACGACGTTCGCGGCGCTGCTTGGCGCGCTGCCGCTCGCGCTCGGCCACGGCACCGGTGCGGAGATCCGCCGACCGCTCGGATACGCGATCGTCGGTGGCTTATTGGTGTCGCAATTCCTCACGCTCTACACGACGCCGGTGGTCTACCTCGCGCTCCACCGGTTCAGCCGCAGCCGTGCCCGGAAGCTGACTTCGCTCAGTGTCGAGCCGGCGATCGCGGCGGAATGAAGCGTCGCCTTAAACGTCCACCGCATTGCGCGCGATAATATTGCGGTAGAACGCGGCGCTGAGCTTGGGCGTCCGGCGCAGCGTGTCGAAGTCCACGCGGTAGAGCCCGAAGCGCTTGTCGAAGCCGTAGATCCATTCGAAATTGTCCATCAGGCTCCACAGGAAATAGCCACGCACCGGCACGCCCTCGGCAGTGGCGCGCTGCAACTGCGTCAGATAGTTGCGCAGGTACATGATGCGATCGAGATCGTAGACGTTGCCGTCGGCGGCGATCTTGTCGTCGGCGGACGCGCCGTTCTCGCTGATGTAAATCGTATCAATGTTCCAGATTTTCGCCGAGAGCCGCGGCACCCAATAAGCCGTCTCCGGGCCGACCCTGAGCCAATCGGAATTCATGCGCGGGAACGAGGCCGGAAAAGGCAGAACGTCGAAGCCCGGCGCCTTCTCGGACGCAACCACGTAAAATTGCGGCGCGTAGATGTTCAAGCCGACGAAATCGTTCGGCGAAGAAATCACCTTCAACTCGTCGCCGGTGAATTTCGGCGCGTCTTTGCCGGCATATTTGAGAAAGGCGTCGGTGTATTTGCCGGTCAAGACCACGTTGAGGAAGCCGGCGTTCAATTCGCGCGTCGCGATCTCGGCAGCGCGAATGTTTTCGGGCGTATCGATCGCGGGCAAACACGCCGCGATATTCTCGGCCGGGCCCACCTTGGTGCCGGCGCGCGCCCTGGCGCGGATCGCCTGCACAGCCAGGCCGTGACCGAGCGCGACATTATGATGGACCTGGTTCAGCACCGCCGGCGGCAATTTAAGACCGGGGGCGTCGATACCCCAGCCATAACCGAAGTTCACGAACCTGCCGACTTCGTTGACGGTGAAGAACGACTTGACGCGATCGCTCAAGCGTTCGGCCACATAGCCGGCGTAATTCGCGAACGCTTTGGACGTCTCGCTCGACTGCCATCCGCCGACACGGTCCTGCAGCGCCTGCGGCAGGTCCCAATGATAGAGGGTCGCAAACGGCTCAATCCCGTTCGCGAGCAGTTCGTCCAAGAGGCGATTGTAGAAGTCGAGGCCTTTGGGGTTCGGCGCGCCAGTCCCGTCGGGAAACACCCGGGGCCATGCGATCGAAAATCGATAGGCCTTGACGCCGAGCCCCTTGAGCAGGCCAACGTCTTCCTTGTAGCGATGATAGTGATCGTCGGCGCGGTCGCCGTTGCTGTGGTCCCTGATCCTGCCCAGCGTATGGCTGAAAGTGTCCCATATCGACTGGCCGCGGCCGTCTTCCTTGACCGCGCCTTCGATCTGATAGGCTGATGTGGCCGTGCCCCAGATAAAGCCGCTCGGAAAACTGGTCGAGGCGCGCCGGTCGGATGCCGGTTGGGTCACGCTGTCTTGTGGCCTCGCTGATGCCATGCCGAGCGCCGAGAAACCGGCCAGCCTGGCAAACTGCCGACGTGAGAACTTTCCGAGCACCGACTTCTCCCGTCAGGTTCGCTATTGGCTGGCACGGATGCCTAAAGCCGCGCTACAATGACTAATACCCGTCAATTTGATAAGCGGAAATCCTATCGATCTGGAATGAAACCACGTTGGGCGTCGCCCCATCGACGAATCCAACGCCCTGGAAATACTTGGCGCCCATCGCGAGATTGACGATCATGTACATCGGATCATCGAAGCCGACCGGAACCTTGATATCGGACACCGGCTTGCGATCAATAAAATAGACGATGCGATCCTTGAGCCATAGCACACCGTAATCGTGGAAATCGTCCGCTGCATCGGGCCGCAAGAAGTCAAAGCCGCAGGATTCAATCCGACCCGTCGACGGCAGCCGCCAATGGGTCGTCATCGCGAGATTGCCCGGCCGCTCTCCGCGTCCCTCCAGCACATCGATTTCGGGCGGCCAGCCGCCATCATTGGCGAGCATCCAAAAGGCCGGCCACACACCCATCCCGACCGGCAGCTTCGAGCGGATCTCGAAATATCCGTACTTTTGCGAAAACGAATTCTGGGTGGTGAGGATGCCCGAGACATATTCATTGTCGAACAGCACCGGCTTCAGCTCGGGCGGCGTGCGGCTCGCGACGATCGAGAGAACGCCATCCCGAACCTTGAACGGGTCGAGCCCGAGCGGAGTTGTTCCTCGTCCAGCGTAGCGCGGATCGACGTAGATTTGCTGCTCGCCGTTCCACGCGTCCTTGCGCTTGAAGTCCGAGCCGTCGCCGCCCCAGTAGCGCGCTTCCGGCCAGGCGGCGCCGCCGGCGTAATGCGGCACCCATTTTCCGCTCGCCAGCGGATGCTCGTCGAAGTCGTCCTGGAAGGTTCTGTGCAGGGACAGGAAGGCGGAGGAGATCGGATCCAGTTTTTCGAAACGACGGCATTCGATGGTCGCGGGATCCGTCGTGACCTGCAGCGCAAGCTCGGTCGGCGCGGTCTTGGGATCCTCTTGCGCAAAGGCCGGCGCGAGGGCGGCAGCACAGATGATCGTGGCCAGAACTCTCGGCGTCACTTTCGCTATCCTCGATCGGCCAGCTGTCAGGTAGGCAGCCGCCTTGTCGTTGCAAGCGATCATGTCAGCGCGAGCGACATGAAGACGCTGTTCGGATCGAGCACGTAATCGGCGAACGGCGGGCATTCGACGAAGCCGTGCTTCCGGTAGAAGCGACGGGCGGGATCGAAATATTCCCACGAGCCAGTCTCCAGGCTGAGCCGCGAAACGCCCGCGGCCTTTGCCGCCGCGATGATGTGGCGCAGCATGGCGCTGCCGGCTCCCTTGCCGCGCATCGCTTGCGCGGTATGCATCGATTTCACTTCAGCGTCATTCGCCGACAGCCGCTTCAGCGCGCCGACCCCGACCAGCGTATCGCCCTCCCAGATCGTCCAGACGCTGATGTCGGAAGATTTGAGCCCGGCGAGATCCAGGGCGTGAGCGCTGCCCGGCGCCGTCTGCGCACGCGCGCTGGTCAGATGAGCTTGCAGGAGGTCGATGACACGGCGGTCGTTGAGATCGCCTTCGATGATCCGCATCATGATACGAACCCACCTTCATTCCTTTACACCTGCACCGCGCTGCGAACCCGGCCGGCGTTGCCGAACACCCGCAGATAACGCTCGACCTCGGACGCATCGCCGGTCGCCTTTTCCGGATTGTCGGAGAGTTTCACGGCTGGACGGCCGTCGACCGACGTCACCTTGCAGACGATCGAGATCGGATCGAGGTCATTCGAACCATCCGGCGCGCAGCCGATGAAATCATTGGTGAGGTTTGTGCCCCAGCCAAAGCTGATCCGCACCCGGCCGGCAAAATGCCGGTAGGTCTCCTCGATCGATCCGACGTCCATGCCGTCCGAAAAAACCAGAAGCTTTTCCTTAGGATCCCGCCCCTTGTCCTTCCACCACTTGATGATTTCCTCGCCTGCGGCAATCGGCGGCGCGCTGTCCGGCCGAAAGCCGGTCCAGTCCGCCACCCATTCGGGGGCGTCGCGCAGGAATGCCCTCGTGCCGAAGGCATCGGGCAGCGCGATCAGGAGGTTGCCACCATAGGTATGGCGCCACTGATCGAGAATCCGATACGGCGCCGAGCGCAATTCATCATCGTCATTGGCGAGCGCGGCGGCAACCATCGGCAATTCATGCGCATTGGTTCCGATCGCTTCCAGATCGTTGTCCATCGCCAGCAGGACGTTGGAGGTGCCGGTGAACGAAGCGCCCAAGCCTTCCTTGACGGCTTCGACGCACCAGCGCTGCCACAAAAAGCCGTGGCGCCGCCGCGTTCCAAAATCTGAAAGGCGCAAGTCTTCCAGTTTGCGCAGCCGCTCGACCTTGGTCCAAAGCTTGGCCTTGGCGCGTGCATAGAGGACATCGAGGACAAAACGGCCTTGTCCCTTCACCACATGGCGCGAGCGCAGCTCGTTGAGGATGGCAAGCGCCGGAATCTCCCACATCGTGGTGTGGGTCCAGGGCCCATGGAAATGCAATTCATACTGGCCATCCACCTTGCGTAGCTCATATTCGGGCAGGCGGAAGCCGGCGAGCCAGTTGATGAAGTCGGGCGAGAACATCTGGGTCTTGCCATAGAATGTATTGCCGGCGAGCCAGATCAGCTCTTTCTTGGAAAAGCGGATGGCGCGGGCGTGATCGAGCTGGGCACGCAACTCACCCTCGTCGATCACTTCGGCCAGACGCACGTGCCGGCTGCGATTGATGACCGAGAAGGTGACGCGCTGTTCGGGATAGAATTCCCGGATCATCTGCTGCATCAAAAGCTTGTAGAAATCGGTATCGAGCAGGCTGCGCACAATCGGGTCGAGCCGCCAGCCGTGATTGTAGGTACGGGTTGCAATGTCGGTCAGAGTCATGCGCGAAGCCTATCCCGAGGTACGCCCTGCAACCAGTGGGTTTCGATATCAGCATAAACGGGTTGCGGCGCCGCGAGGCACATCACCGACAGCAAACGAAAAGATCAGTAAAATCAATAACCTTGATCTGCCCCTGAGCGCTTTATCGCTGTCGCGTGTTGAGCCCGCGCCAGACGAATTTGACGGAATATGCCTTTGGCTCTTCCCGCTCTACGCGCTTTTTTTACGTGCCTGGCACGGATGGCGTGTGCTCGAGGAAATAGAACAGGCCGGTCGCAAGAGCGGTTGTGACCGGTAGGGTCAGGATACACGCCAGCAGGATGCGGTAGACCGTTGTACGTTGCAGTCCCCGGGAGCGGCGATCCGCCAGCATCGTTCCGGCGATGCCGGATGTCACGATGTGCGTCGTGCTCACCGGCAGGCCGCTAAAGCCCGCCGTTCCGACCAGCAGCGCCGAAACCAGCTCGGCCGAGGCCCCTTTGGCAGCCGTGAGGTGGGTGCGTCCAAGCCGCTTGCCGAGCGTGTCGACGACGCGTTTGTAGCCGAACATGGTTCCGATGCCGAGGCAGAGCGCACTCGCGATGCGCACCCAATAGGGTGCATATTCAACGGTGCCGCGCAGCTCATCATGCAGCTTGCCCGCCTCTGCCTTGTCCTGCGGGCTCGCGCGATCGTTGCGCTGCACCTT
>VAZG01000319.1 GCA_005885285.1 Alphaproteobacteria bacterium | reverse complement strand
GCTGGATGCGGTGCCGGCGGTGCGCGACCGTCCCGATGCGATCGATACCGGGCGGCTTTCCGGCCTCGTCGAATTCAGCGACGTCTCATTTTCCTATGACGGCAAGCGCCCGGCGGTTGAAGACCTCTCCTTCGTGGCGCTGCCCGGCCAGACCGTCGCGCTGGTCGGGCCGACCGGCGCCGGCAAATCGACCGCGATCGCGCTGTTGCATCGCGCGTTCGATCCGCAATCTGGCTTTATCAAGATCGACGGCATGGATGTGCGCGGACTGAAGCTGACGGCATTGCGGCGAAACATCGGCGTGGTGTTTCAGGAGGCCTTGTTGTTCAACCGCTCGATCGCGAGCAATCTGCGCGTCGGCAAGCCAGACGCCACCGACGAGGAACTAAAGGCCGCCGCCGCGCGCGCGCAGGCGCTGGAATTCATCGAGCGCAGCGAGCACAAATTCGATACCCCGGCCGGCGAGCGCGGACGGATGCTGTCCGGCGGCGAACGTCAGCGGCTGTCGATCGCACGCGCGCTGTTGAAGGATCCGCCGATCCTGATCCTCGACGAGGCGACCAGCGCGCTCGATGCGGTCACCGAGGCCAAGGTCAACGCCGCACTCGACGAGGTGATGAAGGGGCGCACTACTTTCGTGATCGCCCACCGCCTTTCGACCATTCGCAACGCGACGCGCATCCTGGTATTTGACGGCGGCCGCGTGATCGAAAGTGGAACTTTCGATGAACTGGTGGCTAAAGGCGGCCGTTTCGCGGAACTCGCGCGGGCCCAATTCATGGTGCAGGCGAACGCGCAAACCAACATTCAACGGCCAGAAAGCGCGAACGCCGATGTCAAGATTTAGTGTTGCCGAAATTCAGCCTATTTCGCCAGGGAATTATCCCACCAAGCCTCTGTTCCGGACCACCAAGCCGGTATAGGTTTGCATCAGCCGTAGCGCGACGACGCCGGACACGCTTGAAACCCGAACTTCACACGTCACGGACCTCCTTAATTTTTAAGGCGGGTCTCAAAGAGACCGGAATCGGAATAGTGCATTTTTCTCTCCCGTTGCTTCGCAAGTCACAGCTCAGCTGGATCGTCGTTGCCGCAGCGCTTGCGTGCGTCATGCCGCGCGTTGCGTATGCGGAAGCGCGATTGGTGATAGAAGCCGACAGCGGCAAGGTGCTCGAGGCCGAGAACGCGACGGTGCCGTGGTATCCCGCCTCGGTCACCAAGCTGATGACGGCCTATGTCACGCTCAAGGCCGTCAAGGATGGCAAGATCACGCTCGATACGCTCTTGAGCGTATCGCCGGTCGCGGCTTTGCAATCGCCGTCGAAGATGGGCTTCCGGCCCGGCACGCAGGTCACCGTCGACAACGCGCTCAAGATGATGCTGGTGAAATCGGCCAACGACATGGCGGTGGTGCTCGCAGAAGGCGTCGGCGGTTCGATCGACGGGTTTTCGGCCATGATGAACGAGACCGCACAGAAGCTCGGCATGACGCAGACCAGCTACGTCAATCCGAACGGGCTGCCGGCGGACGGTCAGATCACCTCGGCGCGCGATCTTGCGATCCTGGCGCGCGCCATCATCCATGACCTGCCGGAATACGAATATTTCGTCCACATCCCCTCGATCCGCTACGGCCGCAAGATCACGCAGAATTTCAACCGCCTGATCGGACGCTATCCGGGCGCCGACGGCTTCAAGACCGGCTTCATCTGCGCATCCGGCTACAATCTGGTGGCGTCCGCCACGCGCGACGGCCGGCGGCTGATCGCAGTCGTGCTCGGCGCCTCCTCCGGCACCATGCGGGCAGTGCGGGCCGCCCAACTCTTGGATCGCGGCTTTGCCAATAACGGACTGGCGTGGCTGCGGCCTGCGCTCGGCACCGTCAACAATTTGGTGCCGATCGACGCTTCGCCGCCGAACCTGCGCGACGAGATGTGCGGCGGCAAGCACAAGCGGCCGGCCAGCGATGAGGATGATGCGGTCGCCAGCACCGGGGCGCCGAGCAGTGGCGAGACCGGCATGACCTTCTTCGCCGCCGGCCTGCAAGCACCCTTGCCAAAGCCGTCGGAATGGCTGGCCGCAGACCCGGCGCCGTCCGAGCCGATTTCCGTCTATACCGGTCCGACCAAGAGCGGCGCCGCGCTGATTGCGGCAGTCGCGGCCGATGCCGATAAGCAGACGGTAAAGCACGCCAAGAAGTCGCGCATCGCGGCGAAAAAGCCGGACGCTGCCGCCGAGGCCAAATCCGACGCCAAGCCGCCGGTCAGGCACGCCAGCGCCAAGGCGGATACTGCCGCGGGCAAGGCCGCGGGCGACGCCAAGCCGGCAAAGCCCAAGACCGCGGCAAAGCCTTCCAAGCCCAAAAATACCAGCAAGAGCAGCGGCGGCGAGACCAAACCAGCTGGTTAACGCGGCCACGCGGGTTCAGTCGGCCTGCGACCGTTCGCGCCCATAAGCGACAATACGCCGATACTGCCCGGCCGCTTGCCATCGGCGCCCAGCTTGCTCAATACTGCCCAAAATAAGCCTCCCGTCCCACCGAACGGGGGAAATAGAGCGGAGGGGAAATACCATGGAGCGGATCTGGCTCAAGCAATATCCGGCCGGCGTGCCCGCCGACATCGATCCATCCCAGTACTCGTCGCTCGTCGAGTTACTGGAAGAAAGCTTTGCGAAATTCGCCGACCGCAAGGCTTTCATCTGCATGGACAAGTCGATCAGCTACCGCGACCTCGACGAGATGTCGGCCGCGCTTGGTGCCTATTTGCAGAGCAAGGGTCTTGAGAAAGGCGCCCGCGTCGCGCTGATGATGCCGAACGTCCTGCAATATCCGATATCGACGGCCGCGGTGCTCCGCGCAGGCTATGCCGTGGTGAACGTCAACCCGCTCTACACCCCGCGCGAGCTTGAGCACCAGCTCAAGGATTCCGGCGCCGAAGCAATCGTCGTCCTGGAGAATTTCGCGAACACGGTGCAGCAAGTGATGGGCAGGACCTCGCTCAAGCACGTCATCATCGGCAGCATGGGCGACTTGCTCGGCATCAAGGGCGTGATCGTCAACCTGGTGGTGCGGCGGGTGAAGAAGATGGTGCCGGCCTATTCGATCCCGGGCGCGATCTCCTTCAACGACGCACTCGCGGCCGGGCGCGGCCTCAAGTTCAACAAGCCTGGTCTGACACTCGACGATGTCGCCTTCCTGCAATATACCGGCGGCACCACCGGCGTCTCCAAGGGAGCGACGCTGCTTGATCGCAACATTGTGGCCAACGTGCTGCAGAACGACGCCTGGCTGCAGCCGGCGCTAGCGCTGCCCCCGCATGTCGATCAGATCTTCATCGTCTGCGCACTGCCGCTCTATCACATCTTCGCGCTGACGGCGTGTTACCTGCTGGCGGTGCGGGCCGGCGGCGTCAATCTTCTGATCCCCAATCCGCGCGACATGGCGGGCTTCGTCAAGGAGCTGTCGAAATACCAGGTCAACAGCTTCCCCGCGGTCAACACGCTCTATAACGGCCTGCTGCATACGCCCGGCTTCGACAAGATCGATTTCTCCAAGCTCAAGATTTCGAACGGCGGCGGCATGGCGACACAGAAATCGGTCGCCGAGAAATGGCTGAAGGTCACCGGCTGTACGCTGTCGGAAGGCTATGGACTGTCGGAGACCTCGCCAACACTGACCTGCAACCCGGCAACCGCCCGCGAGTTCTCGGGCACGATCGGCCTTCCTGTTCCCTCGACCTATCTGTCGATCCGCGATGATGACGGCAACGAATTGCCGCTCGGCGAGGCTGGCGAAATCTGCGCCAAAGGCCCGCAGGTGATGGCCGGCTACTGGAACAGGCCGGAGGAGACCGCGCAAGTGATGACCGCGGACGGCTATTTCCGCACCGGCGACATCGGCGTCATGACCGCGGACGGCTACACCAGGATCGTCGACCGCAAGAAGGATATGATCCTGGTGTCGGGTTTCAACGTCTACCCCAACGAGATCGAAGAAGTGATCGCGAGCCATCCCGGCGTGCTCGAGTGCGCCGTGATTGGGGTTGCGGACGCGAAATCCGGCGAGGCGGTCAAGGCCTTTGTCGTGAAGAAGGATCCGAATGTCACCACCGAGGACATCATCAAGTTCTGCCACGGGCAATTGACCAACTACAAGGTGCCGAAGCAGATCGAGTTCAGGACTTCGCTGCCCAAGACCAATGTCGGCAAGATCCTGCGCCGCGAATTGCGCGACGAGAAGAAGGCCGCGGCCTGAACAGCGAGCGTAAGTGGCAGATGGGCGCGGCGGACAACATCACGCCGGCCGATGTGCTGGCGTTCTGGCGCGAAGCCGGGCCAGACCGCTGGTTCGCCGCCGACGGGTCTTTTGACGATGAAGTCCGCCGGCGCTTCCTCGATCTGTGGCGGGCGGCGGCCGAGGGTCAACTGCATTCGTGGCAAGCTAGCGATGACGGCACGCTGGCTCTGGCCATCGTGCTGGATCAGTTTCCGCGCAATATGTTTCGGCAAGACCCCAGCGCCTACGCCACAGATGCAGCGGCCAGGCGCCTCGCCCTCGATGCCATCGAACGCGGCGTCGACTTGCGTATCGATCCCGCGCTGCGCCAATTCCTTTATATGCCATTGATGCATTCGGAGAATTTGGCCGATCAGCAGCGCTGCATCGAGCTGTTCCGCAAGGCGGGCAACGCTGAGAGCCTGAAATATGCCGAGCATCATGCCGATATCATCCGCCGGTTCGGGCGCTTCCCTCACCGCAATCAGATTCTCGGACGCGCGACCACGGCAGACGAGCAGGATTTCCTCCACGGCGACCGGTCTTGGGCCGGATGACATAACAGTGAACGCGCCACACCATTGCCGTTTCCGTGGCGCCGAATATTGTGCCTGCGACAGGCCCGGTTTAAGACTCATCCGCACATTGAAGGAGAATTGACGATGACGATCAAAGTTGGCGACAAGCTGCCGGAAGCCAAGTTTCGCGTGATGACCGAGGAAGGCTTGCAGGTCCGAACCACCGACGACATCTTCAAGGGCAAGAAGGTCGCGCTGTTCGCGGTGCCCGGCGCCTACACCGGCACCTGCCACAAAATGCACCTGCCGAGCATTTTCCTGAACGCCTACGCGATCAAGGACAAGGGCGTGAACACCATTGCGATCGTCTCGGTCAACGACGCTTTCGTCATGAACGCCTGGAAGCGCGACACCGACCAGCGCGACGAGGCGACCTTCCTGGCCGACGGCAACGCCGAATTCACCAAGGCGATCGGTATGGAATTGGATGCTTCCGGCAACGGGCTCGGCATCCGCTCCCACCGTTACTCGATGCTGGTCGAGGACGGCGTGGTGAAGAAGCTCAACCGCGAGCCCGCGCCCGGCAAGGTCGAGGTCTCCGGCGGCGATACGTTGCTGGGCCAGCTGTAACAGACGAAGGTGTAGGGTGGGCAAAGCGAAGCGTGCCCACCATTGCATCCTCAGTCGTTGATTTTATTGGTGGGCACGGCGCAAGAGCGCCTTTGCCCACCCTCATATGAGGCCTTTTGAG
>VAZG01000318.1 GCA_005885285.1 Alphaproteobacteria bacterium | reverse complement strand
TGCCAGGTTCGAATACGGCGTCCCGCCACCTCGGATCGTCATTTCGGCAGTCGTGCTGAAAACCAGCGCGAGCGCCGAAAATGGTGCTAAGTGGTATGCTCGTTCCGGTCGAGCTCCTTTCAGGACACTGGACGTAAGACGACGCCCTCCAATGGTTCGCCAGTTGTGACAAAGCGCCAGAGCGCAATGATCAGCTTGCGTGCCAGCGCGACGATCATGGCCTTGCGCGTGCCACTACGGCTATCAGTGGTGCGGGCGCGATACCACAATGCCAGCGCGCTCTCCTTCTGAAACATCAGAAAGCGCCAGGCGAGTTGGATCATGGCGCGGCGGACCCGGGCATTGCCGGCTCTGGCGAGCCCTTGTTCGCGACGGCGCGCCCCGCTCTCATCCGGGGAGCCTGTTAAGCCGGCGTAACGCGCCACTGCTCTGCGGTCACGCATGGGCCGTGACAGCAGCTCATGGACCAGCAGATCAGCCGTCTCGATGCCGACACCGACGATGCGGGCCAGCCGCCGAACCATCGCGTGGGGCCCGGTCTCGTGCTGTTGCTCTAATCGTTTCTGGCGAGCTTCCTCGATCTCTCTAATCTGGCTGACAACAAAGCCGAGCCGGGCCATGTCACGCTGCAGCTCGGCCAAGGTGTTTGGCGGCAGCGGCATGCCTTCCGGAGTGCGCACGGTTGCAAGACGCTCGGCCGCCTTGCGCAGGGTTGGTTTGAAGTTGCGAATGCCCAGCCGGGCTAGGGTGGACTTTATCCGGTTCACAATCCGCGTGCGTTCCCCCACCAGGCAGTCGCGCTCGCGGTTCGGCCGCTTGGCGTCTTCTTCGGCAATTGTCGGCACGCGCGCCATGCTGCAATGGCCCCGTTCTC
>VAZG01000317.1 GCA_005885285.1 Alphaproteobacteria bacterium | reverse complement strand
AATCCCGGGAAGCATGCCGGCAACGAGCCAGCTCGACTGGCTCAGCTCGACGACGGCAATGATCGTGCTATTCTGGTCCAGGGCGACGAGGGATCTGCTCAGGTCGTTCGGCTGGGGCATCGCGGCACTCCATCGGTTACATCCAGCGACGAAGTTGCCATCTCCTCGCCGCCCGCCCCATAGCATCTCTCGGTCCCGGGGCCACGAAACCTGAGATCGCGCTCTCTTCCGGTCAGACCGCGGGCACTATGGCAGGCGCGAGGCCCCTGATCCGCAGCACCAATAGCGAGGCCAACAGGCAAGCGAGGCCGCTCGTCATAGAAGGAGGTAATCTCCGCTGAAGCTGCGCACCGCGCCGGCGCCAATCCCGGCGAGCGCGCCGCCCATCTGATGGGCGGCAAAGATCCAGGAGATGATACGGCGTGTCTCGTCCGGAATTAACCGGCCCTTACCGTCGTTGGCGGATATGGATCAGGCGACGATCCGCTGGTCGAGGCGCTTACACAGGTGAAGAGCATGGCGAAAGCGAAGAGAGGGCGGTCAACCGTCGCGATCGACGACCATGTCGGCAGGCGTATCCGCGAACGCCGCATCATGCTGGGTCTGACCCAGCAGCAACTCGCCGAAATGATCGGGGTAACCTATCAGCAAGCTCACAAATATGAGCGTGGCATCAATCGCGTTTCGGCTGGAAGACTATTTGAGATCGCCCGCGCGTTGAGCACGCCGATCACCTATTTTTACGACGGTATCGGGGATGAAGGTCCGCGGCTGATCACGCTCCACCAGCGTATGCAGCTCGAGATCGCCCGCAATTTTGCCGAGATCAGGAACGAGAAGCATCAAAATGCAGTTAGCCAGCTCGCCCGGGCATTGGCGAGCAGGTAATGAAGTCCTAGGCCCGACGCACAACGATCTGTAGCTTTTGACGAGCAGCCGCCAGACGGGGCCTTGTCTTCGCTCCTGAGCCGCCGGAAGAAGAACCCATCGACATCTCTCGCGGCCGGCCCTTGGCCTCCCTTGGCCAGCCCGCTGATGTGGTTGCGCCAGGAGCCGCCGGTCGCCACGGGGACATCCGATAGAGTTCCAGCGCGCGAGTTCATAGACGATGCGGCCTTATACCGAATTTTTTAACCAGAGCGGCTGTGGTACAGATACGTATCGCGAACAGGCGGGAGGGGATCGATAGTCGCGGATGAAGTCCGACTTCCATGCCGCCGTGGGCCTGTAGAAATAGAATCCTTTGAGAACCGCATGATTGTCGGCTTTTTCCCGGCAACAACAATGCCTGATGCCGATTGGTGGCGAGCGTTGTGGCCTGATCCCGTGACGCTTCTTGTCGAAATGGGCGTGCAGCCCGGCATGGTCGTGGTTGATCTGTGTTGCGGAGATGGGCTGTTCACGGCGCCGCTCGCCCGCATCGTGGATGGCGTCTACGCCATCGACATCGACCCTGCTATGCTGGATCGCGCGCGGGCGCTTGTTGCTGCAGCTGGTTCGACCAATTGCCATTTTGTCGTGGCGGACGCTATGACTTTCGATGCGGTCGTGCCGGAGCCGGTCGATTATGTTTTCCTCGCAAATACCTTGCACGGCGTCCCGGATCAGCTGGGCTTGGCGCGAACCGTCGTTGCAATCCTCAAACCGGAAGGGCAATTCGGGGTCGTCAATTGGCATCGTCGTCCTCGTGAGGAAACGCGGGTCTTCGGGCAGCCTCGCGGACCGAGGACGGAGATGCGGATGGAAGCCCGCGATGTCGCGGTGATCGGTTGAACCCGCCGGTCTCTCGCCGAACCGAACTGTCGAATTTCCGCCTTACCACTATGGGGCGATGTTCCGCGAACGGCGAGGGAATGAGTGACGGCTTACACAACAGCGAGGCATTCAGATGATGATGAGGCCTGATCCGACCTTCCACGCATCGCCGAAGCTTGCTATGGAAGCTGCGCCGGAGAACTTCGCTTATACTTTGCTGCTGAGCCCGGACTTTTCGCAGCCCGACGCGCTCGCAGTGATCGACGTGAAACCCGGCTCGCCGACCTTCAGTCAGGTCGTCCACACGGTGACGATGCCGTACAAGGGTGACGAGTTCCACCATTTCGGCTGGAATGCCTGCTCGTCGGCATTGTCGCCGCTCACCGGCCACGCGTTCCTCGAGCGGCGCTACCTGATCATCCCCGGAATCCGGTCCTCGCGCCTTTATGTCGTGGATACGAAGCCCGATCCCACCAAGGCGAAAATTCACAAGATCATCGAGCCCGAGGAGGTCTTGAAAAAGACCGGCTACTCGCGGCCTCACACGGTCCATTGCGGCCCCGAAGGCATCTACGTCAGCACGCTCGGCGGCGGCAAGGATGGCACCGACGGGCCGCCGGGCATCTTTATCATGGACTGCGAGACGTTCGATATCCTGGGCCGCTGGGAGATCGACCGCGGACCCCAAAACCTCCACTATGACTTCTGGTGGAACCTGCCGCGCGACTACATGGTGACGAGCGAGTGGGGGCTGCCGCCGCAATACGAGAACGGGGTCGTGCCGGAGGATCTGCTCGCGAACAAGTATGGCCATCGGATCCACTTCTGGGACCTCCGCGCCCGCCGCAACATCCAGACGATCGATCTCGGAGCCAACCACCAGATGGCGCTCGAGGTGCGGCCCGCGCACGATCCCGTTCGCGAATACGGGTTCCTGGGCGTTGTGGTCGACTCCACGAACCTCGAAGGCTCGATCTGGACCTGGTGGCGCGAAGGCGGCAAGTTCCACATCGAGAAGACGGCTACGATCCCGCCCGAACCGGCGTCCAAGGACCAGCTCCCACCGCTCCTGCAGGGGTTTGGCGCAGTGCCGCCGCTGGTGACCGACATCGACCTCTCAATGGATGACCGGTTTCTCTACGTCGCCTGCTGGGGAACCGGCGAGATGCGTCAGTACGACGTCACCGACCCGAGGAAGCCGAAGCTTGCGGGCTCCGTCCACGTCGGCGGCATCGCTCGCCGAACGCCGCACCCGAGCGGCAAGGTGTATGCGGGCGGCCCGCAGATGGTCGAGATCAGCCGTGACGGTAAGCGGGTCTACTGGACTAATTCGCTCTACTCGACGTGGGACAACCAGTTTTATCCCGACGGAGTGCGGGGCGCTGAGGTTATGGCCAATGCGAGTCCGAGCGGCGGCATCGAGTTAGCAAAGGACTACTGGGTGAGCTTCCCCGACGGATACCGGGCACACCAAATCCGGCTCGAGGGCGGCGATTGCTCGACGGATTCGTTCTGCTATCCGTCGGTTTGAACGGGACTGGACTGAACTGAACTGGACGCCTGCTGCACTCTGGCTGGCTGTCGTCGCGAGCGGCCTCTATCACGGAGTGAACCCGGGGATGGGATGGCCGCTCGCCGTCTCCGCCGGGCTGATGGAAAGGAGCTCGCGCGCCCTCCTGGCAGCATTTTGGCCGCTGACGCTCGGCCATCAGCTGGCAATGCTCGTGGTGATCCTTCCCTTCTCTCTGCTGGTCGCCCTCGTCCAATGGCACCGACAGATCCAGATCGGTGCGAGCCTCCTGGTCATTGGGTTCGGTATCTTCCGGTTCGTCAAACGGCGTCATCCGCGAGTGTTGGCGCGGATACGACCGACGCAATTGGGGCTCTGGTCTTTTGCCGTAGCGATCGCGCATGGCGCGGGACTGATGCTGGTACCGATCTATCTTGGTCTCTGCCGCGCCGCTGACCTCAACAGCGGCCATGAGGCGACAGCCGACCTCATCAATGCCGACCTCGGCATGGCCGCCCTGGTTTCCGTCGTCCACTCTGTCACGATGATCGCAGCCGGCGGCATCTTGGCCTGGTTGGTCTACCGATACCTGGGTCTCAAGTTCGTGTGCCGGAGTTGGTTCAATCTGGATGCGACTTGGGCCTTCAGCCTCATATTGGTGGGCGCTATCTCGCTTATGGTCAGCTTGGCGAGCCGTCATTGAGCTGCCTCGCGGTGCCGAGTTCCGGGGAGCTTTACCGGTAGTTAAAAGCGGTCATTTGCCGGTCGACAGGCAGAGGGGTAGGTTCGTCTCATCATCCAGCGAATCAGGTCGATGAAGTTCAAGAACAGCGAGTGCTCAGCGCCGAGCGCCGACTGACTCAGCCACGAGCGCGGCAACTAGGTCCGCGAAAGGAGTCAGCCACCAGGGCGCTGAAACAGGAGGACGCACGCTATCTGCGCGAGCACGGTCCCTCTGATGCGCTATTCCGTGGCCACTGTAAGCTCCTTGGTGACAGATCATATAGCCAGCGCCAGCGCGGCGGCGCCCCATATGGCAAGGACGACACCGGTGATCCGGGCCATCCGACCGCCCCACGGCGCTGTC
>VAZG01000409.1 GCA_005885285.1 Alphaproteobacteria bacterium | reverse complement strand
GCCACGCCGCGCAGCGCCAGCGGAAATTCGACATTCTCTTCCGCCGTCAGCCATGGAAACAGGCTCGCCTCCTGAAACACCACGCCGACCCTGTCCGGATCTGGCTTGAGGATCGGCGCGCCGTTAATGGTGACCGTGCCCGACGTCTGTTGGCGCAGGCCCGCCATTATCATCAGCAAGGTCGACTTGCCGCAGCCGCTCGGCCCGACAATGACGACGAAACGCCCCGGCTTGACCTCGAGCGAGACGTCCGACAACGCGACGACGTCCTGCGTCGAGGTCTTGAAGACCTGCCCGACACTGCGGACTTCAATCGCGCCGGCCCGCGGGAGGCTCTTGAGCGGGGTTATGTTCGCCAATGGCTGCATCGCGTTTCCACCCATCGGACCGCTTCGTTGAAGGCAATCGCAATTGCTGCGATCATCACCACGCCGGCCAATAGTTGGTTCATCTGGAAGTTCTCGCCCCAGCTGGCGATCTGATGGCCGATGCCGTCGCGCGAGGCGTACATTTCAGCCAGGATGACACCGGTCAGGTTGAAGATCATCGAAATCCGCAGCGCTTCCAGGAGCACCGGCAGCATGCTCGGCAGATAGACGCGTAACGCGGTCTGCGCTGATGTCGCGCCGTAGGACCGGGCGACCGTGAGGTACTCGACCTTGACCTGTTCCACCGCCGTCGTGGTCGACATGATGACGATGAAGATGGTCGAGAAGAAGCCGAACCCCACCTTCTGCGCAAAGCCGACGCCGAACACCAGGATGAACATCGGCAGGAAGATCGATTTCGGGATCGAGAAGGCAAAGAACAATAACGGCTTCACCACTTCGGCAAAGCATCGGTTTTCAGCGATCAAAAATCCGACCAGGGCGCCGAACGGGACGGCGAGCGCAAAAGCGGTCAGCACCTCGCTCGCGGTCACGGCGAGGTCGTTGCGCACGCTGGCGCGCTGCAGCAATTGCCCGAGCATGGCGAGCGTATCGGACGCCGCAGGCAAGAGCCGCGGGTTGACGATGCCGCTGCGCGACAACGCTTCCCATAGCGCGAATATCGCTACGACGATTGCGGCACGGGCAAGCTTGATTCCGAGTGCCATCGCGAAAAATCTCAAGGCTTGGTCGCTACCGGCTTGAACTGGGTTGAGATGACCTCTTGCGTGGGCACGATGTCCTTCAGCCCGCCGAGCTTGGCGAGGTCCAGCGACAATTGAACGGCGTCCGACACGTTCGAAGCCGCCATGTTGCCGTCGGTCTCGAGCTTTAAGATCGTGTTCTCGTATTCGAGCGCGGCGATCTCACTGGGCATCTCATAGAGGTCTGCGATCAGCTTGATCGTGGCGTCGCGATTGTTGCGCATGAAGGCGACAGCACCATAGAGGGCGTTGAGCGCCTTCTGAACCAGCGCTGGTTTTTCCTGCGCGAATTTGTCGAGCACGATCCAGCCCGCGGTCAGGTTCGGCGGCACTTCCCTGGCATAATCCAGGATGGTTCGCGCTTCGCCCGATTTCGAAATCTGGAAGCTCAGGGGCGAATAGACCACCGCGGCGTCGACATTGTTGGCGAGCAGATTGGGCACCAGCCCGCCGCCGCCGACCGGCACGCGGGTGAAGTCGATCTTTCTGTCCTGGATGGTCCACAGCGCCAACAGGTCGGAGCCAGAGCCGGCCGCCGTGATCGCGACCTTCTTGCCGTTGAGGTCCTTGACCTCGATGGTAGACTTCAGCGGCACCATCAACTGCCAGCCGAAATTGCCCATTGAGGCGTTGGCCACGATCCGCGACATCACGCCTTTCTTGCGGCCTGCGGAGACCAGCGATGGCGGATCGAGGATGACGTCGGCGGCGCCCGCCGCCATGGCCTCGAAGGTCTCGGCGCCGCTGCGGTAGATCGTAAGCTCCGCGGTGATGCCTTCCTTTTCGAACAGCTTTTGCTTGACCGCGGTTTCGGCGACGGTGGTTGGCCAGTAGGTCTTGGTCGGCAGTCCGATGCGGATGGTTTCGGCGTGCGCGACCGCAGGCATCGCCAGCAAGGCGGCAGCGATCAGGGACGCCAGCGCATGGCGGCGAGAGACGCTCATTCGAGTTTCCTCCTTAATTATTTGCGTTGATTGTCGCCGGGCGGCTCCGCCATCGTCAATCGAAATCACCCCTTTTGCAATTGACCCTGTGGGGTGCCCCCGCTACCTGTTGGCCACGATACGGGCGTGGGAGACCTAATGAACAATAATAACAATGCTTCCGAATTCGATTACGTCATTGTTGGCGCCGGTTCGGCCGGTTGCGTGCTGGCGAACCGCCTGACCGCCGACGGCAAGCATTCGGTGCTGCTGCTGGAGGCCGGCCCCAGGGATACCCACATCTGGATCCATGTGCCGCTCGGCTACGGCAAGCTTTTCAAGGAAAAATCCGTCAACTGGATGTATCAGACCGAGCCCGAACCGGGGCTGAACGGCCGGCAGGTGTTTCAGCCGCGCGGCAAAGTGCTCGGCGGCTCGAGTTCGATCAACGCCCTGTTGTACGTGCGCGGCCAGCACGAGGATTACGACCGCTGGCGCCAGCGCGGCAATGCCGGCTGGGGCTATGAGGACGTGTTGCCCTATTTCAAGAAAGCCGAGAACCAGCAGCGCGGCGCCGACAAATATCATGGCACCGGTGGCCCGCTGCCGGTGTCGGACTGGCGGCACGCCGATCCCTTGTCGGAGGCTTTCGTGGTGGCCGCCGCCGAAGTCGGCATTCCCACCAATCCCGACTTCAACGGAGCCACCCAGGAAGGCGCCGGATTCTTCCAGACTACGACCCGGCGCGGCCGTCGCGCCAGCACCGCGTTCTCGTATCTTCGCCCGGCGCGTCGCCGCGGCAATCTGCATGTCGAAACGTCGGCGCTGGCGCAGCGCATCGTGTTCGAGGGGCGCCGCGCCCGGGCCGTTGAATACACTCAGAACGGGATTTTGCGGACCGCGCGAGCGCGAAGGGAGATTCTGGTCGCAAGCGGCGCCTACAACTCGCCGCAGCTCTTGCAGCTCTCCGGCGTCGGCCCCGCCGATCTCCTAAAGCAGCACGGCATCGACGTGGTGCTCGACGCGCCCGGTGTCGGCAACGACCTGCAGGATCATATGCAGGTCCGCATCGTCACGCGTTGCGCGCAAGCCGTCACGCTGAATGACACCGTCAATCATCCCCTGCGCAGGGTAATGGCTGGCGTGCGCTACGCGGCGCTTCGAAGAGGCCCGCTCACCATCGCGGCGGGAACATCGGGCGCGTTCTTCAAGACCAGTCCTCGATTGGCGACCCCTGATATCCAGATTCACTTCCTGCCGTTCTCGACCGACAAGATGGGCGAGAAGCTGCATAGCTTCTCCGGCTTTACCGCGTCGGTCTGCCAGTTGCGGCCCGAGAGCCGCGGCTCGCTTCGCATCAAAAGTGCCGATCCAGCCATGCCGCCGGAAATCCGCATCAACTATCTCGCCACCGAGACCGACCGCACCGCCTTCATCGATGGCGTCAGGATTTTGCGCAAGATCCTGGCCGCGCCGGCGCTGAAATCATATTGCGTCGACGAGCTCTACCCGGGATCGAAGGTCGTGAGCGACGAGGACATTTTGGCGTTCTGCCGCCAGACCGGCAGCACGGTCTATCATCCGACCTCGACCTGCCGGATGGGCAACGATCCCCTAGCCGTGGTCGATCAAAGGCTTCGCGTTCGCGGCATTGCGGGCCTGCGCGTGGTCGATGCTTCCGTGATGCCGGACCTGATGTCGGGCAATACCAATGCCCCCACCATCATGATTGCCGAAAAAGCCTCCGATATGATTGTCGAGGATGCGCGATGACAGGGGAGCGCAGCTAGTGGTGGATCGATTGCGGATCGGCACGCGCAAGAGCGCGATGGCGCTGGCGCAAACCGCTGAGATCGCGCGGCGCCTGACCGCGGCGTTGCCCGGCCTCGACGTCGAGACCGTGAAATTCGAAACCACTGGCGACATCGACCAGACCGGCAAGCTGCTGCCGCATGGCGGCAAGGGCGGCGCGTTCGTGGCGCAAATACGCGAGGCCGTGCTCTCGGGCGAGCTGCACGCCGCGATGCATTCGCTCAAGGACATGCCGGGCAATGAAGACACCCCCGGCCTTGTGATCGGCGCGACGCTGGCGCGTGATCCGCCCGGCGATGTCCTTGTGTTGCGGCCTGGTCTCTCGATCGAGGATTTCAGGCGCTCGGCTGGCCAGGGTTTCAAGGTCGGCACCAACGCGGTGCGGCGCGCGGCCTATGCGCGAAGACTGTTTCCCCATGTCGAGATCATTCACTATCGCGGCGCGGCCGATACGCGCGTGCGTAAGCTCGACAATTCCGAGCTGCAGCGCCTTCCCGATGGCGGCGCGGTCGGACCGGCCGACGCTCTGATCATGGCGCGCTCCGGCCTTGAGCGCGTCGGCCTCGCCGGCCGCATCGCCTATGAGTTTCCGATTTGCGACATGCTGCCGGCGGTCGGGCAGGGCATCGTCGCGGTGGAATGCGCCGCGCAGGACTGGCAGACGCGCCAGCTTCTTTCCTCGATCGACGATCCGGCCGCGCATCGATGCGCCGATGCCGAGCGCGAGGTGTTGTGGGTGCTCAATGGCCATTGCAACTCACCGATCGCGGGATTTGCCGTCATCGAGGGCGCGCAGATGTCGCTGACCGCCTCGGTCCTGGACGAAGCGGGCGCGCTGTTCATCGAGGCATCGCGATCGGGTCCTGCGGATCGCCCGCGTGAACTCGGCCGCGCCGTCGCCCTGGAGATGCTTGCCAAGGGCGCGGCCGACATCATCGAGCGCAGCCGCCCGGTGTGATCCCTCCACGGCGTGAAGCGCAGGGCCCGTGCCTTGAAGCGTCCACATTGCCGATGGAGAAGCGGCCGTGCATAGTGCTGGCTTCGTGAGCAATGGACTCCTGGGGGACGATGACGCCTCGTGCAATCGGCAGAGTGACCGCGGGCTTACTGCTGGTGGCCGCGCCCGCGATGGCCGCCGAGTCGCCGGCCGAACTGATCTCCGGCTACCGCCTCAAGCATGGCGAGGTCCGCGTCGTGCGCGATGCAACCCTCGATCGCATCGCGCTGGAGCAGGCGCGAGCGATGGCGGCGAAGGACAATCTAAGTCATGAGGTGCTCCGCTCGTTCACCACGCGGATCGCGCCGGCGCGTGCGGGGCGGGCCGCCGAGAACATTGCCTACGGCTACGAGAGTTTCGACAAGACGCTTGGTCAGTGGATCGACTCCTCCGGGCACCGCAAGAACCTGCTGTTGCACAATGCCTCCCGCGTCGGGATTGCGAGCGCCAAGGATGCAAGCGGCAAGCGCACCTACTGGGCCATGGTGATCGCCGGCGATTACGAGCCGAAGCCGGGCAAGGGCAAGAAAGACATCAAGAGAGACAGGGAGCCGCTCGTTGCTGTGAAACGTGATGCCGCTCCCTCAAGCCGGCCGAAATCCAGCGACTGCCACATCAAGGTGCTGAGCCTTTGCATTTGAGGCGGACCGTGAAGCCGGAAGCGCTGTAGGTGCGCTAGTTCTACTGCGTCATAAACTAAATTTATGACGCAGTAGAACTAGAGCATGATCCGGAAAAGTGGGCACCGGTTTTCCGAAAAAGATCATGCTCAAACAAAAATATAGAGCGGGATGACGATTCGAAGAAAAGTCATCCTGCTCTAGGATACTGCGTGTCGCGCTAGCTTGCAGTTGTTCCGTTGTCACCAAAATTTATCCGTCTGCCGGAACGTTCGCTCGCGGCGGAGGTAGGTTTTCGCAACAGCAAGGGTCTTGTCCATGCGCAGCATCCGCTGGCTCGCCGTCGTCCCGTTCCTCGCTCTCATCGTCGGCCCGTTCTTCGTCAACCGGGCGACCCCGCTTATCCTGGGCGTGCCGTTCCTGCTCGCCTGGATCGTGGCGTGGATCCTGCTCACCTCCCTTATCATGGCGGTGATCTATGCGGCCGATCCGGCCAACCGGGAGGGCGAGCCATGAACGGCGCGCTGCCCTTCATCGCCGCCGCCGCGCTGCTGGCGCTCGCCCTCGGCTTTCTCGCCCGTCGCGGCAAGGATATGAACCTCGAGCAGTGGACGGTGGGCGGACGCGGTTTCGGCGCGATCTTCGTGTTCCTGCTGCTCGCCGGAGAGATTTACACCACCTTCACCTTCCTCGGCGGCAGCGGCTTCGCCTACGGGAAGGGCGCGCCGGCCTATTACATTCTCTGCTACGGCACGCTCGCCTATGTGCTCTCCTATTTCATGCTGCCGCCGATCTGGCGCTATGCTAGGGAGAACCGGCTCTACTCGCAGTCGGACTTCTTCGTGCGAAAATACGACAGTGCGACGCTCGGCGTCATCGTCGCGCTCGTCGACATCGCGGCGCTGATCCCCTACCTCGTGCTCCAATTCAAGGGGCTCGGCATCATCGTCGAAATCGCCGGCTACGGCGCGATCTCCTCGACGCTTGCGATCTGGATCGGCGCCGTCGTCGTCGCCGCCTACGTGATGGTGTCGGGCGTGCACGGCTCGGCCTGGACCTCGGTCGCCAAGGACATCTTGATCCTCGCCATTGTGATCTTCCTCGGCATGTATCTGCCTTTTCATTATTACGGCGGGGGATCGATGTTCGCGGCGATCGACCAGGCCAAGCCCGGCTTCACCGTGCTGCCGCCGCACGGCGAGAGCCTGTGGTGGTTCTCCTCGACCGTGCTGCTCACCGCGCTTGGCTTCTACATGTGGCCGCACACTTTCGGCTCGATCTACACCGCCAGGAGCGCCACGGTGATCCGCAAGAACGCGATCGTGCTGCCGCTCTATCAGCTGATCCTGCTGTTCGTGTTTTTCGTCGGCTTCGCGGCCACGCTGCAGGTTCCCGGGCTCACCGGCTCGGACATCGACCTCGCGCTGTTCAAGCTGTCAGTGAAGACGTTCGATCCCTGGTTCGTCGGCGTGATAGGCGCGACCGGCGTGCTCACCGCGCTGGTGCCCGGCTCGATGATTCTGATCACCGCCGCGACCTTGATCGCAAACAATCTCTACCGCGCCGTCGACCCCTCGGCCGACGATCGGCAGGTATCACGGCTCGCGAAGCTCCTGGTGCCGCTGGTGGCGCTGGTTGCGGTGTTCTTCACCCTGAAGGGCGGCGAGACCATCGTGGCCCTCCTGCTCATGGGCTACAGCCTGGTGACCCAGCTGTTTCCCTCCCTGGTGCTCAGCCTCGCGCACCGCAACATCGCCACGCGCGAGGGCGCCGCGGCGGGCATCATCGCCGGCGTCGCCACGGTTGCCGCCGTCAGCCTGACCGGCGCGAACTTCCACACGCTGCCGTGGCTGCCGGCGCAGGTCCAGGACCTCAACATCGGCATCGTCGCGCTGGCGGTGAATTTTGTCGTGCTGATCGTGGTCAGCCTGGCGATGCGGCTCGCCGCGGCGCCGGCGCACGCGGCCGCGGAATAGGTTCAGGACGGTTATTCCTCGTCGGCGATCGCAAGCAGCGTCGGTGGAGGTCACTACAATTCAACCTCAATAAGAGAAGGATATCCCATGGGTGAACGAATCGACGGACCCGTCAGCCCCCAACAAGCCGGCTTTGCGGGTGTCACCCGTAAGGTTCTCGAACGTCTTCCATTGCCCGGCGATAACCGGGAGCTTGTCGTGGTTGAGGTGACCTATCCGCCCGGTGGCGTAGCCCCGCTTCACCGGCATCCCGTTGGGGGAGCGGTCTACATCGTCGAGGGCGTTGCCGAGTCCGCCTATGGCCGCGATGATCCGCGACAGTATCGAGCTGGCGAGACCTTGCAGGATCGGGCCGATATTCCACACACCCTCTTTCGCAATTGTGACTCGGAGCGGCCACTCCGCTTTCTGACCATCTACGTACTCGAACCAGGACGCTCCTACACAATGGAGCCATGAGGTCGCCATGCGGATGGACTGACGAACGGAGCCTGGTCGGCCTTGAGGCGGAAAATGACACAACTCGTAGGGCGGATCATGATCCGCCATTATGAATCGCCAAGACGCAGGTCGCCGGATAATACTCTGCTTCAGGCAAAGCCATCGAGAGCGATGGCGGCACGACGAGGACGAACGTGAAAAATCCATGCAAATTGTAATGCTGGCTCATTTGCGATAGACACAGCGCTCTTTGTCGGCAGGCGCTATCGCTATTCGATGCAGGGCTTGATTCGATGCAAAGCTTGATTCGATACAAGGCTTGGTATCATTTGCTTCTCCGCCCACGCGGATCACTACGGAAATTTTCAGCCTGACTCGGGTTGGGCTTTTGAGAAAATTCGAGCACAATCAGTAAAAGAAAATTCGAGCACAATCAGTAAAAGAGAGAGCATGGCGCGCAACATTCTGATCCTTGGAGCTTCATACGGCTCGTTGCTGGGGACAAAGCTGCTGATGGCGGGTCACAACGTGACTTTGGTTTGTCGGAAGAAGACGGCAGAACTCATCAATCGGGACGGTACCAAAGTTCGTATCAAGCTGCGCGACGAAGCGATGCACCGGGCGATCTCCTCACGCGACCTGCCTGGGACCTTGGACGCGGTTACGCCTGGTGACGTCGACGTTTCCCGTTATGACCTGGTTGGTCTGGCCATGCAGGAGCCGCAATATGCCAATCATACGATCCGGGTCCTGATGGTCAAAATCGCCGAGGCGAAACTGCCTTGTCTTTCAATCATGAACATGCCGCCCTTGCCCTATCTCAAACGGATCCCGGAGCTGGCGAAAATGGACCTGGACGAGGCGTATACCAATGCCCAGGTATGGGAACGGTTCACGCCGGGCCTGGTGACGCTCTGCTCGCCTGATCCGCAAGCGTTCCGTCCACCGGAAGAGGCCGCAAACGTGCTTCACGTCGGCTTGCCGACAAACTTCAAGGCGGCGACATTTGCAGATACGCAACATAACGAACTGCTTCGGGAGCTGGAAGCCGACATCGACGCGGTGACGTTGGATGGCCGTGACGTTCCAGTGAAGCTCAAAGTGTTCGATTCGCTGTTCGTCCCTCTGGCCAAATGGTCGATGCTGTTGACCGGAAATTACCGCTGCATCACGCGCCACGAGCCGCAGTCGATCCGCGACGCGGTGCACGATGATCTGGAGCTTTCGCAGTCGATCTATGAGCATGTCGATGCCATCGCCCGGCGTCTGGGCGCGGAGGCGAAGGATCAGGTTCCTTTCGAGAAATATGCCAAAGCAGCAGAAAGCCTTCTCAAACCCTCATCGGCGGCCCGCGCGGTATCCGCTGGAGCGCCTTTCATTGAGCGGGTCGACCTACTGGTGAAGTTGATCTCGCATCAGCTTGGCATGGCCAATGTCGAGATCGACGGCACGGTCGACGTCGTAGATCAGAAACTGAATGAGAGGATCGTGGCGGGCGGGGCCGGCTTGCCGTGACATGCTCCTCTTCGAACGGGTCGTCAGGTTTTGCCGGTTGAAGGCTTCGGCAGATCGCGCAGGCCTGTCATGCGAAAATTGCCCGTCGTGTTAATCTGTCGCAGGCCTTTGGCATTGCCGAAGACCCCAAATCAGCCTCACATTTCCCGTCGTCCCGCCTCACCAAGAGGGGCGTTTCGCGATCGTCACGAACGTTGAGGCGGGATGCGATGGACGCGGCGGCGCACGAGACGAATGCGCCAGCCGCGGACGGCAAAGCCGTGTGGTCCTGGCACCCCGACGCTGGTGTCAAGTTTCGCGGAAGTTTTCCGCGAGGCGACGGTGGCAAAAGAGCCCGGTCACCGGGGAGAGCACGAAGTAACCGTTAAAACCAACGCGCAGGGAATGTCCGGTTGTTTCGGCGTACCTGTGGTGACTACGCTCGTGCGCTTTTTTTGTTGCGTGCGAGGCTGCGGGTGCATCGTGCACCCGGCATTCCCTGCGCCCTCTATTCTATCGAGGGACATTGTCCTGCAAAGCTCGGGCGCAATCCGCGTCGCGGGACGGCGGAGGCGCGTCCGCACGACGCGCTTTTGAACTTAAACGACGCAAGGCGCGACCAATGCTGCGCGAAGTGGCATTACCCCAGCAATACTGCGTCAGCGCCGTTCACCGCCTCGGCGCTGTCGGTCACGGTCTTTTCCAGCGAAGCCGCCTGCACCGAGATGTTCTCGGCAAAGAATCTTGCCAGCGTAATATAGCGCTGCGGATCGCCGGCCTCGCCGCTCGTGCGCGCGGCGAGCGCTTCGCCGGCAAGCCAGCAGCCACCGAGCGCCGATCCGAACAGCTGAAGGTAGGGCGTCGCGCCCGCGAGAGCATCGTTTGGCGCGGAAGTGACGCGCTCCGACAGCCATCGGCTGGCGCGATCGAGCGAGGAAAGCGCGTCCCGCAATTTGGCGCCTGTGGTGCCGAACGCCGGATCGTTCGAGGCCTCGACTTGCTTGACGATGGCGGAGAGTTCGTCCAGCAGCGCCCAAACCGCGGCGCCGCCGTTGGCGGCGAGCTTGCGCATGACAAGGTCGATGGCCTGGATGCCGTTGGTGCCTTCATAGATCGGCGTAATCCGCGCGTCGCGGTAATGCTGCGCGGCGCCGGTTTCCTCGATGAAGCCCATGCCGCCGTGAATTTGCACGCCAAGATAAGCAACCTCGTTGCCGATGTCGGTCGAGAACGCCTTGGCGATCGGCGTCAGCAGGGCGCCGCGCGCGGCGGCGTCGGCCCGCACTTTCGGATCCTTGGCGCGTATGGAGACATCGAGCGCGACCGCGGTCGCATAGCAGATCGTGCGAGCGGCCGCCGTCAGCGCGCGCATCTGCATCAGCATGCGCTTGACGTCGGGATGCACGATGATCGGATCCGAGCCGTCGCCCGTTTTGCCCACCGCGTGGCCCTGGCGGCGTTCCTGGGCAAAGGCCAGCGCCTGCTGGTAGGCACGATCGGCAATACCGACGCCCTCGAGGCCGACGCCGAGCCGTGCCTGGTTCATCATCGTGAACATGCATTGCATGCCCTTGTTTTCCTCGCCGATCAGATAGCCGATGGCGCCGCCATGATCGCCCATCGTCATGGTGCAGGTCGGCGAGGCATGCATGCCGAGCTTGTGCTCCACCCCGCTCGGATAGATGTCGTTGCGGCCGCCCAGCGAGCCGTCGGCGTTGACCAGGAATTTCGGAATCAAAAACAGCGAAATGCCTTTGGTGCCCGCGGGCGCATCCGGCAGTCGTGCCAGCACGAAATGCACGATGTTGTCGGTCATGTCGTGATCGCCATAGGTGATGAAGATTTTCGTCCCCTTGATGCGATAGCTGCCGTCGGCCTCGCGCTCTGCACGGGAGCGCAGCGCGCCGACATCGGAGCCGGCCTGCGGCTCGGTGAGCTGCATGGTGCCGGTCCATTCGCCCGACACCAGCTTTTCAAGATAGGTCTTCTTCAGCGCGTCGCTGCCGTGGGCATCGAGCGCCTCGATCGCGCTCAGCGTCAACAGCGGACAGAGACCGAACGCGATGTTGGACGCGCTCCAGATCTCGGTGCAGGCGGCATTGATCGCGAGCGGCAGGCCCTGTCCGCCAAACGCTTCGGGACCAGACACCGCGTTCCACCCCGCGGCCGCCCAGCGCCGGTAGGCATCGGGCCAGCCGGGGGCGGTGGTCACCTTGCCGGCTTCGAGCTTGATGCCGTGTTCGTCGCCGACCCGGTTGAGCGGGGCCAGCACGTCGGTTGCGAACTTGCCAGCTTCCTCGAGCACGGCGGTGGTGATGTCGGCATCGAAATCGCCGTAATGCCCAGCCTTGACGGCGGCCTGCAAGCCCGCGCCGTGGTTGAGGGCCAGCAGCATGTCGTTGATCGGCGCGCGGTAGGTCATGTGATCTCGCCTCACGGACTGGGACAGGCTGCCGTCTTCCCACGAAACCCTTATTCTCTCAACTCTCCAGGGGGCGGTATCAGGGGCGGTATTCGGCCGCGCCAACAGCCAGGCGCACTTTGTTTCGGGCCGGAATGGCGGCGGAGCTGCCTTCGAAACGGCCCATTATTAAAGTGTCGAAATCAGCGGACCCCGTTGAAATGGCGGGGCACCCCCTATAGACCGGCGGTACTGATGAGGAATCCGCGGTATCCTGCCGCCGTTTCCAAAAGCCTGTTGGGGCGTAGCCAAGCGGTAAGGCAGCGGATTTTGATTCCGCCATTCGGAGGTTCGATCCCTCCCGCCCCAGCCAATGCCAAGCTTCTGAATTAACCATCGAAATGGCTTTGTTCTCGCCGGCGCATTTGAACGCATTTGGAAATTGTTTCCACTCGCCATTTGGAAATTCTGTGCTGCTTTCGTTTCTTTGCATTGTTGACCGAAACCGCCGCCCCGTTGACGCCGGAGTCGCTGGTCGGCCTTCAAACCTTCCAGCGTGCATTGGCGATTGGTTATACGGGAGTCAGGAGACGCGATCTCGTAGCGCGTTCTTTAAGGTGCGCACTTCAGCTCGCGATGTAGTTTGGAGTGGACGCAAATAACCAACGCGACGCCGCGGATCGTTCGTAGGCCTCTCGGGCAAGGCGCTGGATACTCAAGTTTGCGATCCGCCAGCTTTCGAGATCGGGGAGGTGTGCCGCGTCGCGTTGTCAAGCTTCGCCTCATCTCGCACTGATGACGTTCCATCATTCTGATCATCGAGCTGTTTCTGCGCCAACAGATGCGCGTGCCGCTTGCGGGTCGCCGCCAGGGCCCGCTGCATGGTCTCCTTGGCGTAGCCGCGATAGGCCTGGGAAGTCTTGTGTCCGGAAAGTGCTCGGCCTTGGCCGTCGGTCAATTCGGCCTCCTCCAGCTCGGTCATCCCTCCGTGCCGGCAGGCGTCGAGCGTGAACAGCCCTGACACGCCCTCGATTTTCTTACGCATCTGCTGCACGACCTTTTCCATGCCAGGATAAGACCACACCTTGGCTTTCCCCTTGCACTCACCTCTCTCGATCCGACGCATGATCATCGGAATGCCGAGTTTTGGTAGATGGCTCAGGACGTCCTCGGCTTCGGCGTAAAACTTTATGATATCGCCATCGACAGACTCCTCGAGCGGGTGCCAGACCAATGCCTTGTTTTTGTGGTGCTCGATGCGTACAGCGTGCGGCCACTTCTTGCTGCGATAGTCCGGCCAGGTCAAAAGGCCGGCTACCACGTTCTCGGGCCGTTGCAACCATTCAAAGCAGATGACGGCGACTGCCGCCGGTTCTGGCCGACCTTCGTTGATGCAGCCCCACGCGAATTTGTAGACCTCCTCGCGAGTAACGGCGTGCTTTTTGCTCTTAGTGCGGCTCTTGAGCGTGAAGTCGTCCCAGGGATTCGGATGCTTTTTGTCAAACAGATCCGGATGGAGTCGCCGCATGATGCGCCAGACCTTGCGGCAGAGCCCGACCACTTTCTCGCCCTGCCGCAGCCTGAGCCGGTTCGGACCGTTGATAATCTTGTCATAGATTTTGTCAGCGGCGCGTGGCGTGACCTCTCTGATCTGCCGCTCGCCGATGCGGCGTCCGCTCTTGCCGACGGTATCGCATATCAACTGCATAATCCGTTCGTAGTCGGGGCGCGACCGCTCTGACACTTTCTCGGTATAGGCTTTCTCTGTCTTATACTGTCGGAACAACCAGTCGATGGTGCCGTATCGCGCAATCTTTGCCTGGTCGATCGCCTCGCCCCTGCGTTGGCCATTCCATTCATCGAACAAGGCGTTAAGCGTGGCGGCGCGTCCGCCTTTGCCTTCCTGCCCGCAGGCGGCTTCATAATTGATGCCCAGCGGCTCGTTTGCGATCTCGCAGCCGAGCTTGCGATAATATGTCGGGATGCGGAAGTAGAACCCAAGCGAGCCATTCGCCAGCCGGCGCACCTCTACGAAGCGCGGGCGCAGGCGTTCGAGCATCAGAAATCCTCGGCGAGGTCGCTCGGCACGAGCTCCGGGGCGATCGCTCTGTCCAGATCGTCTCGCAACCACAGCTGACGTCTCCCTTCTTTGACCCGTGGTTGAGGATACTCGGTCCCGACTCGTTTTAGAAACGCTTCGGAACGCGGCGGCTGATCCAATATCTGATGTCGCCGTTGTTGCGCGAGAGAGATAGATATGTATTCCAGGGGGCAGGTAGCGAAGGCTTGCGCGGGAATCGTAGAAAGATGAATTCCAAAAAAGTCGGATCATTTTAGAAAAAATGTCGCGCTGAGATTGTTTCTGTTAAGTCGTACAATCTTCATTTGCGTTTTGAAAAAGCGAGATTTATGGTTCGAATTGGGCACGGTTGATTTTCGGGATAACTCTGCCTTTGGAGGGGCGTGCCGATGGTCGATCGCAGGTCAACACACCTTTCACTGCGTGTGCCAGCGCAGGCAGCGGTCGCGTGGACCGGGTCGAACGAGATTGGGCTCGGCGTCGCGTCTGGGTCGATGGCATCAGGCAAAGGTCGCCCGTCGTGAGTGGCCTGGAGCCAGGCGAAGTCGGCTTCGATTCGCGGAAAATTCTTGAATCGCTTGATCCGGCACAGGTCGGCGTGGCCCTGTCCAAACTTTTCGCGGCGAGTATCGGCGATATGGTCGTCGTCTTGTCGCGCTCGCCTGCTCACAAACACCATTTCTTGGCCGACATCGAATGGATGGTTCTGCCAGCGGCGTCGTCGGGGCAATTCTATGTCGTAGAAACGGCGCACAAAGAGCATGGGTTTCGCGCGCCTATTGCCCTCGTGACGTGGGCCTTCGTGTCGGAGGAGATCGACCGGCGTCTGGCCGAGCAAGGTGATGGTCCACGTGCGCGGTTACGGCCCGATGAATGGGAGGGCGGTGAAATCGCCTGGCTGATCAATGCAGTCGGCAGCTTCGAGGGCATCAACGCAGGCTTGCGATGGCTGAGGGACGGGCCGTTTAGAGAACGGCGGATCAAACTTGTCGTAAAGGCAGAGAAGGGAAGAGCAAAAGTTCAGACACTGGATGACCTCATGGAAGCAGCGAAGGGAGCGCCGGTATGAGTGTCTCCCGGGCTGACGATTGATGAACAGAGCAGTGAAGATCGCGCTTCTCGTGGTCGTTGGCGTTCCCGTGGCCGCGATCGTCGCTGTCCTTGTGTGGTACGGGACGATCGCGACCGCCTACCACTACAAATGGGGCTGGGTTGAGGTTCCTGTTCACTATCGCTTGTCGTTTGACGTCGAGGTCGGCGGAGTTAGCTACGCCGCCTCGACTGTTATCCAATTCACTTATCGGCAGATTCCAAATTGGCAGATGTTAACGGTCCCGGGATTTGCTGCGCTGTATAAGGGGCAAGCAGGTTGTGTGAAGCTTGCGGATGGCAAGATGGTCTGCCTGATGCCGGGCGCAAAAACCATGGTTTTCGGAAGGCCATTTTATATCGTCGGCCTTCCGAACGACCTCCTTTCCGTCAATGGGTCTCCAACCGGTCCGAAGAAGAAGTCGCAGCCGATAGGAGTATCGAATGCCGCAACGGTTTCTGGTAGCTCCGACATTCCGATCAACTTACTCCCGCCGATGATCGTCCTTGATGATCCTGCTCGTCCCTCATCGGCTCATCTCTTTGATCCAGAACATCCTGAGCAGACCCTGGGAGCCCAATCGCGTTTCCTCGGGGCCCAGATCGCGGTGACGAACGAACCTGTCTCGCAGGGCATTGAAATGATCTTGCCGTGGTTGGATCCCGGACGCTCTCAGCGGTTCAGCAATCCGGGTGACTCATTCGAACAAGAGAACCACGGAAATCCACTCCTCACGGCAGATTTCTATTAGGAGCCTCCCATGCCAGATCCAACGACGCCTGGTTACGAAGACGTTTTTCTCGCTGTTCTTTCCATGGACACCTACATGCGGGATTCAAGCGATTCGATCGCGAACCTATCGAACCTGAAGGACCAGTCCGCACTCGGCAATGCAACGATTGAGCGGGACTCGACTAGCTTCCTTATTAATGATCAGGCAACTGGGTTTTTCGCTCAATCCTATGTGGATCCTAACTACGGCACCATCATATCCTACCGTGGGATCCCCGGCCTGAGCCTTAGCGAGGTCCTTAGTCCACTCAACATCGCTCGTGGAGCGATTGACAGTACAATACAGCTGGCGGCGCAATTCTATCAGCAAGTCACAGCATTGAGCGGTGCCACCCCATTTACAGCGAACGCGATCTTCACTGGACATTCGGAGGGAGGTGCGCTCGCCGGAATCATAAGTTCGGTTTACGGAAAACAAGCTGTCGTTTTCGACAATACGGGATTCGAGAACGTTCTGAGCGCAATCAGAAGCGGCGTCGCAGCTGATGTCCCCTCGACCCTCACGACCTTTTATGGATCCGTAAATCCCGCCGACGATATACCACCAATAGTTGAGAACGTACGCGGTTTTGCCGTCTCCGGCGACATCGCCGCTTTGACGCGCGCGTTTCAAAACGCTCCCGTTGTAACGATGACCGTCGGTCCAACGTCGCCTATTGGCCCGATTGATCGGCACAACTCGACGTTGACCCCGATACTCACCTATGGCTATGCGCTCGTCCCATCC
>VAZG01000408.1 GCA_005885285.1 Alphaproteobacteria bacterium | reverse complement strand
CTGGTCGAGGGCTCCGAGGGTCGGCTGATACTGGTCGAGGACCGCTTCTCGCATCTCGACGAAATCTGCGCCGGGCACGGATTTTCCGCAGTCGACGGCGTCGTGATGGACGTCGGCGTGTCCTCGATGCAGCTCGATGACGCCGGTCGCGGCTTTTCGTTTCGCCTCGGCGGGCCGCTCGACATGCGGATGGGCCACGATGGTCCGACCGCGGCCGACGTGATCGCGAAAGCGTCCGAGGCCGATCTTGCCAATATCATTTATATCTTCGGCGAAGAGCGGCGTTCGCGCGCCGTCGCCCGCGCCATCGTCGCCGCGCGCGCGCAAGCGCCGATTGCGACCACGCGGGCGCTCGCCGATATCGTTGCAAAGGTGGTGCGATCAAAGCCCGGCGATATTCACCCGGCGACGCGGACGTTTCAGGCGTTGCGGATTTTCGCCAACCAGGAGCTTGACGAGTTGCACCTGGCGCTGTCGGCGGCGGAGCGCGTGCTCAAGCCGGGCGGCCGGCTGGTCGTGGTGTCGTTTCATTCGCTGGAAGACCGCATCGTCAAGAATTTCTTCGGTCACCGCGGCAAGTCTGCCGGTGGATCGCGGCATCTGCCGGAAGTGGCGCAGGCCGCACCGAGTTTTCATATCCTGACCCGGCGCCCGCTCGCACCGAGCGAACAGGAGATCGCCGCCAATCCGCGCGCGCGTTCGGCCAAGCTGCGCGCCGCCGAACGCACGCCCGCGCCCGCGTATCCCGCCGACGCGCTGCCGGCCTGGCCAAGACTTTCCGACGTGATGAGGGGAGGCTGACCATGCGGATCATCCATCTCCTCGTGATTGGCGCGCTATTGTTCGCGGCGAGCTACGTCTACCGCATAAAAATGGACTCCACGGCACGCGTCGAGCGCGTGTTGCGGCTGCATGCGGAAATCCGCGAGCAGCGCGACGCCATTGCGGTGCTTCGCTCGGAATGGGCCAAGCTCGACGCACCGCTGCGCCTGCAGGGCCTCGCCGAGCGCCATCTGCCGCTCAGGCCCATCAGCGCGACGCAATACGATGCGCTGAAGAACCTGCCGGAGCGGCCGAGCCTTGTCGGCCCGGACGGTCCCGATCCAATCGGGGCCATGATCGGCACCATCGACGCCGCGGCCGATCCCGCCTCTGTCACCGGCTCGGTGCGCCCGCCGGAGGGCAGGCAATGACCGCTTCAACGCCGGCCAAAGCCAGGTCCGCGGAGCCGTGGCGGCAGCGCCTGGTCCGCAGCCTGCTTTACGGGCGCAATGTCGACCGATCAGCTAAAGCGCGCGCCCGCGTCGGATTCGCGATGGTCGCTTTCGCGGCGATCTATGCGATCATCGGTGGGCGGCTCGTCATGTTCGCGGTCGGCGCCGACGGCCACGGCGCGCGCCGCACCGCCTCGCAAGATGCAATCGCGACCGCGCGGCCGGATATCGTCGACCGCAATGGCGAGGTGCTGGCGACCGACGTCAAGGCGCCGAGCCTGTTCGGCGAGCCGCGCCGCATCATCGACAAGGACGAGGCGATCGAGCTTCTGACCGCGACGCTGCCGGATCTTGATACCGGCGAAGTGCGCGACCGCCTGTCCTCGAAGAAAGGCTTCGTCTGGCTGAAGCGCGAAATCACGCCGACGCAGCAACAGGAAATTCACCGCCTCGGCATTCCCGGCATCGGCTTCCTGCGCGAGAACAAGCGCGTCTATCCGACCGGCAACGAGGTCGCGCACCTGATCGGCCTCGTCAACATCGACAACCAGGGCATCGCCGGCATGGAGAAATGGCTCGACAGCAACGGGCTTGCCGACCTGCATCGCGCCGGCTTTGCCACCGATCGCCTGCAGCGACCGATCGAGTTGTCGGTCGACCTGCGCGTCGAGCACGCGCTGCGCGACGAATTGCTCAAGGCCAAGGAGAAATTCCACGCCAAGGCCGCGTCCGGGCTCGTCTCCAACGTCAGGACCGGGGAGATCGTGGCGATGGTTTCGGTTCCGGACTTCGATCCGAACAATCCGAAAGAGGCGCACGACCCCGACCGCATCAATCGCCTGACCACCGGCGTCTACGAATTGGGCTCGACCTTCAAGGCGTTCACGCTGGCGATGGCGCTGGATTCCGGCAAATACGATCTCAACTCGATGTGGGATGCCCGCGGCGCGTTGCACTATGGCAAGTTCGCCATTCATGACGATCATCCGCTCGGACGCATGATCAATATGAAGGAAGTCTTCACCTACTCCTCCAATATCGGCGCGGCGCGCATCGCGCTTGCGCAAGGGGTGGAGGCGCACAAGGCGTTCCTGCGCAAGATGGGGCAGCTCGAGCGGCTACGCACCGAATTACCGGAAAGCGCTTCCCCAATCGTGCCGCATCGCTGGGCTGAACTGAACACCGTCACTATAGCCTTCGGTCATGGCATCGCGGTGGCGCCGTTGCAGGCGGTGATGGGGATCGATGCGCTGGTGAATGGCGGTTACCTGATTCCGCCGACCTTCATGAAGCGCACCGAGCAGGAGGCGATGGCGCTGGCCAAGCGCGTGATCAAGCCCGAGACGTCGGAGAAGATGCGGTTCTTGATGCGGCTCAACGCCGAAATCGGCACCGCGAAGAAAGCCGACGTCAACGGCTACTACATCGGCGGCAAGACCGGCACGGCGGAAAAGGTCATCAACGGTCACTATGCCAAGAAGCGCGTGCTCAATGCGTTTACCGCGATTTTGCCGGCGGATAATCCCCGCTACCAGCTCCTGATCATGCTGGACGAGCCCCAGCCGCTGAAAGAAACCTTTGGCTTCATCACTTCGGGCTGGAACGCAGTGCCGACCGGTGGCAACGTAATTGCGCGCATTGCGCCGATTTTGGGGATCGAACCGCGGTTCAATCTGCCGCCGTCCGACCGCCTTATTCTTGCGGCATCGAAGACAACCCAGTAAGGCGTAATAACAACAAGACTAGAAGTTCCTCGCCCGCGCCGGCCGGACTGGAAGATCATGAGACTTCGCGACCTCTTTGGCGATGACGCGACGATCGACCCCAAGGCGGAAGCAATGGTGGTGACCGGCCTTGCCGTCGACAGCCGCGTGGTGAGGCCCGGCGACCTGTTCTTCGCGCTCTCCGGCCACAAGACCGACGGCGGGCGCTTCATCGATGCTGCGATTGCCTCAGGCGCCGTTGCCATAGCCGGCAACCATGCACTGCTCGGCGATCGTCGCGTGCCGTTGGTCACCACGGCGAATCCGCGCCGCGCGCTCGCGCTCGCCGCCGCCAGATTTTTTGGAAAGCAGCCGGCAACGATCGCGGCGGTGACCGGCACCAGCGGCAAGACCTCGGTCGCGGCCTTCACGCGGCAAATCTGGCTTAGGCTTGGTCACGCCTCCGCCAGCATCGGCACCATCGGCCTGGTATCGCCGAAGCGCACCATTTATGGTTCGCTGACAACGCCGGATCCGATCGCGCTGCATCGCCAGCTCGACGAGATCGCGCGCGACGGCGTCACGCATCTGGCGTTCGAGGCTTCCTCGCACGGGCTCGACCAATATCGGTTGGACGGCGTGCGCATCGCGGCCGGCGGTTTCACCAATCTGTCGCGCGACCACATGGATTACCATCCGGACGTCGCGCATTATCTTGCCGCCAAGCTGCGGCTGTTCCGCGATCTCGTCATTGCCGACGGTGCTGCTGTGATCTCAGCCGACCATGATTGCTCGCAAGCCGTGATCGATGCCGCGCGGGCGCGCGGCTTGCGCATCATCACGGTCGGCCGCAAGGGTGACGGCCGAGGGGAGGGCATTCGCCTGGTCGATGCCAGGATCGACGGCTTCGCCCAAAAGCTCGAGCTCGAACATCGCGGCCGCAACATATCGATCCGGTTGCCGCTGGTCGGCGAATTCCAGATCGAGAACGCGCTGGTCGCGGCCGGACTTGCGATCGGTACCGGCAGCGAGGCCAGTGCGGTGGTCGCCGCGCTCGAACAGATTGAAGGCGCGAAGGGCCGCCTGGAGCGCGTTGGCGAGCACAATGGCGCGCCGATCTTCGTCGACTATGCGCACAAGCCCGACGCGCTGGCAAAAGCATTGCTGGCGCTGCGGCCTTACGCCAAGCGCAGGCTCGTCGTGGTGTTCGGCGCGGGCGGCGACCGTGACGCCGGCAAGCGTCCTCTGATGGGCGCGATCGCGTCGAAGAATGCCGACGATATCATCGTCACCGACGACAATCCGCGCAGCGAAAGCCCAGACGCGATCCGTGCCGCGATCTTGAGCGCCGCCAAGGGCGCCAGGGAAATCGGCGACCGCGCCGCCGCGATCCGGGTCGCGATCGAGGCCCTGCAGCCGGGCGATGCGCTTCTGATCGCCGGCAAGGGCCACGAAACCGGGCAGATCGTTGGTGACCATGTGTTGCCGTTCAGCGATCATGATGCGGTGGCGTCAGCACTTGCTCCGAGGGTCGCATGAGCGTGCCGCAATTGTGGACTTCGCAAGCGATGATCGAGGCGATGCGTGCCTCGCGCCGCGGCACGTTGCCGGACGGAGTCGCGGGCCTGTCGATCGACAGCCGCACCATCGCAGCCGGCGAAGCCTATTTTGCGATCAAGGGCGATGTTCACGACGGGCATGATTTCGTCGCTGCGGCGCTGAACTCTGGCGCCGGCCTTGCCGTGGTCGCAAAAGCGCAGGCCGACAAGTTCGCGCCGGACGCGCCGCTTCTGGTGGTGGACGATGTGCTGGCGGGCCTGATCAATCTCGCTTGTGCGTCGCGCGCGCGGCTCGGCGCACAGGTGATCGCCGTCACCGGTTCGGTCGGCAAGACCTCGACCAAGGAAGCGCTGCGCCGCCTGCTCGGCGCGCAAGGCGAGACCCATGCGTCCGCGGCATCCTTCAACAATCATTGGGGCGTGCCGCTGTCGCTGGCACGCTGCCCGGCGTCGGCGCGCTTTGCGGTGTTCGAGATCGGCATGAATCATGCGGGCGAAATCGGGCCATTGGTCAAGATGGTGCGGCCGCACGTCGCCGTCATCACGACCGTCGAGCCGGTGCACCTGGAATTCTTTGGCGGCATCGAGGCGATTGCCGATGCCAAAGCGGAGATCTTTACCGGCGTCGAGCGCGGGGGCGCGGTCGTGCTCAACCGCGACAATTCGCAATTCGCAAGACTGCGGCAGAATGCCGAGAAGTTCGGCATCGCGCGCATCGTTTCCTTTGGTGCCGATGAGAAATCGGATGCGCGACTGCTCGATCTATCGCTCCACGCCACCTGTTCGGCCGTCCACGCCAGCATCCTCGGTCACGACGTGACCTATAAGCTCGGCATGCCCGGTCGCCACATGGCGATGAATTCGCTCGCGGTACTGGCCGCGGCCTCGCTGGCCGGTGCCGACCTTGCGCTCGCCGCGTTGTCGCTGTCGCAGATCGAGCCCGCGGCGGGCCGCGGCGTGCGGCGCGCGCTCGATCTCGACAACGGCGAGGCCACCCTGATAGACGAAAGCTACAACGCGAACCCGGCATCGATGGCGGCGGCGCTCAGCGTGCTTGGACAAGCCGCGATCGGCCCGCATGGCCGCCGCATCGCGGTGCTCGGCGATATGCTCGAACTCGGCCCAACCGGCCCCGCGCTGCATCGCGGACTGAATGAGGCCATCAACGCCAACCGCATAGATCTGGTGTATTGTTGCGGTCCGCTGATGCGCAACTTGTGGGACGCGCTTTCCGCCGGTAAACGAGGCGGCTACGCCGACAATGCGGCTGGCCTCGAAGCGCAAGCCGTGTCAGCTATCCGCGCGGGTGACGCGATCATGATCAAGGGATCGCTCGGCTCGAAGATGAAAACGATCGTGAACGCGCTCGAGAAGCGCTTTCCCGGCAAAGCCGCGCGCGGCGAAGCCGCGGTATGAGGCGGACCGAATGTTTTATTGGCTGATTGATCTTTCCAACACGGTTCCCGGTTTCGCCGCATTCCGCTCGATCCTCAATGTGTTCCGCTACATCACCTTCCGCACCGGCGGGGCGGTGGCGACCGGCGCCTTGTTCGTCTTCCTGTTCGGCCCCTGGATCATCGATCACTTGCGGCTGCGCCAGGGCAAGGGCCAGCCGATCCGCACCGACGGCCCGCAATCGCACATCATCTCCAAGAAGGGCACGCCGACCATGGGCGGGCTGATGATTCTATCCGGGCTGGTTGTGTCGACCGTGTTGTGGGCCAACCCGCTCAACCCCTACGTCTGGATCGTGCTCGCGGTGACGCTCGGCTTCGGCTTCGTCGGCTTCTATGACGATTATCTGAAGGTGACGCAGCAGAGCCATGGCGGCTTCGCCGGCCGCTCCCGCCTTGCGATCGAGGCTATCATCGCGGTTGCCGCCTGCTATGCGCTGGTCAAGCTTGGGCGCGACGTGTCGTCGACCTCGCTGGCGGTTCCCTTCCTGAAGGACGTGATCATCAATTTCGGCTGGTTCTTCGTCCTCTTCGGCGCGTTCGTCATCGTCGGCGCCGGCAATGCGGTGAACCTGACCGACGGTCTCGACGGTCTCGCCATCGTTCCCGTCATGATCGCGGCAGCAAGCTTCGGCATGATCGCGTATCTTGCCGGCAACGTGGTGTTTTCCGATTATCTGCAGATCAACTATGTCGCCGGCACCGGCGAACTCGCGGTGCTCTGCGGCGCCGTGCTCGGCGCCGGCCTGGGATTCCTCTGGTTCAACGCGCCGCCGGCCTCGATCTTCATGGGCGACACCGGCTCGCTCGCGCTCGGCGGCATGCTCGGCTCGATCGCGGTCGCGGTCAAACACGAGATCGTGCTGGCGGTGATCGGCGGGTTGTTCGTGCTGGAAGCGGTCTCGGTGATCGTGCAGGTGGCCTCATTCAAGCTGACGGGAAAGCGCATCTTCAGGATGGCGCCGCTGCATCATCACTTCGAGCAACTGGGCTGGACCGAACCGCAGATCGTGATCCGGTTCTGGATCATCTCGGTGATGCTGGCGCTCGCCGGTCTTGCCACGCTGAAGCTGCGATGATTGTTGCGCCATCATGATTCCGGTCACTTCCTTCGCGGGCAAAACGGTCGCGGTGTTCGGCCTCGGCGGTTCGGGGCTCGCAAGCTGCCACGCCCTGAAAGCCGGCGGGGCGGAAGTGATCGCGGGCGACGACAGTGCTGACAACGTCGCCAAGGCCGCCCACGCCGGTTTCATCACCGCGGATCTGCGCAACGTTTCCTGGGCAAATTTCGCCGCGCTGATATTGACGCCGGGCGCGCCGCTCACTCATCCGAGCCCGCACTGGTCCGTGCTGATGGCGCGGCAGGCCGGCGTCGAGGTGATCGGCGATATCGAGCTGTTCTGCCGCGAGCGGCGTCGGCATGCACCGGATGCGCCGTTCGTCGCAATCACCGGCACCAATGGCAAATCCACCACCACGGCGCTAACGGCGCATCTGATGCGCTTTGCCGGTTACGACACCCAGATGGGCGGCAATATCGGTACCGCGATCCTGTCGCTGGAATCGCCGCGCATGGGGCGGGTCCACGTCATCGAGATGTCGTCCTACCAGATCGATCTGGCACCCTCGCTCGATCCAAGCATCGGCATCCTGCTAAATGTCAGCGAGGACCACATCGATCGGCATGGCACGCTCGATCATTATGCCGCGGTGAAGGAACGGCTCGTCGCCGGCGTGCAGGAGCAGGGCACCGCGATCGTCGGCGTCGATGACGGCTTTTGCCGCAACATCGCCGACCGCATCGATCGATCCGGCAAGCGCGTGGTGCGCATCTCCGTGCGGAATCCGCTGCCCGACGGCATCTATGTCGAGCGGGAGACGATCGTGCTTGCCGCGGGTGGCGCGCGCAGCGAGATTGCGAGACTTGGCGGCATCGGTTCGCTGCGTGGCCTGCACAACGCGCAGAACGCGGCTTGCGCCTCGGCCTGTGCGCTGGCGATGGGCCTAACTGGCGACGTCTTGCAAAACGGCTTGCGCAGCTTTCCCGGCCTTGCGCACCGGATGGAACAGGTCGGCCGCCGCGGCAAGGTGCTGTTCGTCAACGACTCCAAGGGCACCAATGCCGATGCGGCGGCGCATGCGCTGTCATCCTTTTCCGACATCTTCTGGATCGCCGGCGGCAAGCCGAAGGCGGGCGGCATCGAGAGCCTCGCCGAGTATTTCCCGCGCATCCGTAAAGCCTATCTGATCGGCGAGGCCGCCCCGGAATTTGCCGCCACGCTCACCGACCGCGTCCCGCACGAGATCTCGGAAACCCTCGAGGTCGCAGTCGCGAGCGCCGCGCGCGACGCGGAGGTCTCGGCGCTGGCCGATGCGGTGGTGCTATTGTCGCCGGCCTGCGCGTCGTTCGACCAGTACCGCAATTTCGAAATCCGCGGCGGGCGCTTCCGCGACCTCGTCACCGCACTGCCCGGCGTCAAGCCGGTGGTGTGACCACTCCTTGTCATCGCCCGGCTTGACCGCTTTCGCGGGTATGACGGCTTTGTTGTGACGCGACCGCGCTGTTCCACGTCAAAAGTTACCCATCCCATTAACCTTTCGGAAACCCTCATGGGCGACCAATGGGCAAACCCCCGTTGTGTTGGGAATGCCCATGCTCTCCCGTGAAGAACGCAATCCGCTTTCCGCATGGTGGTGGACGGTGGACAAGCCGCTGCTCGGGGCGATCCTCGTCCTGATGTTGGCGGGCATCATTCTTTCGCTTGCGGCGAGCCCGCCGGTGGCGACCAGGATCGGGCTCGACCCGTTCCATTTCTTCAACCGCCATGTGCTGTTCCTGCTGCCGTCCTTCATGGTGCTGGTCGGCGTCTCCTTCATGTCGCCGCGCCAGATCCGGCGCAGTGCGCTGATCGTATTCGCGATCTCAATCGCGCTCATCGCGGCGACGCTGCTGGTTGGCCCCGAGGTCAAGGGCTCACGGCGCTGGATTACGCTGATCGGCGTCAATATCCAGGCCTCCGAATCTGCAAAACCGGCTTTCGTGGTGATGGCGGCATGGTTGTTCGCCGAATCCACCCGGCGCCCGGAAATGCCGGCGACCTCGATGGCGCTGATGTTGCTGATGATGTTGGTGGCGCCTTTGGTGATGGAGCCGGATTTCGGCCAGACCATGCTGATCCTGATGGTGTGGGGCGCGCTGTTCTTCATTGCGGGCATGCGGATGATCTGGGTGCTTGGGCTTGCCGGCGCCGCAGGCGCCGGGTTGTTCGGTGCCTTCCTGTTGGTGCCGCACGTCGCCGGACGGATCAAGCGCTTCATCAATCCCGCCTCCGGTGACACCTTCCAGGTCGACACCGCGATGGAGGCTTTCTGGAACGGCGGCTGGTTTGGATTGGGGCCGGGCGAAGGCATCGCCAAGCGCAGCCTGCCGGACAGCCATACCGACTTCGTGTTCGCGGTCGCCGCGGAAGAATTCGGCATCATCCTTTGCCTGGCGCTGGTTGCGCTGTTTGCCTTCATCGTGATCCGCACGTTGTCGCGCGCCTATGCCACGGAGGATATGTTCTCGCGGTTTGCGGCGTCGGGCCTTGCGATCCTGTTCGGCGTGCAGGCCGCGATCAACATGTCGGTCAATCTGCAACTGATACCGGCCAAGGGCATGACGCTGCCGTTCATCTCCTATGGCGGATCGTCGATCGTCTCGCTCGCTTACGGCGTCGGCATGATGCTGGCGCTGACGCGGCTCAGACCCCGCACCGAGGTCGAGTCGATGAGCGCCGCCAACGGATTGCGCAGCTACGCTTGACCTCGCGGTAACTTTTCGTCATTGCGAGAAGCGAAGCAACGAAGCGCTCGCAATGACGGGTACCTGATGACAACCGAGCCCTTGATTCTGTTGGCTGCGGGCGGGACCGGCGGCCATTTGTTTCCGGCCGAGGCGCTGGGCGTCGAACTGATCAAGCGGGGTTATCGCGTCCGTCTCGCCACCGACGCGCGCGCGCTGCGCTATAGCGGATTGTTCTCCAAGGACATGATCGACGTGGTGCCGAGCGAGACGGTGCGCAGCCGCTCGCCGTTCTCGCTCGCCTATACCGGCATCAAGCTGGCCGCCGGCACAATCGTAGCGTTGCAGCTGGTCCGCCGCTTGAAGCCTGCGGCCGTGGTTGGCTTCGGCGGCTATCCGACACTGCCGCCGCTAATGGCGGCACGGTTGCTCGGCATACCCAGACTTATTCACGACGCCAACGCCGTGCTTGGGCGCGCCAACCGCTTTCTGTCGCGCCATGTCAGCGCGATCGCGACCTCGCTGCCCGGTGTGCTCGACCGCGATCCGGCGCTGGCCGGAAAGACGGTCACCGTCGGCACGCCGATGCGGCCCGCGATCCTTAGCGCTGCCGCGGTAAACTTTGTGCCGCCCGAAACCACCGAGCCGTTCCGGCTGCTGGTGGTCGGCGGCAGCCAGGGCGCGCGCGTGATGAGCGATATCGTGCCCGACGCGATCGAGCGTCTCGAACCTGCGCTGTGGCGACGCCTGGTCCTCACCCAGCAGGTGCGCGAGGAAGACATGATTCGCGTTCGCAGCGTTTACGACCGGCTCAAGATCAACGCCGAACTGGCGCCGTTCTTCTATGATCTGCCGGCGCGGCTGGCGTCGAATCACCTGGTGGTTTCGCGATCCGGCGCCGGCACGGTGGCTGAGCTTGCCGCCATCGGCCGCCCGTCGATCCTGGTGCCGCTACCCGGCTCGATCGACCAGGACCAGTTCGCCAATGCCGGCGTTCTTTCAAAAGCCAACGGCGCCCTGCGGATCGCGCAAACCGACTTCACCCCGGACCGGTTGGCTGCGGAGATTTCCGCGCTCGCCGCCGAGCCCGCGCGCCTTGGAGCGATGGCGGCGGCGGCGCGCGCCGTCGGCAGGCTGGATGCGGCCGAGCGGCTGGCCGATCTGGTGGCGAAAGTCGCCGGTATTTGACGCCGGTCATTCCGGACAGGCCGCGAAGCGGACTGATCCGGAAATCTCGAGATTCCGGGTTCGCTCGCGTCGCTCCGGCCCCGGAATTGACGGAAAAAGTCCTTGTCATGGCGTGCCGAAGCAAGGCATCCAATACGCTCCATGACGGGAACAGCTTCATGAGACTGCCGCGCGAGATCGGACCCATCCACTTCGTCGGGATCGGCGGCATCGGCATGAGCGGCATCGCCGAGGTGTTGTGCAATCTCGGCTACACCGTGCAGGGCTCGGACGCGTCCGAGAGCGCCAATGTCGCGCGCCTGCGCGACAAGGGCATCAAGATCAGCGTCGGCCACACAGCCGAGAATGTCGACGGCGCCGACGTGGTTGTGGTGTCGACCGCGATCAAGCGCGACAATCCCGAATTGATGGCGGCGCGCGCGCAGCGTATTCCCGTGGTGCGCCGTGCCGAGATGCTGGCGGAACTGATGCGGCTGAAAAGCTGCGTCGCGATCTCGGGCACCCATGGCAAGACCACCACCACCTCGATGGTTGCGGCGCTGCTCGATGCCGGCGATCTCGATCCGACCGTGATCAATGGCGGCATCATCAACGCCTACGGCACCAACGCGCGGCTCGGGGCCGGAGACTGGATGGTGGTCGAAGCCGACGAGAGCGACGGCACTTTCTTGAAGCTACCGGCCGACGTCGCCATCGTCACCAATGTCGATCCCGAACATCTCGATCATTTCAAGACCTTCGAGGCGGTGCAGGACGCGTTCCTCAATTTCGTCGAGAACGTGCCGTTCTATGGTTTTGCCGTGATGTGCATCGACCATCCCGTCGTGCAGAGCATCGTCGGCAAGATCGAGGACCGCCGCATCGTCACTTATGGCGAAAACCCGCAGGCCGATGCCCGGCTGGTCGACCTGGTGCCGATGGGCAGCGGTTCCAGTTTCAAGGTCACCTTCCGGGATCGCAAGACCGATGCGGCGCATGAGATCGCGGGTCTCATCCTGCCGATGGCGGGAAGGCACAATGCGCTCAACGCCACCGCGGCGATCGCGGTAGCGCACGAGTTGGGACTTTCCGATGATGCGATCCGCAAGGCGATCGCCGGCTTCGGCGGCGTCAAGCGGCGCTTCACCAAAACCGGCGAATGGAACAGCATCAGCGTGATCGACGATTACGGCCATCATCCGGTCGAGATCGCGGCGGTGCTGAAGGCGGCGCGGGAATCGACCAACGGCAAGGTCATCGCGGTGGTGCAGCCGCATCGCTTCAGCCGGCTGCAATCGCTGTTTGAAGAATTCTGTACCTGCTTCAACGATGCCGATACCGTTGTGGTGGCCGAGGTCTATCCGGCCGGCGAGGCGCCGATCGAAGGGATCGATCGCGATCACTTTGTCCTCGGGCTGCGCGCGCATGGCCATCGCGAGGTGATCCCGCTGCCGAATTCCGCCGCGCTTGCGGGCGTGATCCACGGCCTCGCCGGCCGCGGCGATCTGGTCGTCTTGCTCGGCGCCGGCAATATCACGCAATGGGCCTACGCGCTGCCGGGCGAATTGAAGGCGCTGGGGTGAGCGTGGCCGCCTTTTCCGACATCACGCCCGAGCTCAAAGCCGCGATGCCAAACTTGCGCGGGCGGTTGCTCGCCAACCAATCGCTGGGCGAGCTGACCTGGTTTCGTGTCGGCGGCCCGGCGCAGGTGCTTTTTACGCCATCGGACGAAGATGACCTTGCGTATTTTCTGGGGCACCTGCCGAACGAACTTCCACTCTATGTCGTCGGCGTCGGCTCTAACCTGATCGTGCGCGATGGCGGCATGCCGGGTGTCGTGATCCGCCTGTCGCCCCGTGCCTTCGGCGACGCCAGCACCGAGGGCGAGATCATCAGCGCGGGCGCCGCCGCGCTCGACAAACGGGTGGCCGAGACGGCAGCGGCGGCCAATATCAGCGGGCTGGAATTCTTCTTCGGCATTCCCGGCACTATCGGCGGTGCGCTGCGCATGAACGCCGGCGCCAATGGCTCGGAGACTAAAGACGTTTTGGTCGAAGCGACCGGCGTCGGCCGCGATGGCAAGAAGCTCATCTTCAACAATAGCGACATGAAGTTCATCTATCGCAACAGCGCCGTCGATCCCTCGGTCATCTTCACCTCCGCGCGCTTTCGGGGGACAATCGCCGCGCCGGAAGCGATCCGCAAGCGGATGGAGGAGGTGCAAAGCCACCGCGAGACTGCGCAACCGATCCGCGAAAAGACCGGCGGCTCGACCTTCAAGAACCCGCCAGGCCATAGCGCGTGGAAGCTGATCGACGCCGCCGGCTGTCGAGGTTTGCGCGTCGGTGGCGCGCAGGTCTCGGAAATGCACTGCAATTTCCTCATCAATACCGGCAACGCCACCGGCCATGATATTGAAACACTGGGCGAAACCGTGCGCGCGCGGGTGAAGGAAATTTGCGGAATTGAGCTACACTGGGAAATCAAGCGGATTGGGATTCCGGCATAGGCGTCATTCCGGGGCGCTCGCAAAGCGAGCGAACCCGGAATCTCGAAATGATGCGAGAAAGAGTCCGGGTCTGGTCCTTCGCACCATCCCGGAATGACGAAGGGCAGAACGAGCTGATGCGCATTACCATTCTTTTCGGAGGCACGAATACCGAGCGCCTGGTGTCGGTAGCGTCGGCTCAGGCGCTGCATCAGGCGTTGCCGGAAGCTGACCTTTGGTTCTGGGACGTTGCCGACACCGTGCATGAAGTGCGCTCCGAAGCGCTGCTCAACCACGCGCGGCCGTTCGAAGACGAGTTCAAGCCGGGCAATCGTGGCGTCGCGCTCGAGCGGGCGCTGGATCAGGCAAAGGCCGAAGATCGGCTGTTGGTGATGGGTCTGCACGGCGGCAGGGCAGAGAATGGCGAGCTTCAGGCGATGTGCGAGATGCGCCGCATCCCCTTCACCGGATCGGGCTCGGCGTCCTCGCATCTCGCCTTCGACAAGATCGCCGCCAAGCGATTTGCCGCAATTGCGGGCGTGAAAGCGCCAGAGGGCATCATGCTGGAACAGCTGGATGCCGCTTTGGCGGAATACGGCAAACTGACCGCAAAACCCGTACGCGACGGATCGAGCTACGGCTTGCTGTTCGTCAATTCCAAGCAGGATCTGGTCGCCGTTCGCCGCGCCGCCAAGACCGAAGATTATATGATCGAACCCTTCATCGCGGGCGTGGAGGCGACTTGCGCCGTGCTGGAGCAATCCGACGGTTCGGTGATCGCGCTGCCGCCGATCGAGATCGTGCCCGCGGACGGCGGGTTCGACTACGTCGCTAAATATCTCGCGAAGTCGACGCAGGAAATATGTCCCGGCCGCTTCGCGCCCGAAACGACCGATGAGATTAAGGATCAGGCACTCCGGGCGCATCAAGCGCTATCGTGCGTCGGCTATTCCCGCTCCGACTTCATCGTGTCGGACAAGGGGCCGATCTATTTGGAAACAAACACTTTGCCAGGTCTGACCAAGGCTTCGCTTTATCCCAAGGCGCTCAAGGCGCAGGGCATCGAATTCGCCGACTTCCTGCACGACCAGATCAAGCTCGCGGCACAGCGCGCGCGGAAATAGCGGAAATCTTTCAGGGCAGGTCCGGCCAGGCGCGGGAATCGGGCGTCCAATAGGTAAAATTATTAATATTTTGCGGCAAAGTACTCACAGGGCGGATCAAATCACGCCCAGGGCTGACCTGATTTACCCTTTGTTTACCAGGAAGTCAGAAGGTTAACGCTGGCGGCGCATGTGGCGCTGGCTGCCGGGGGCGTGAGCTGTTGCGGATTTTCCGCTTTCCGCGACCGCATCTAGGGAACTCGCGGCCCGGCCCGGCCAGGACATCATTTGTGCCAGAACTCGCAAGCGTTTGCGGGCAACATGTGACGAGCTCGTGCAATGGACGGTGCAGGACGCCTCGCTCGATCCGCAAGATCGCTGGGGCCCGAGGCTGACCCGAAAGCGACCGACCTGAAAGCGGCCGCCATTGGCGCGGTCGTGCTGCTGCGCGAGCAGCTTTGCCGTCCGCGCGCCCAGCTCACGCTCGATCGCACGCCCTCGCATCGCTGGATTGCGCTGGTCGAGCGCTATCTGCCGGCCCGCGCCGGCATCGCCGCGACCGTGCTGATGCTGCTCGGCAGTGCCGCCTTTGGCGTCGTGAAGGGCGGCCATCTCGAGGAATTGAGCCGAGCCGCGAGCGATACGCGCAATGCCATCGCCAATTCAGCCGGGTTCCGGATCGCGTCCGTTGCGATCAACGGCCGTAAGCAATTGAGCCAGGACGAGATACTTGCGATCGGCGGCGTCAACGGCCACTCGTCGCTATTATTCCTTGATGCCGCGACCGTGCGCGAGCGCCTGAAGGCAAATCCATGGATCGCCGAGGCCACGGTACTGAAGTTTTATCCTGGCCAGCTTCAGATCGATATCGTCGAGCGTTCGGCATTCGCGCTGTGGCAGCGGGACGGCAGGATCTCGGTGATATCGGATGACGGCGCCGTGCTCGAGCCCTATCTGCCGCAGCGCTTCGTGTCGCTGCCGCTGGTGGTAGGAAAGGGCGCCGAAACCCATGCCAGGGATTTCCTGGCGCTGCTGGCGCGTTATCCGCAGGTCAACTCCGTCACCAGGGCCGCGGTCTTCGTCGGCGAGCGGCGCTGGAATCTGCGGCTCAAGGACGGTGTCGACGTTCGCCTGCCGGAAAACGATGTCGACAATGCGCTTGCCGAACTGAGCAAGCTCGACAAGGAAGAGAAGCTGTTCTCGCGCGACATCGTCGCCGTTGACATGCGCCTGCCGGATCGGCTGACGGTGCAATTATCCGACGATGCGGCAAAGGCCCACGAAGAACTGTTCAAGGAAAAGAAGCCCAAGAAGAAGGCCGGCGAAGCATGACCGGCCTTGACCGCAACCAGACGCCGAAGACGCGCCCGATGGCAGCCAGATCCAGTCGCGCGGCGTCAAGGCCGGCGCGGTGGTCGATCTCGCCGAATGCGAACAGGCGGTGCGGCAAGCGGTGGCGCTGGCCGAACGCATGGCCAAGGTCCGGGTCGAATCGGTGCTGCTCCCGGTATCGGGCGGCCGGCTGCAGGGCCAGTTGATCGAGGCAGCCGCCGATATTCACGGCGGCGCGGTCACGCCTGCCGATGTCACCCGCGTCACCTCGACCGGCATGCGCCACGCCACCGCGGCGGGGCGCACCGTGCTGCACGCGCTGCCGGTCAGCTACGCCCTCGATGGCGTCAAGGGCATTCGCGACCCCAGAGGCATGGTAGCGCGGAAATTCGGCGTCGACATGAACGTCGTCACCTCGGATGCCACGGTCGCCAGGAACCTGATGCTGGTGGTCGAACGCTGCCACCTCAATGTCGAAGCCATGGCGGCGAGCCCCTATGTTGCCGGACTGTCGGTCCTGACCGACGACGAGGCCGATCTGGGCGCCGCGGTGATCGAGATGGGCGCCGGCACCACGACGATTGCGACCTATTCCGGCGGCCGCTTCCTGCATGCCAGCGGCTTTGCCGTCGGCGGCCACCACATCACCATGGACCTGGCCCGGGGTTTGAGCGCCTGCATTGCAGATGCCGAGCGAATCAAGACGTTATATGGCACCGTGCTGACCGGCGGGTCCGACGCGCGTGAGTTGATGTCCGTGCCGACCGCCGGCGACAACGAGCGGGAAGCTCCCCAAATTGTATCCCGCGCCACGATCGCCAACATTGTACGGCATCGCGCCGAGGAGATTTTTGAAATGGTCCGGGACAGGCTTGCGGATTCTCCCTTTGCGGCGGAACCCAAGGCGCGAGTCGTGCTGAGCGGCGGCGCCTCGCAGCTTGTCGGCCTGGTCGAGCTTGCGACCCAGGTCCTCGGCCGGCCGGTGCGGATCGGCCGTCCGCTCGGCTTCGGCCGGTTGCCCAATGAGGCGAAAAGCGCGTCGTTCGCGGTCCCCACGGGTCTCCTGGTCTATCCCCAATACGCCCACCTTGAGCATGTCGAACCGCGGCATCCGCGGCAGCTCCGGACAGGGACTGACGGCTATTTCGGAAAGGTCGGCCGATGGCTTC
>VAZG01000620.1 GCA_005885285.1 Alphaproteobacteria bacterium | reverse complement strand
TGCTGGCACGGATCGCATCCCGCATCCTTTGCATGGTGATGCCGAGGTCGCGCATCCGCTGAGGATCGAGGATGACGTTGTACTGCTTGACGAAACCGCCGACGCTTGCGACCTCCGCCACGCCTTCGGCCTTGGCCAGCGCGAACTTCAGATTCCAGTCCTGGATGGTGCGGGTATCGGAAAGATTCAGTTCCTTCGACATCACCGCATATTGGTAAACCCATCCCACGCCGGTGGCGTCCGGGCCGATGGTCGGCGTCACGCCGGCAGGCAATCGCGAGGTTGCGCCGTTGAGGAATTCGAGCACGCGCGAACGCGCCCAATAGATGTCGGTACCGTCTTCGAAGATGACGTAGACAAAGGACACGCCGAAGAACGAGAACCCGCGCACCACTTTCGATTTCGGCACCGTCAGCATGGCCGTGGTCAAGGGATAGGTGACCTGGTCCTCGATCACCTGCGGCGCCTGGCCGGGATATTCGGTGTAGACGATCACCTGGGTATCCGAGAGGTCCGGGATCGCATCCAGCGGCAGATGGACCAGTGCGTAGATTCCGGCCGCCGCCGCGAATCCGGCGCCGAAGATGACCAGCAGCAGGTTACGGGCCGACCAGTCGATCAGACGGGCGATCATGGTTGCCCTCCCGCTTGCGAAAATCCCTTCAGCGCTGCCTTCAGGTTGCTTTCCGCATCGATCAGGAAGTTGGCGGAGACGACGACCGGCTCGCCTTCGGCAACACCCTCGCGGATTTCGACATAGCCGTTGCCGCGCTGCCCGAGCTTGACGTCACGCGGCTCAAGCCGGCCATCGCCTTTGTCGACAAAGACCGCCTGCCTGCTCCCGGTATCGAGAACGGCGCTGTCCGGCACGGCGAGCACGGGCTCCGAACTCCCGGTGTTGATCTCGGCATCCACGTACATCTCAGGGCGCAATAGCTCATCCGGATTCGGAAGTTCGATGCGAACACGAGCGGTACGCGTCTGCGCGTTCAGATGCGGATAGATCAGGGTTACTTTCCCGCTGAAAGTGCGATGCGCGAACGCGCGCGGGTGCACGTCGACCGTCTGTCCGATGGCAATCCGATCCAGTTCGCGCTCGGCGACATCGACCAGAACCCAAACGACCTGATGGTCGACGATGCGGAACAGCACATCGCCCGGGCCGGCGCGCATTCCGTTCACCGCTGCGCGCTCGATGATCTCGCCATCCTGCGGCGCCAGCCATGGCACTGATGGCGGGAGTTCGCGCGTGCGCTCGATCTCGACGATGACCTTTTCGGGGACGCTGAGATTCTCCAATCGCCGCCGCGCGCCTTTCAAGGCCTGGCTGCCCAATGAGCCGTTGAGAACCGACAAATACGGCGTTCGTCGAGTTGTATGGTGCCAGGCGCCCGGATGATCGTCCGGATCACGCGTGGTGCCGCCGGCTCGGATTTGACACCGGTGCGCTGGATCTTTCCGGCCGACAGTTTGATTGAGCCGTCGTCGCTTTCGTCGCCCTCGTAGACGGGGAGGTAGTCCATACCCATCGAATCTTTCTTTGGTGTCGGCGAGACGTCCGGCAAGCCCATCGGGTTGCGGTAATATTTGATCTTTCGATCGGCCGGCGCGGCTTCGGGAGCGGAGGCTTCCTCGAAACTGAGATCGGCATCGGCCGGCACGCCGCGATAGTCACGCCCGTCCGGCGTCTTCATCGGCGTCAACGAATAAGATGGCTTGCCATCCGGGTGCTGATAATAGACCGGTGTGCCACCGCTCTGCGCGGCCGCTTGCGTCACCACGGCCATTGACGTTTCGGCCGGGGGATGCTGGGCGCGACCGGCGATGAACCCGCCTGCCGCCGCCGCGATCAACGCGGCGACGGCGGCGCTGGTGAACGCAGCGCGGCTCATTTCTGCGCCGTGACGACGATTTTGTTCTCGACCGTGCCGGTTTCGCCCTGCACCTTGGCGCCGAGCGAAAGCTGCCATCGCCCGGCCATGCTTAAGGTAGCCATGAAGCGATAGGTGCCGGGTTCGGTGCCGGGCACCGGCGTGACCTTGGTCACCATCTCCTGCATGCCATCCGGCGCCATATCCAGACGGGTCGCAAAAATAACGGCGTCGGGTACGGGCTTGCCGGTCCTGACGTTCATCAGCCTTACGGTGATGACCTTGTCCGGTCCGGCCTGCACACTTTGATCGACGAGTTCGAACTTGTAGTCCTTGATGTCGGCGCGGGCGATGGTGACCGAACCGAGCAGCGCAATGCCGGTAAACGCAGCCTGCAAGCCGCGCGCGTAGCGAGACGTCTTCATTTCAGATTCCTCAATTTCGTTGGTCTGCCGCAAAGCGGCGTGCGTTTGTCCGCGCGGCTTTGAGACCACGCGGCAGCACCGGCGCTGGACGCGCCGATCAGACCAGGATTCGAGGAGGATGCTCGGGAGGCGGATGGCCCAGGCCGTCGGGCCAGAAATCGTTTTGCGGCGGCGCAATTTGGGTGGAAGCCGCAAACGGCAGACCGAATGTGGCAGCCGACAAGCCGGTGAAGCACTTGATCATGCAGGCCGCCATGTAGATGCACTTGTCGCAGTCAGCCGGGGCAGGGGCCTTTGAGGGGCAGCACGGCATGTCGGCTGTCATCTCGTCGGCCATGGCCGACATGGACATGTCGTCTGCTACGGCCGGCATCGAGGCATCCGATGCCGTACCTGCCATGACAGGTCGGGAAAGCGGAGCCAACACGAGCCCGGCGATCACAGCGATCGCGAGCAGGCGGCGTATGTTGATTTGGCGGTTCACGCCTGCAAAATCCCATAAATGCGCTGAAATTGAAACCCGGGCTAACGACGTTGTGATGACGGTGGCCGT
>VAZG01000316.1 GCA_005885285.1 Alphaproteobacteria bacterium | reverse complement strand
TCGAGCGCTATGCCGAAAAATGCGCCAACGACGGCACCATCATCATCGCGTACTTCGAGGATGGCGTGGTGCGCGGCGCGGCCGAATTGCATCCGCCGGATCAATCATCCGACTTGCTGCCGGAGATCGCGTTCAGCGTGGAGACATCGGTACGGCGGCGCGGCGTCGGCAGCTTCCTATTCAGGCAGCTGATCGCGGAAGCGTACGCGAAGGGCTATCGCTCCCTGCGGATTACCACGGGCGCCCAAAACCAACCGATGCGGGCGCTCGCCAGGAAGTTCGGGGCACATCTGACGTTCCGCCACGGCGAATCCACCGGCACCATTGATCTGATCGAGCAAAATCAGCTGGAATCGGCGCCCGTGGGTTTCCAAGCAACGCTTGCCGCCGCGCGCGCGATAGCAAATTTCAACCGCGCCTATTGGCGAATGGTATTGCGGATGTATGGCTGGGGCCGGGCGGCCTGACCCAAGATGCTGTCCTGAGCCGCTCGCTGATTTGGAATCGATCAAACGGCTCAAGCGGTCTTACGCAATCAGGTCCTGCGCAAATCAGGTCCTGCGAAAATCAGGTGCCGGTTCGCTTGTCGTTACCGAATCTCCGCACCACGCGGCGCTCGACCACGACGGAGCGCTGCGCGCCCTGTTCGCCGGCGATCACGCGCGTCGAAGCGACCCGGGCGGAGGCACGGCCGAGCTTCTTTACTTCGGCTTGAACGTTTTCGAGCGGCAGCCCCATCAGTGACGCCGCGATTTCCGCCTGTTGATCCTGATCGTCGGTGATGCCGACCGCTGCGAAAATCGCTTCATCCAGCGTCGGCGGATCGCGTCGGACGCGTCGCTTCCCATATTTGGTATTCCAGTCTTCGCTCATTGGGGCCTCGTCATTCGGTCCGAGATACCTAGGTGCCCTGATGTTGCATTGCAATATGAATTTGGTGCGGCAATCCAGCTATGCACTGACGGTTTCAGAGGCCTTGTGGCTTTGTTGCATCTCGATAGTCGGATTCGTCGGACGAATCCTGCCGCTCTGTCGCTGTCCGTCACCCACGATCATTTCCCGCCCGCGAGCTTTTAATTCTAATCTTTGATTCTGGCTTCGTCAGGGCGCTGCATCGGCCGCATCAGCCGATTGCGGCCTTTGTTGCGGCCAGCGCTTGAGCGCAGCGCGTCCAGCGTCGGTGAGCACGTAGATTCCGCGCTCGGCCCGATCGAACCAGCCATAGACATTGTGCAGCAGGATTTTCGGCGCATCGGGAATTTCGGATTTGAGGTCGCGTACCCGCCGCGGCCCTTGCGACAGCGCGCAGGCGCAGGCCAGCGCCTGCTGACGGTCAGCCGTCATGATCGGCGCGCGCGGGCGACCCCCCGTCGCCGGATCGCCCTGGCGTCGCCGATGCTCGGCGACGAGGCGCGAGCGCTTCCTCGGATCGCGGCGAGGCGCCGTCGTCGGCGGCTTGACGATTACTTCGACCGCGCCGCTGTTCGTCACCGCAAGCATGCCAAAGCCGAGGCGGCGGCAGAGATTGCGATAGCGCGCATCGCTCTCGCGGCCCTTGCCGCGCGCGGACATCTTGGCCGCAATCCAGACTTCGTCACCGGCACCGGCACGATCGACAGCCTGCAGGATGAGTTCGAGGTTGAACACGAGTTTCAGTTCGCCGATCACCACAATAGGAGGATCATCGGCGCTGAGAGCGACCAAGTCGCAGCCGCCGATCTCGCCCTTGACCGTGAAGCCGAGGTTTTCCAGGAATCGTTTGACGGGCAGGTAGAGTGCGGTTTCCAAGCCAAGACTCCGGCGCCGCGGAGCGGCCCGCGACTCAATGTCCATCAGTCTAGCTGAAAATCCATCAAGCGTTTGATCAGGGGCTTGGTTCAGACCCGTCCGCTCACTGGAAGAAGCGCGCCGGTAACTGCGCTGGCGGCATCGCTGGCGAGAAACAAGATGACGTCGGCCAACTCCTTCGGCGTGACCCATTTCGAAAAATCCGCCCTCGGCATGCCGGCGCGGTTTGCCGGGGTATCGATGGTTGACGGCAGCACCGCGTTGACCGTGACCTTGCCCTTCAATTCCGCTGCAAGGGCTTCGGTAAGGCGGTGCACACCGGCCTTCGACGCGGCGTATGGGCCCATGCCGGAGGCCGCCTGCAACGCGGCCATTGCACCGACATTGATAATGCGGCCGGCGCCGGAGGCGATCAAATGCGGTATCGCCGACCGCGAGGCGTTCAGCGCGGTCAACACGTTAAGCGCATACATGCGCTGCCAGGTTTTCATATCGCCGTCGGCGACCGTCTCGAATGCAAAGCCGCCGGCGATATTGATCAGCGCGTCCAGCTTGCCAAAATGCGCTGCGGCCGCATCGATCGCCTTTTTGGCCTGCGCCGCGTCCGAGAGGTCGACGCCGCCGATCTCGATCCGGTTCGTGGCCACTGCTGCCTGCGATGGCGCATAATCGATGCCCGCCACCCCGGCGCCACGCGCGAGCGCCTGTTCTGCGACCACCTTGCCAAGCGCGCCCAGGGCGCCGGTCACAACAACGACTTTTCCATCCATGATCTGGCCTCCGGCGCCGAGCGAGCGACGTTCACACTACCCAGGCGAAATTCATTTGCAATGCCGTGAACCACATCCCAATACGGTATACGATAGATCAGTTCCGCAGAGGATGCCGACATGTCCGACGCGCCTTGCGATCCGCATCTCGATCTCGTCAAACTCAACTTTTCGCTTCCGCATTTCGCCGAGAGCCTCAAACGACAGCGAAAGACCAAGGTGGTGGCGATCGGCTCGTCGTCGATTTCAGGCGAAGACAATGTCATTCCTTTGCCGCCCCGCCTGGAGTTGGCGCTCAGGAAGCGATTTCCCGACCGCATGATTGACGTCCTCAACAGAGGTATCGGCGGTCAGGAGGCGCCAGAAGAGCTTTCGCGGTTCGAGCCTGACGTGATTGCGGAAGCCCCGACGCTGGCGATCTGGCAGGTTGGAACGAATGCGATCTATCACCGGACTCTGTATGACCCCCATCGCGTTGCCGGAACCATTGCGACGGGGCTGAGCCGGCTCAAGGGCCTTGAGATGGACGTCATCCTGATGGACCTGCAATACGCTCCGGTTCTTCTCGGAGCACAGGAAAAGGATCAGGCGGCGAAAGAGCAGAAAGAGAAGGACACCAGGCTGATGGTGTCGCTGATATCGGCCGTCGCAACGAGCGCTGAGATCAATCTGTTTCCGCGCTTCGCGCTGATGGAGCGCTGGGTGACGGTCGACAAGATCGATCAGGCGAAATTGATCGGTCAGGACGGATTGCATCAGACCGATTTTGCCAACGTCTGTGTTACGCAAGCCTTCGACTGCGCCATCGGTGACGCGGTCGGAATCGTACCGGCGGCGCCCGCGTAAGCGCCGACGTCCAGCGCTTTACGCCGATCGATAAAATTTGCCGGATTTTTGTAAGCGGATCGCAGAGAGATCAGGCTATTGTGATGCTCTTCCAATCCAGGGGCTGGACTGATGAAACATCTACCTGACCACGGCTTGCCGCTCGTTCAGTTGAAGGAACAGCGGCGGGATCTGATCGTCGCCCTGCAAAACCGCAACGGCCCGGTCAGCGGCTGGGAGCTGATGCAGATCGCCGCGGTTCAGCAGGCGATCTCGGCATTCGAGGAGGTCATCTCCGACCTGGACGCGGAAATGGAAGCCGCCGCGTAAGCAATTCGTTCAAGCTTCGAGGTAGCGCGCTTTCAGTCGCGCGCGGTGCGTTGCGCCAAATTCCAGCCCGTCGCTGAAATAACTTTCCAGGCCGCCATATTCTTCCGCAATCGCCTCAAAGGCGGCGGCCAGGAACGACGTTTCGACCGACCCCAGCACTCGTCTGACTTCATCCGGAAGATCGCTGCTGGAGTTGGGGTCGCGCCGGTAGAAGCGGTTGGTAAGCAGATAATCGTCGGCGATCACGTCGTCGGGCACTCCGAGGGCATGCAGGATCAGCGCGCAGGCAAAGCCGGTGCGGTCCTTGCCGGCGGTACAGTGGATCACGAGCGGCGCACGATCCTCCAGCAGATGGCCGAACAGGGCACGGAAGCTCGGCGTGTTGTGACGCACATAGTCGCGGTAGGAATCGCGCATCACGTCGACCGCATCGATTGACGACAGCGCCGTGCCGGCCGCGGCGCGGGCGCGCAACGACGCAACCACGGTCGGCTCGATCGGCAGCGAATGAACCGCGATTTCGCCGATGCCGCAGAGCGCGGTGACACGTTCTTCGGTGCCGCGAAAGTCGAACGCGCTTCTCACGCCCAGGCTGCGCAAGATTGCAATGTCGGTCTCCGTGACATGGCCGAGGTGATTGGAGCGGAAGATCTGCCGCCAGCGGACCTTGCGCCCGTCGCGAGCGGCATAGCCGCCGAGATCGCGAAAATTGCTGGCGCCCTCAAGATTGAGATGACGGGCAGGGGAGTTTGACATCGAATGGGCTTAAGCCATGCTCTGCGGCGTAGAAATGACGACGCGGTTGTCTGGTTGCAAGCTTTAGGGGGCAATCATGAATTGGCGCAAGGCGATTATTTTGGCGGCGGCCCTGTCGGCTGCCGGAACCCTGGCCGTCGTGCCGCGGGCGTTGGCGCAGAGTTTCCGTACCTATCGCTGCGGCGACGGTACGCAGTTTATCGTGGCTTTTTACGCCTATGACACGCACGCCTATGTGCAGATCGACGGCAGAGCCGTCACCCTTACGAAGCGCCTTGTGCTATTGGGCTCGCCCTACTCGGGCGGCGGGGTCACACTGAACATCTCCAAGGCCGCCATTACGGTCAGGCACGCGAGGCGACCGGTAACGGCGTGCGAACTCATCTAAAGCAAAGGGCCGAAACGATTTCGTTCCGACCCTTTTTCAGTTCTTGATATCCACCAACCGGCAGCGCGCCGGTGCCCGATTGATGCATGGCATCAGCTTTCCCGCAACGGCTTGGACTTAGCTTCCTGAATGGCCGCCTCGTGATACCAGCTCTCGCTGCAGGCAGCCTCGTTGATGCGGTGGTCGCCGAGCGCGCCCGCCGGTTGGACCTCGTCATAGCGACGTCCGCCGAGGGCCGCGCGACCCCCGGCTGGGAATTGATAGATCTTGGCGGAGCCCTGATTAAAACTCGTGTTCATTTCATTCTCCTTGCGTCGAAGCGCTTGACCTCATGGTGCGCCCGACTCGTTCTCTTGCAGTTACCTAAGTGCGATATCGTTGGTGCTCGCGCTGATGCAACCTGATCAAAGGAAAATCATCGGATGTCTAATTTGTAGGCATTTCCAGGTCTGCACCCTGCAAGGCAGTGGGCAGATGACTAACGCTTGGGCCGGTGTGAAGGTTGCCAGGCCGAGCCGGCGCACTCAGCGGATGTTGCGGGCGACTGCCGCACCTTTAATCGGCGGCGGCTGTCCGGCGTGAACTGCCGCAGAAAGGGGCGTGACGCTGCCCTAAATCCGTGGTTTCCCCACTTCGCAAAAGCGCGCACCCGCGCTTCTATGCCGCACCCTCAAGGGCGATCAGGCATCGCCGCCGCCGGACAACTTCCGGTGTGTGGATAAGCCCTGCACAGGAGGGTTCTGGCATTTTAATTGCTTGGAAAGAAACGGCCGATGGTGGCCGGGTACACCTGTGCGGATCATTAGGACTTGGTTCCCATTTTTCGCATTACCAACACAGAGAGAGCTCAATGACGAAGTATAAGCTCGAGTATATCTGGCTCGACGGATACACGCCGACGCCAAATCTGCGGGGCAAAACGCAAATCAAGGAATACGGCTCATTTCCGACGCTGGACCAGCTTCCGCTGTGGGGCTTCGATGGAAGCTCGACCATGCAGGCCGAGGGCCATAATTCAGATTGCGTGCTCAAGCCGGTCGCTGTCTATCCGGACGCCGCGCGCACCCATGGTGTGTTGGTGATGTGCGAAGTCATGATGCCTGACGGCAAAACCCCGCACCCCTCGAACAAGCGCGCGACCATTCTCGACGACGAAGGCGCCTGGTTCGGCTATGAGCAGGAATATTTCTTCTACAAGGACGGCCGTCCGCTCGGCTTCCCGACATCAGGTTATCCCGCGCCGCAGGGGCCGTACTATACCGGCGTCGGCTACAAGAATGTCGGCGACATCGCCCGCAAGATGGTGGACGAGCATCTGGATCTTTGCCTCGCCGCGGGCATCAACCACGAAGGCATCAACGCCGAAGTGGCGAAGGGTCAATGGGAATTCCAGATCTTCGGCAAGGGCTCCAAGACCGCCGCTGACCAGATGTGGATGGCGCGCTACCTGATGCTGCGTTTGACCGAGAAGTACGGCGTCGACATCGAATTCCACTGCAAGCCGCTCGGCGACACCGACTGGAACGGCTCCGGCATGCACGCCAATTTCTCGACCAAATACATGCGCGAAGTCGGCGGCAAGGAGTATTTCGAGAAGCTGATGGAAGCGTTCAAGGCCAACCGCGCCGATCACATCGCAGTCTACGGACCAGACAATCACATGCGCCTGACCGGCAAGCACGAGACCGCATCGATCGACACCTTCAGCTACGGTATTGCAGACCGGGGCGCATCGATCCGCGTGCCGCATTCTTTCGTCAACAACGGCTACAAGGGCTATCTGGAAGATCGCCGCCCGAACTCGCAAGGCGACCCCTACCAGATCGCCTCGCAGATCCTGAAGACGATCGCATCGGTGCCGACCAGCGCCAAGGTGGCTGCCTAATCCAAGGCGGCGGCTGACTATTCCAAGGCTGCTGCTTGGTCTGGGATGGAGAGGGGTTTCCTGGCTGCAACCGTGATCCGCCAAAGCTTGACCGCTTTGGCGGATCATTGCTTTTTATGGCACGTTTCAAATCCGTTTCGTTGCGTTATGAACCGCGCTAGATAGCGGTATTGCAATGCCGGGGACGCGCATGTTCGGCGGGTTTTACACCGTCAAGTTTCAACTGGGCCAAGCGGTCGGCCACAGCGTGATGCATGCCGGTGCCGGCAAGATGCTCGGCGGCAATTCGGCCTTTGCGCATATCGGCACCTACGAAGACCTCGGCGGCGAGATCGCGATCGAGATCACCACGGTCCGTCACAACCCGGACCCGAATTATCCGGCCATGGCCGGCACCGACGATGCGACGCTGCTCGCACGCGGCAAACTGGATGGCGCGCGCTATCGGTTCGAAGGCCGCTTGAACGAAGTGCCGGACGCGCTGTTTCAGTCCGTGATGACCCCGGTCGAGGAGCAGTCAATCCCGATTGCCGGCGGGGTGGGTGAGGGCGGCATCGTCAACGGGCTCTATTCCATTCACCTGCGCATGCTCGACGGTGTCGAGGGCGGCTTGACCGGTGTCATGCTGCTCAATGACGGCCGCATTCTCGGCGGCGATGCATCGTCCTATTATCTCGGCACCTACACCTCCGAGAACGGCCGCTGGAAGGGACAGATCCTCAACCAGGAACACACGCCCGCCAAAGGCAATAACTCCGTGTTCGGCGGCCATGAGGTCGGCATCGGCTTTTCCGGCAGCTGCGAGGAGGAGGGCGCGCTGTTGGAAGCAACTGCGCTCGCCGGCAAGCGCAGCCTTCGACTGACGGCGGTGCTCAAGCTGATGCGCCGGGCTTGAGCCGCCGATGGTCGACACTGTCCGCGTGCTCTCGACTTTGGCCCTGAAGGGAGCGGTGCATCGCCTTGCCGATCAATACGAAGCGTTGATGGCAACGCGGATCGATGCCGACTTTGCACCGACGCTTGCGTTGCTCGATCGCGTGCGCGGCGGCGAGAATGCCGACGTGCTCGTCATGACCCGCGAAGGCCTCGATGCACTCGCGGGCGAGGGGCGGGTGGTGGCGGCGAGTTGCGTCGACCTCGCGCGCTCTTTTGTCGGCATTGCAGTGCGTCAAGGCTTTCCGCACCCCAATATCGCAAGCGAGGCCGCGCTGCGCGCGGCTTTGCTGGGCGCCCGCTCCGTGGCCTATTCCCGGCTCGGGGCCAGCGGCATTTTGTTTGCGCAATTGATCGAGCGGATGGGCATCAGTGCCGAAGTCAACGCAAGAGCCACAATCACCCCGTCCGGCTTTACCGCCGACCGTCTCGTCACGGGCGAGGCCGATCTTGCCGTGCAGCAGATCAGCGAGCTGAAGCAGATCACAGGCATCGAGGTCGTCGGCGCAATACCGCTTGAGCTGCAAACGCCAGCGGTGTTTTCCGCCGGGCGAATGGCGGCATCGATGAAGATCGATCCGTCCGATCGGCTGTTGAAGTACCTGGCTTCGCCCGAGGTCGCGCCCGTGCTGCGGGACACCGGTTTAGAGCCTTGAATTTGCCGGAGCATCGAAGCAACCTCGCGCCCATGACCAAACGGCTTCATGGGTTTGTTCTCGTCGCGACCATTGTCGTGCTCGCCCCGGTATCGGCGCACGCGCAATCCGCCGATCTCGTGCTGTGCGATCGGCTCGCCGCGGATGCTGCGGACCCCGACAAGCCCGCCGACATCAAGGGTGTGGCCGAGGTGGCACCGTCGGATATCGAAACGGCGATCAAATTTTGCAAGAAGGCGGCGGGCGGCTCGCGCCGCGCGATGTATGAACTCGGCCGCGCCTACGCCGCGAACCGGGCGATGCCCGAGGCGATCGCCGCCTGGCGCAAGGCAGCGGACAAGGGCTCGACATCGGCGATGGTCGAACTCGGCGTGCTCTATGGCACCGGCGCCGGCGTGGCGAGGGACGAAGCCCAGGCGCGCAAATTGTTCGAGCGCGCGGCACAAGCCGGCAATCCGCGCGGCGTCAGCAACCTTGCGGCCCTTGGCGGCAGCGGGGGCGTGCCCGCCGATCCCGCAAGATCAAGGGAGCTGCTCGCGAAGGCCGCCGAGACCAACGCCGAAGCGCAATATCAGCTCGGGCTGTTGCTGGCGGGAGGCACCGGCGGCGAAAAGGACGATGTGCAGGCGCGGACCCTGTTTGAAAAGGCCGCCGCACAAAATCATCCGGGCGCGCTGGAGCGGATGGGCGCGTTCACGCAAGAGGGCCGTGGCGGACCGAAGGATTCGTCGGCTGCGAAAGCCTATTACGAAAGAGCGGCGGCGCTTGGCGACGAAGACGCCAAGAAGGCACTGGAACGCTTGCGATGCCCTTATACAATCAAGGACAAGCGTGGGAACGTGGTGACGAACCTTTGTTTTTAGGCAGAGGGAATTTCGTGACTAATCCACTCGTCATTTCATCGACGCGAGCTTCGCCATCGACTGATCGAGCATGTCATTTAGTGCCAGCCGCTGTTTTCGGCCGAGCGTCTGCTCGACTTTCGCGTGAGCCTGACGCCAAAGGACCATCGCATTGTTCAATTTGTGGCGCCCTTTCCCCGTGAGCTGCACGATGCGCAAGCGCCCGTCAGACGGGTCTGTTTGATCCTTCACCAGTCCTCGTTCTTTCAACGGTTTCAGATTTCGATTCAGCGTCGTGGGGTCCATGCCCAGCCAATCCGCAATCGCGCCAATCGATGAAACCTCCGATCGTCGGAGACTGGCGCCGAAGAGATTGGCCAGGAGGCCGAATTGCGTAACGGTCAATCCAGCCGGCTCAAGAGCATGATCATAGATTTGGGTGAATTGGCGGGCCGCCCGCCTGATGCAGAGGCACGTGCATCCCATCGCTTCCCGAAGGTTTCGATCCATCTGCATGTTCCCAGATCGCGGGGGTCATCCCCAAGCTCAACCCGATGGCTGTAGATGCAGGCATTAGCAGAAACTGTCAGGAATTCACGCCGAAGTAGAAATGACATCATTCAATTTTATGTGCGGGCTTTTCATATAGGATTGACTTGTTGAAAAATAGCGGCATATACAGGTGAGAAGATTGTAGGGTGGAACGCGGAAGATGGACAGCAAGGCAATCATCGGGATCAGTGTCGTCCTAAATTTCGTGGCGTTCGCGAAAGTGGCACAGCTCTACATATGGCCGCGGCTTCAGGGGATGCGCCGGGAAGAAGCTTTGAACGCCCTCGCAGCGCCTCACATGTTCAGGTTCGTCGGCTTGAGTTTTCTGGTGCCTGGCGTGGTATCGCCCGCCATTTCGCCCGCCTTCGCAATACCGGCGGCCTATGGCGACCTGGCCGCGGCCTTGCTGGCTATCGTCGCAACGATGGCGCTATCGGCTCGCGTGCCCTGGGCGGCGGCCGCGGTTTGGCTGCTCAATATCGAGGGTACCCTCGATTTGCTGGTTGCCTTCTACCAGGGCTTGATCGGCGTGGGTTTGCCCCCCGGGGTCCTCGGCGCGGCATTTTATATTCCCACCGTGATCGTGCCGCCGTTGCTGGTCACGCACTTCTTGATGTTCCGGCTGCTGTTGCG